>JAFMJN010000020.1 GCA_017853435.1 Planctomycetota bacterium | reverse complement strand
TGATGAAGAACAGGGTCAGCGCGATGATTTCATAAAGGTGGGCGACGAGCGGAGAGGCGATTCCGGTGGCAGGATCGATTTGATTGGCCATGTTGAGGCCCATCTCGTGGGAGATGAGGGCCCCGGCGCCGCGCACCACTTCGATCCAGAACCGGGCGATCCAGCCGAGCAACAGCCCGAACAGGAACTCGCGGAACGCGATCCCGAGAAGGGGCAACGGATCCGATCCCGGATCGACGAAGCCGCGGTCACGTCGGGCGGCCGCGATCGCGATCCCGATGAACATCGCCAACCCGAGTTTCGTGAAGCGCGTCGACGGTCCGGTTCCGAAGGCGGGAATCACCGAAAACGCCGCGAGGATCCGCACGGTGTGCAGACCCGCGTGACGGATTTCGGCGTCGAGATTCCCGATGAAGTCCATCAGTGGCTTCCGAGGGTTCCGATTCCCATGAACATGCGGCGGGTGAAGTCGATCATCGTGGTGAGCATCCACGGGAGCGCGAGCAGGAGCGCACCGACGACCGCGACCAGTTTGGGCACGAGACTCAGGGTCTGTTCCTGCACCGACGAGACCGCCTGGAAGATCGCGACGAGCACGCCGACGAGCAGCCCGGCGAGAAGTGCGGGTGCCGAAAGCATGAGCGCGAGGGTCAGGCACTCGCGGGCGAGAGAGATGACGGTTTCTTGGGTCATTTCACACCGAGAAGGAGTTCACGAGGGAGCGCACGACCAGATCCCAGCCGTCGACGAGGACGAACAGGAGGATCTTGAAGGGCGTGGAGACGACCACGGGAGGCAGCATGAACATGCCCATGGAGAGCAGGATGCTCGCCGTCACGAGGTCGAGAATGAGGAACGGCAGGTAGATGAGGAAGCCCATCTGGAAGGCCGTGCGCAGTTCCGAAAGCGCGAACGCCGGGATGAGCACGGTGAGCCCGAGGTCTTCGGCCTTCTCGGGAAGTTCATCGTTCGAAAGGTCGACGAAGAGCCGGATGTCTTCGTCCCGCGTGTGGGTGCGAAGGAACGTGGCGAGCGGATCGGCGGCGTTGTCCGCGGCTTGGCGCAGCGAGATTCGGCCGTCGAGATACGGCTCGAGCGACTTCGTCTGCACTTCGGAGAGCACGGGTTTCATCACGACGACCGTGAGGAAAATGGACAATCCGATCAGGACGGGGTTCGGCGGCAATTCCGGGATCGAGAGCGCACGTCGCACGAACGACAGCACGATCAGGATGCGGGTGAATGCGGTCACCGTCATGAGGAGCGCCGGAGCGAGGGCGAGGAGCGTCAGGATGAGGACGACCTTGACCGGCTGCGAGAGGTCCTCCTCTTTGAACTTCGCGGTCTCGGACGACGGCGGAGTCGTGGGGACGTCGACGCCGTCGAGCGGTGCGTCGAGCATCGCGTCGATGCGGTGGGACGTCGCCTCGGGCGTCGGTGCCTGAGCGGCGGCGAACGTCGCGAGGAGGCAGATCAGCGCGAGGAGTCTCACGCGGAAGCTCCTTGTTCCGCGCCGTTGAGGAGGTGGCGGAACTTCGGCGGCACGCGATCGACTTGTTCACGGTTGAACGGGAACGCCGGGGCGACCGGCGTGTTCGGCGTGGATTCCCTCGCGGCTTCGGCTTCGAGCTTCAACCGAGCGGGAGACGGAGCATCGGAAGTCGTGGGCGCGGATTCCGCGCGCGGCGTGCGCGTCGGCGCCGAGGAAGCGGTCGGCGTCGACGCGGTCGCCAACGCCACCAATTCGTCTTCGAAGGCGCGCTCGTCCGACGCGCGTCCACCGTCGGGCTTCTTGGGTGCCGGGGCCGGTTCGTCGCACGTCATTTCCGTGAGCAGCGTGAACTGGTTGTCGGCGAGTCCGACGACGAGCGTCCGACCTTCGACCGACAGCACGAAGACCTGACGCTTCGGCCCGAGGTTCAGAACGTCGCGGATCTTGAGGAGTTTGTCGCCGATCGGTGCACGACGGCCGTCGCGGGCGTGGTTCTTGAGCCACCAGGCGAGTCCGAACAGGAGCGCCATACAGCCGACGAGGGCGAGTCCGGTCCGCCACAGCGAGGGCGTCGAGTCCTTCGCGATCGGGACTTCGGCTTTGGTGCGTGCCGAGGCGGGGCGACTCGCCGCCGATTTGGCGACGCCGGAGCCCTTGCCCGGAAGCCCGTTCGTCGTGGCCCCGGCGACTTTTTCGCCCATGGCGACTTCGGCCGCCGTGGGCGGTGTCGGCGCGAGTTCGGGGGACGGCTTCGTCAGCCCGGCACCCATGGCGTCGACCGCCATGAAGGCGACGAAGCCGATCACGACCAGTCCCGCGCTCAGAGCGAGGGGCTTGAGAACCGGGTTCTTGAGGATCCCGCTCCACGCGGAGCGGCGTTCGAGTTCACCGATGGATTTCATGGCAAGGGGCGAAGTGCAAGGCCCGTGCCGTGCCGTACGGGGTTCGCGGCCGTCGGAGAATCCGACATTCCCCCCTCGGGAGGCCTCCGACGTCGGTTTCCGCAACGTCGGAAAACCCGACGGACCGCCGACGGAAGGTGTAGATTCGCGCCCCACCATGCAACTCAACTTTCTCGATTGGGGCATCGTCATCCTGTCGCTGCTCGTCTGTTTCGCCCCGGCGCTTTGGTACATGCGCCGGGCGGGATCGTCGAGCGACGAGTTCTTCGGCTCCGGACGCTCCGCCCCGTGGTGGTTGATCGGGACGTCGATGGTCGCGACGACGTTCTCGACCGACACGCCGAACCTCGTCACGGATTTCGTGCGTACGGGAGGCGTCGCCAAGAACTGGTCGTGGTGGGCCTTCCTGCTCACCGGAATGATGACCGTGTTCTTCTACGCGCGCCTGTGGCGACGCTCGGGGGTTCTCACCGACCTCGAGTTCTACGAGCTGCGCTACGAAGGGAAGCCCGCCGCGATGCTGCGAGGTTTTCGCGCGCTCTACCTCGGACTGTTCTTCAACTGCATCATCATGGCGAGCGTCACGCTCGCCGCCGTGAAGATCGGCAACCTCCTTTTGGGTTGGCCCACGTGGAAGACCGTCGCGTGGTGCGCGGGTATCTCCATCGTCTTCTCATCCATGTCCGGGCTGTGGGGAGTGCTCGTCACGGACATGATTCAGTTCGCGATCGCGATGGTCGGCGTGACGGCGGCGGCTTGGTACGCACTCGACCACGAGAAGGTCGGCGGCTTGGCGGGACTCATCGCGCAGACGCCGCCCGAAACGCTGGCGATGATCCCGAACCTCGCCGCTCCCGGAAGCGGCCCCGCGTGGGACACCTTGGTCGCCATCTTCATCCTTCCGATCGCCGTGCAGTGGTGGTCGGTGTGGTACCCCGGCGCGGAGCCGGGCGGCGGGTCCTACATCGCGCAACGCATGCTCGCGGCGAAGTCGGAGAACGACGCGCTCGCCGGCACCTTGTGGTTCAACGTCGCCCACTATGCGCTGCGCCCGTGGCCGTGGATCCTCGTCGCCTTGGCGTCGATGCTCGTGTTTCCGACATTGAAGGATATCCAGGCGGCCTTCCCGAACCTCGATCCGAAACTGATCGGACACGACATCGCCTACCCGGCGATGTTGACGTTGCTTCCGAACGGATTCCGTGGGCTGATCGTGGCCGCCTTGCTCGCCGCCTACGTGTCGACCATGACGACCCATCTGAATTGGGGTTCGTCGTATCTCATCCATGATTTTTGGCGACGTTTCATCGATCCGAAGGCGACCGATGCGTCCTGCATCCGCAACTCGCGCATCCTGACCGTCATCCTTACGGCGCTCGCGATGGGCACGTTGTCGTTGCTCGACACCGCGAAGTCCGCGTTCGATCTCATGCTCTCGATCGGCGCCGGAACGGGCCTTCTCTACATCCTCCGTTGGTTCTGGTGGCGGGTGAATCCGTGGAGCGAGATCGTCGGCATGGTCGCGTCGTTCATCGTCGCCGTCACGTTGCTCCTCGCCCGACAGTCGGACATGGGCATCGTTTCCGAGATCGCGAAGTCGGATACGTGGTCGTTGCTCGTGTCGGTCGGTGTCACCACCGTGTCTTGGGTCGTCGCGACGTTCGTCACCCGTCCGACGAGCGACGCCCAACTCCTCGTGTTCTACAAGAAGGTGACCCCCGCGGGCCCCGGTTGGACGCGCATTCGCGCGATGGCCGGAGGGCTCATGTCTCCCGACAGCCCGGCGACCATGATCCTCGGTTGGACCTCCGGAATCGCTCTCGTCTATGCGGGCCTTTTCGGCGCGGGATTCGTCATCTACGGCAAGACGTTCGAAGCCACCGTCTGCGCGGGCATCTTCCTCGTCGCCGCGGTGGGAACGGTACGGGCGTTGAAGTCGCTCCGTACGGAAGGAAACGCCTCGTGAAGTCTTCGATCATCACCCTCACGGTTCTCGCCATGACCGTTCTCTTCTCCTGTTCCGGATCCTCCGGCGACCCGGCTCCGTTGGTCGTCGAGACGCCGCCCGCCCCGCATACCTTGGTGCCGAAGCCGATGTCCTACGACGAGCGCCCCGGCTCGCTCATCGTCGGCCCGGTCATGCGCGTGGGTGCCGCGGCGGGAGCGATCGAAGCGCGCGACATCCTGATCGCGGGGCTCTCGGCCGACGGCTGGCGTGCCGAAGCGGATCCGCGCCAAGGACACCTCATGCTCGCCGTGCACCCGGAATCGAAGGATCGCTTCGGCGACGAGGGCTACCTGCTCGAAGTCGGTGAGAAGCGCGCGGACCTCGTCGCGGCGACGCCGATCGGGCTCGTCCGTGGTGCGGCGACCGTGCGCCAACTCATGGTCGGCGGCATGGGTGGTCAAGTCTTGCGCGCCTGTCGCGTGGAAGATCGTCCACGCTTCCCGTGGCGGGGCATGCTCCTCGACGTCGGTCGGCACTTCATGCCGAAAGACGGCGTCAAGCGCGTGCTCGACCTGATGGCGTACCACAAACTGAACGTCTTCCATTGGCATCTGACCGAAGACCAAGGTTGGCGCATCGAAATCAAGAAGTATCCGCGCCTCACCGAAGTCGGTGCATGGCGCGCGTCCACGGAAGGTCGTGGAGGCGGTCGCTACGGCGGCTTCTACACGCAGGACGAGATCCGCGAAGTCGTGGCGTACGCGACCGCACGCGGCATCACCGTCGTTCCCGAGATCGAGATGCCGGGCCATTCGGTCGCCGCGCTCGCCTCGTATCCGAACCTTGGATGCGAGGGGAAGGAAATGAAGGTCGGCGTCGAATGGGGCGTCTACGACGACGTCTACTGCGCGGGCAACGACGAGGTCTTCACGTTCCTCGAGAACGTCCTCGAAGAGGTCGTGGCGTTGTTCCCGTCGCGGTACATCCACGTCGGCGGCGACGAGTGTCCGAAGAAGCGCTGGGACGCGTGCGCCAAGTGCCGCACCCGCATCCGCGAAGAAGGACTCAAAGATTCCCATGAACTTCAGTCGTGGTTCATCCGCCGGATGGAGCGCTGGCTCAATGCCCGAGGGCGCTCGCTCGTCGGTTGGGACGAGATCCTCGAAGGCGGGTTGGCGCCGAACGCGACCGTGCAGTCGTGGCGCGGGATGCAGGGAGCGATCGACGCCGCCGCGTCGGGCCACGACGTGATCGCCTCGCCGACGACCCACTGCTATCTCGACTATCCGCAAGGCAAGCGGAACGGCGGCGCTTCGTGGATGAAGCTCCTTCCGCTCGACGTCGTCTACGGATTCGAACCGATTCCTCCGGAGTTGCCCGCGAATCGCCACCGTCACGTTCTCGGACTCGAGGGCAACGTGTGGACCGAGCGGATCCCGCCCGATCGATTCGATCTGATGACGTTCCCGCGTTTGGCCGCACTCGCGGAAATCGGATGGTCGCCCAAGGAGGGGCGCGGATGGACGGACTTCCTCGCGCGTATGGACGCCCATTCGCGTCGCCTCGAACGCCTCGGAGTGACCGCGTACGTCGAACCGCCGCGTCTCGCTTCGGGCAGCCTCGAATTCGAGACCACGACCACGGCGTCGTTCGTTTCTTGGCGCAGCGACGCGGTGATGCGTTACACGACCGACGGAACCGACCCCACCGCGGCGTCGCCCGTTCTTCCAGGCGCCCTCACGATCGATCGCGACACGACGGTCAATCTGGTGACGATGCTCCCGAACGGGCGCCTCTCGGATCCGGTGACCTACGTCTTCAAGAAGACCGCGACGAAGTAGACCGCCGATTTCGGCGGGACGCTCAGGCGAGGTCGGCGACGATCCGTTCGAGAGCGTCCCGTCGTTTGATCAGGGCTTCGAGCACGGCGATTTGGCTGCGCGCACGTTCGAGATTGTGGTTCGGACGTGCGGCACCGTAGTAGCGGTCGCCGTCGAGGTGGTCGGTGAGGAACCGAATCGCCTGTTCGAACGTGATCACGATTCCCGACAGCGTGAGCAAGCCTTTTTCGGCGTTCGTCAGCGATCCGCGCGCACCTTTGATGTAGCCCGCCGCGAGCGCTTCGAACAGACGCGGATCGATGTCGATCGACGCGGTGTCCGTCGCGTCCTCGGCGGCGCGTGACGACATCGAACGCACCATGTCGCCGAAGTCGTAGAGCGCCGTCCCCGGCATGACCGTGTCGAAGTCCGTGACGCAGATCGCTTCGCCCGAGTCCGCGTCCAAAAGGACGTTCGAAAGTTTGGCGTCGTTGTGGACGACACGCCAAGGAATGACGCCGTAGTGAAGAGGCACGCCGAGCGCGTCCGCGTAGACGCTCATGCGCTGCAGCGCGTCGATTTCGCGTCGTGATCCCGACGCTCGTCCCGCGGCGTTCGCCAAGACGGATTTCGTGAACTCCGCCACGCGGTTCGGAGTGTCGTGAAACCGCGGGATGGTTTCGTGCAGAGGCGGCGGGGGAAAGTCGTCGAGTTGCCTCAGGAAGTTTCCGAACGCATGCCCCGCGGTGAAGGCTTGCTCCGGTGTCGACGCCGAAAGTTCCGCGCGCGTCCGTTCGACGAAGCGGTAGCAACGCCAGAATCCGCTCGCGTCGTGATGCCACACGGGCCCGGCTTGGGTCTTCACGAGTTCGAGCACGCGACGCGAGACGTCCGTCGCGCCGTCGCGGAGCAGGCGACCTCGCAGGTGGGACGTCACGCGCTCGATGTTGTCCATCACCGCGAACGGAGATTTGAAGACCGCGGTGTTGACGGCCTGAACCAGGAAGCGTTTGGAGTCGCCGGGAGCGTCCGTCGCCACCAAGTAGGAGCGATTGATGTGGCCGCCGGAGAACACCGCGACGGAGGTCACCGCACCGCCGAGGCGGAATTGCTCGGCGACGTGGGTCACGGTGGCGAGATCGGACGGAGTCACGGCGTCCCCCAAAGATCGACGGGGTAGTCGCCGCGTGCGGTGGCGGATTCGAGCGTCGCGCGGACTTCCGCGCGGTCGGCCGCATGCGTCAAGCCGCACCAACGTTCGGTTCCCGGCAACACTTCGACGCTCGCGAGTCCCGCGTCGATGGCCGACTGGACCGCGGCGGGGAGTCCGAATTCGCCCTTGCCCGCGCCGCCTTCTCCGTCGAGGAACCTTCGGAATCCCGATTCCAACACGGGAAAGATCGCGGTCGAGAATCCCCACGTGTTCATGGACACGGGAGTGTTCGGAGGCAGCGTGACCGGGCCGTCGGGGCCGCGTCCGCGGACCATCTCTCCGTCGGCCGCGAGTTCGTGCGTTTCCACGACGCCTTCGAGGTGTCCGTCGCGCACGCCGCAGACGCCGCGGGAGACGCCCCCCGACGCCGCGAGCGTGTCGACGAGGCGGAACCCGACCATCGCCCACTCCGACGCCCGACGCGGACGGGACAAGAAGTCGCCGAGCGCTGTGAAGGTGCCGCGTCCGTAGAAGTCGTCCGCGTTGATCACCGCGAAGGGACCTTTCACCGCATGGCGCGCGGCACGCACGGCGTGCGCAGTGCCCCACGGCTTCGTGCGATCGGTCGGCGGAACGCGTCCGTCGGGCATGTCGCCGACCACTTGGTGAACGAAGGTCGTCGGCAACTTGCGGGCGCAGCGTGACGCCACCCATCCGCGAAAGGCGTCTTCGATGTCGGGGCGGATGATGAAGACGACGTCGCCGAATCCCGCACGCATCGCGTCGTAGACCGAATAGTCCATGATCGTCCCGCCCGGGCCGACCGGGTCCATCTGCTTCAGGCCGCCGTAGCGCGAGCCCATGCCCGCGGCGAGGATGACGAGGGTGGGGGACGTCATGACGGAGGACTCTACCAGTGAAGCGGCGAACCTGTCATGATGGGGACATGGATCATGCGGGACGACGTCGGGCCTTGGTGACGGGGGCGGGGAGCGGCATCGGCCGCGCCGTGGCGATCGGTCTCGCGAAGGCGGGTTGCGACCTCCTCCTCACGGGGCGACGGCGCGATGCGCTCGACGCCGTGGCCGCGGAGGCCGTCGCGTGCGGCGCGACCGTCGACGTCATGACGGCGGATCTCGCGCGGCGCGATTCCGTCGATCTGTTGGCCGCGCGCTGGGGCGGATCCCCGTTGTCGATCCTCGTTCTGAACGCGGCTCTCGGAGGCCCCTCTCCTCTCGACGACCGTGACGCGTCGGCGTTCGACCTTCGGATCGAAGTCGACCTCGTGGCCCCCATGCGTCTCGTCCGGGCGTTTCTTCCCTCGATCGTGAAGGGGGGCGGCGGACGCGTGGTCGGAATCGCCTCGGTCGTCGCGCGCTTCGGGGTTCCGGGTTACCACGCCTATTGTGCGTCGAAAGCGGGGCTCGTCGGGTTCTGTCGCGCTCTCGCCCGTGATCTCGCGAAGGACCGTATCGCCGTGAACGCGATTTGCCCGGGGTGGGTCCGAACGGCGATGGCGGAAGACGGTTTCGCGCGCATCGGTGTCGCGGTCGGTGGGGACGCCCGCGCCGGAGAAGCGGCGGCGATGGCCGACGTCCCGATCGGGCGCGTTCTTGAACCCGAAGAGGTGGCCGGGTTGGTGACCTACCTTTGTTCGGACATCGCCGAAGGGATGACGGGCCAAGCGCTCACCCTCGACGGCGGCGTCCTGGCGTAGCGCCCCGCGCGCCCGCGGAGGCGCGCCTCGCTGTCGGAGAATCCGACATTCCGTCGGACTTCCCGACGGTGTCCCGGAGGGGGGCGGGCGAGTCGGCGGATTTCGCGAAAACGTGCGCAAGAACAAAGGGCTTTCCGCCGAAAGATGACCACGGAGAGGTGAACGCGCCGCGCGTTCGCAATCACCGTGATGAAGGACCGACACCTGACGCTTCCCGAGATCGACGCCGTGTTCGCCACGGTGCGCGGCTCCGCGTCTCCGACCGACGCGTCGGCGGTGGCGTCCTACGAACTCGAGACGCCGTCCCGCGTTCCGCGTCCGGTGCTCGAAGCGCTCGTGCTGCGTCACGAGCAGGCGGCGCGCGCCTTGCGCAACGATCTGTCGACGTTGCTCAACCGCGACGTCGACGTGATCCTCGAAGCCTTCGACCAACAGCGCTTCGGGACCCTGCGCGAGGCGTGCGCCGAACCCGCCGTCGCGTGGATGCCCGACATGGCTCCGATTCGTGAACCCGCGTTCCTCGCGGTCGACCATGCCCTCGCCTACGCGGCGATCGATCGCATTCTCGGAGGGCGGGGAGACGGAGCGGGAACGCCGCGCGAACTGACGACGACGGAAACCTCCGTCCTCGAAGAACTCGTGCGCCCGATCCTCGCCGCCCACGTCCTCGCGTGGCAGCCTTACGTCCCGCTTCAGCCCAAGGCGTCGCGACCGATCGCGGTGCCCCGCTACGCGCGGGAAATCCGCAGCGAGGACATCCTCCTCGTCGCCGAGTACCGCATGGTCGGCTTCGCGGACGGTGCACGTCTGCGCTTCGCGATGCCGCTTTCGGGACTCGAACCTCACCTTCAGCGCGAACCCCGCGCCGTCCCCGCCGCGCCCGTGAAGGATTCGAACCGCACCGATCTCGCCGCGTCCGTGGCGTTGGCCGGCGTCGAGGTGTCGATTCGCGTCGGTGATGCGCGTCTGCCGCTCGAAGACCTGATGGCGCTCGCCCCCGGCGACGTGTTGGTCCTCGACCGCAAGACGACGGACGGTGCCGAACTCCTCGTTCAAGGCGCGCCGCGATTCCGCGGCGTGCTCGGTGTCCATCAGGGCGCCTTCGCATTCAAGATCTCGGAATCCAAGGCCGGGGCCGCCGCGCCCCGCAAGGATGAACCCCGCAAATGACCCAGCAGGAACAAGCCGTCTCCGTCGGAACCGCCCGTTTCGAGGACATGGTTCCGACTACGGGATCTTCGGCTTCCGCTCCGAATCTCGATCTCGTCATGGATCTGCCGATTCCGGTTTCCGTGCGCATCGGCGCCGTCCGGAAGACGATTTCGGAAGTGCTTTCCCTTCAGCCGGGGAGCGTGATCGACCTCGAGCGTCCGGCGGGCGAGCCCGTCGACCTTTTCGTGAACGACCGACTCGTCGCGCGAGGTGAGGTCGTCGTGGTCGGCGATCGTTACGGATTCCGCGTGACCGAAATCGTCGCTCCGACCGATCGTCGCTGAAAGAACGCGGATCCCGCGCTAGGATCCGCCCATGCCCCCCGAGGCCGGAATCCCGAAGGAAGCGTTCACGATCGCCAACGTCGTGATCTTCGCGGCGATCCTCGTCGGCGTTTCCCTGAACGCCCGTCGCAAGCTGCATACCCGCATCATGTGGGGCTGTTTCGCGGCGGACATGCTCATGGTCCTCGTGATCGAACTCAGCCGTAAGGCCGTGAAGCAGGCGGGGGAGGTCGCGTTGCGCATGTCCGAGCGCCCGATGTTGGCGTTCCACATCGCCGTGTCCATCGCCTCGCTGATCCTGTGGTTCGTCCAGCTGCGCTCCGGCAGCCGCCTTTTGAAGGAACTCGAGACCGCCGGTGCCGACGCCCCCGGGGCGATGGCCGACGCGCCGTCCCGTCGCCGTCACCGGTTCGGGGCCGTCTCGTTCCTCGTCTTCCGCGCCGTCAATCTCGTCACGTCCTTCTTCGTTTGACGGAAGACGCCTCGGGGCGCGGGATTTCCTTCCCGCCGGAATCCCCCGGTTCGACCGCGACCCGCCGCGGGGCCGATGCCGATAAGAAGGGCATGAAATCATCGAGCCCCCTCGACGCGATCGTCCGCGGGATCGGCATCGTCGCCTCCGTGGCGGTGGTGGTACTCGCCGTGGCGGTCGTGGTGCCCGGTGAAGACCCGTCCATGCGGTCGGCGCGTCTGCGCCGCGTGGTGGCGGACATCGGGTACCTCGAGAGCGCCTTCACGGATTGGGCGCGTTCGGGAGATTCCGCGGTCGTCGCGAAACTCGGAGCGGAGCCCGACGTCTGGTACGGGCCCGGCGCTCTTCCGAAGTCGACTTTGGTCAGAGACGGCGTGCGTTGGCCGCTGCACGACGTTCTCGTCGGATGCGCGTCTCCGCGCATCGATCACATCCCGACCGATCCGTGGGGCAACGCCTACGTGATCCTTCGCGTGAATGCGTCGAGTTGGAAAATTCTCTCCGCCGGTCCTGACGGCGTTCTCGAAACCACGCCTTCCGCGATCGAGGATTTCGTCGGCGACGACGTCGGCGGTCGGATCAGGCGTTGACTTTCGTCAAATAGCGTCGCGGTCCGAAAATGCGGAGGGCGCCGATCCCGCGGGATCGACGCCCTCTCGATTTCATCGGTCGAAACCGATGGAAGCGCGTCTCAGACGAGTTCCTTGAGCGCCTTGACCGGGCGGACGCGGACGGCCTTCGAGGCGGGCTTCGCCTTGAACGTCATCTGCTCGCCGGTGAACGGGTTGGTGCCGACGCGGGCCTTCGTCGCGGGCTTCTTGACGACCTTGATCTTCACGAAGCCCGGGATCTGGAGCGTGCCCTTCGACTTGAGTTCCTTCTTCGCGACGGTGGTCATCGCGGCGAGAACGTTCGCGATTTCCTTGCGCTTGAGGCCGGCGCCGGTGGCGACTTCGTTGAGGAACTGCGACTTGGTGAGCGGCTTGTCGGTCTTGGCCATTGGATCGATTCCCTCTGTATGAGTTGGCTTTCCGCGGGAAATCCGCGTCAATGCAGGGGCATTGTGGAGTCCTCCGCGCGACGCCGCAAGGGGATGCGGATCCGATTTTCCGCGGTTTTCCCCTAGGAATCGGCACGTGCGCCGCCTATAAGGAAGACCGTCGCGATGTCCATCTACAACCACCCCGAGCTCTATGCGGCACTCTTTCCACCCGACGCCGGACTCCCGGAGGACGTCGACGCGTGGTTCGAACGTGCTCTCGGAGGTCCGCCGACGTCCGTCGTCGAGCCCGCTTGCGGACCCGCGGACTGGCTCGTGCGGTTCGCCGCCCGCGGAGCACGCGTGCACGGGTTCGACCTGTCGCCGAAGATGGTGGCGCGTGCCCGTCGGACGCTCCGCCCGTATCGCGGGACCGCCCGCGTGGCCGACATGCGTACCGTCGCCCCCCTCGGAGAGCCCTTCGACGCCGCCCTGAACCTCGGGGGCAGCGTCGGGCACCTCGCCTCCGACGCCGACGTCGGACGTCACCTGAAGGCGATGGCGGGTCTCCTGCGGACGGGCGGCGTCTACCTCGTCGGGCTGTGCGTCCTCTCCGGTCGCGGGCGTGACGAGACGGTCGACGTCCTCGAAGAGACCGACCCGATCGCTGTCGGCGGCGGCTTCGCCGCCGTGCGGATGGAAAGCGTGTTTCGGGATCACGACCGCGGGGTCGAGCGCATCCGCAACATCGTGCTTTCCAAGGGGATAAGAGGGGTTCCACCGGCCTTCGTGGACGAGTACGACCTCCGTCTTTTTCGCGTCCGAAAGCTCCGCGAGATGATCCGCCGGGCCGGTTTCCGCCTCGAAACCGTCTACGACCTGACCGTGTCTCCGAGGGTGGAGATTCCGCTCCGGAAGGACGTCGGCGACGTGGCGCTCATGCTCCGGAAGGTGGCGCCCGTCAGCCGTCGAAGGTCCAAAAAAGCAGGTGGTCGCGCTTCTGCGGGGGGCGCATCTCGGACAGGAGCTTCGCGAGCGGCGTCCCGGCGCGGTAGTCGTACATGACGAAGACGAACCGCCCGCCGACCCATCGGTTGCCCCGCCAGCTTCCGTAGACCTCGCCGAACGCCTCCGGGGTCTTCACGTGGGGGAACAGGAAGTTGTCGAGGTAGAAGGTTTCGACGTCGAACGCCTCGGCGGTCGCCACCACGTCGGCGGGGCCGACCGCCTCCCGGATGAGGCGGGCGTTGTTCACGTGCGCCGTCGTCCGATTCTCGGTGACGGCGTCGAGGGTGCGCCCCACGCCGTTCCACGCCAAAAGGCCCAACATCGCCGCCAGGGCCGGGCCGCCCACTCGAGGGCCGAGTCGAGTCCGGAGGACCGCGGTCAGGGACGTCGCGGCCAAGACGCAGAGCCCCGGGAGGGCGTGGATGATCCAAAAGTCGTGGATCACCAGGTTCCTCGGGAAGGCCACCGCGTGGAGGATTCCGGGAAGAATCAGGGCCGCGCCCATCGCCTTGAGGGGGTTGAGGGAAGCGGGCACGAGCCGTGGAACCGCCGCGGCCGCCGCCATGAGGAGGAGTCGAAGACTGAACCACGTCGCCGCGAATCGCCACATCGTTTTCGCGACGACCCCGTAGGACGGGGCGTCGGCCGCGACCGCGTTCACGAGGTGGATCATTTCGTGGACGAACTTCTTCGGGACGTCGAGCGACCACACGCCTTCGTTCAGGATCCACCCCGTGTGGAGTCCGAAGGTGGCGAGCGCGAGAAACGCCGCCGGAGCGAGTCGGAGGACGCGGAAGAAATCGGCCTTCTTGTTCGGTCCGAGGAGGGCGAGAAGCGCCAACGTCGGCCCGGTCCAGTAACCCGCCCAGTCCATGAGAGCCGTCGCATAGACGCCGAAGAACGTCACGGCCCGTCGCCCCGCCGTCGGGTGTTCCCGCTCGCGCAGCCAAGACCAAACGGTGAACAACGACAACGAAAGGACGGCGCCGTCGGCGTTCACCATGGGACCGAAGTAGCCCGCCATCGGTGTCGCGGCGAACAGGAATGCCGCGACGCCCGCGATCGGCGGATCCGACAGGCGTCGAGCGATCAGCCAGAGAAAGACGATCGACGGAATCGCGAGCAGCCAGGCTCCGATACGCAGCGAGCGTTCCGAAAAGCCCAACAGCGACACCGTCGGCAGAAGGCAAAGCGGGTACGTCGACGCGTGGTGAAAGTCGTAGATGACGCGCGGCGGTTCGACGGGAACCGATTTGAGTACGCACCCGCCGCGGGTGTAGTCGAGTCCGTACTTCACCCAATGCTTGACGAAGTTTCCGTGGTAGAAACCGCCGTTCGCCCCCCGAAATCCGCCTTCCCAAGGCGCGTCGACGTCGACGGCGGCCAATGCCGTAAACAAGGCGAGTGCCGCCACGAGCAACGCGAGTCCCGAGTATCGGGAGGCTGGGGAAGGCGTCGGCATGTCGGCGCGGATCGTAGCCGTGCGGGCGTCAGCGCGCGACGGGCTGATCGACGCCGTGGAGAACGAGCACGCGGTAGCGAGGGCGGTCCTTCTTGAAGAAGTCGCGGGGGCGTTCGACCCTCACCGGAAGCAACGTCAGCTCGCGGTCGAGACCCGACTCCGGATTCCACAGGTGCGGTTCGAAGACGGGGAAGCGGACCGACACCGCGGGTTCCGCGAGCGGGGAGAGTCTCCACGTCGATACTTCCCGCGCGAGTTCGCGTTCGTCGAGACGGCGTCCGTCGACGACCTCGTCGCAGTTGAGGAGATGTTCCGCGCGAATCAATTCTTCGACGGCGTCGAGGTGGCGGAATTCCGGGTAGCGCGTCACGAGCGTCCGACGCAGAACCTCCGGAATGAGGTAGCGCTCGTCTTCCTTCGGGAACGCTTGGAGAAGCAGACGGCGCCGCAGCGTCGCGTAGTTCGACGGTACGAAGTCGAGTCCCCAAACCTCCTGGGAGAACGTTCGGCCGATGCGTTCGAAGAAATCCGACGGACGCACACCGAGGAACTTCACCATCGTTTGGGCGAGACCCGGGAACTTCTCGTACCACTTGGCCCCGACCATGATCATGCCGCCGATGAGCGTGTCTTCCTCCGTGAAGGACTTCGACTTCCACACGATGCGGAACTCGCCGTCGTGTTCGAGGCCGAATTCCTCGCGCCGACGCCAGAATCCCGTCGCGGGAAGCACCGAGAATGGGAAGATGTAGATCGACTCCGGCTGCTTCGCGAAGACGTAGTCCACCGAACCGCGGAAGCCTTCGATGCCGTCTCCCGGAATTCCGAGGATCAACTGCTGCGAGTTGGAGCGCAGGCCCCACTTGTCGAGCATCGGCAGCTTCCGGTCGAGGAAGGCGCGATCCCAATTGCGGTTCAGGTTCTCGTAGGCTTCGTCGTTCGTCGTCTGCACACCCGTTTCGATGTAGACGTTGGCTTCCTTGAAAAGCGCGCAGAGTTCGTCGTCGAGGAAATCGAGGTTCGGGAAGAACGTGATGTTCATGTCGGGGCGCTTGCGCGCCACGATGAAACGAAGGATTTCCTTCGCCGTCGACTTCTTGTAGCCGAACATCGAATCGAAGAACCAAAGGCTCTTCACGTTCGGAAGCGCAAGAATCCGCTCGAGGTCGGAGAACACGCGCTTGTCGCTGAACGCGCGTCGCGTCGTGCCGCCCCAGTAGCAGTAGTTGCAGCCCATGTAGCAGCCGCGGAACGTCTCGATCGCGATGGCGTCGACGCTCGTGAAGTCGAGTTCGTCGGAGTCGAGCAACGACGGGATCAGATCGAGATTGGCGAGGAAGTCGACCGTCCCCGTTTCGACGGTGTCCGCACCGTCCCGCCACGAGATTCCGCGAATCTCCGCGAGTGACGATCCGATTCCGAGGCGATGGCGCAGGAGACGTAGGAACGTCTGCTCGCCCTCGTCGCGGACGATGACGTCGACCGGATGCTCGGCGAGGAGTTCCTTCGCGTAGGCCGCGTCGGAAACGTCCGGGCCTCCCCAGACGATCCACGCGTTCGGAAGTTCGGCGCGCAGACGCCGCGTCGCTTCGTACATGCGGAAGCGGGACCAGATGTAGACCGAGAGTCCGACGACGTCCGGACGGAATTCCCGCGCCGATTCGATCAGACGATCCACATAGGCTTCCGGAGACTCGCTCACATGAGAAGTCACCGTCTTCCATTCGCAACGTTGACGAATGTCCGCATCCGTCGTCGCGAATCCCTTCAGATTCACGAGGGCGAGCGACGCGGGAGCGAAGTCGGAGTGCGAGAGAAGGATGCGCATGGTGATTCCGGGGCGGAGAACTCCATGCAATGTTTCGGCAGAAACGGGGCGGCGCCTCGAAACGGAGATCGGGCCGGAATCCGGTGCCGAACGGCGTGTTAGCGCCCGCGGGCGCGCGGTCCGGACACGGCGAGGTAAAGAAGCCGAAGCGTGGGGGTTTTGCGGAGATCGGAAGCGTCGAGTTTCGCGGGCAATCCGTGCGGCAACGTCCAGACGTGCCGACGATGCCCGAACGGAAACCCGTAGGCGACGGGAATGCCGAGATCGCCGAGGCGGTCCTTCAAGACCCACATGAGATCGGTCGTGTCGGTGCCTTCCGGGGCCCCGGACTTCGCGAAGTCTCCGAGGACGATGCCCGCGGCCTTGCGGAGATCCGTCGCCTGGAGGAGTTGGGTCAGCATCCGGTCGATCCGGTACGGCGGTTCTTCGACGTCTTCGATGAACACCAACGATCCGGCGAACTTCGGCGCCCACGTCGTTCCCGCGAGGGCGCTGAGGAGCGCGAGATTTCCGCCGACGAGCGGGCCTTCGGCGACGCCTTCGCGCATGACGTGCGGCGGAGGATCCTGCGGGTTCGGCGTGTAGAGACCGACGGGTTCCCCGAACAGCAGTTTGCGGAGCAACGATTCGTTCTCCGCACTCAAGGAGTCCGGACCGAGATGCCCCATCATCGGACCGTGGAAGCCGACGAGACCGACGGTTTCACGGACGGCCACGTGCAGCGCCGTGATGTCGCTGTAGCCGATGATCGGTTTCGGATCGCGGGCGAGGGGGCGTAGATCGAGACGGTCGAGCAGACGCGTGACGCCGTATCCGCCGCGCACGCACCAAATCGCGCGCCACTTCGGATCCGAGATCGCCGACTGGAGATCTTCGAGGCGTCGATCGTCGTTGCCCGCGAGGAATCCGTGGGACGCGAAGGCGTTGCGGAAGAGAATCGGCTCGAGGCCCCACGACTTGAGTTTCGCGATGCCCGCTTCGACCGCGGGGCGGTCCCGCGTCGGCCCCGCGGGGGATACGAGCGCCACGGGGTCGCCTTTCTTCAAGGCGCGGGCGACGAGGAGCGGAGGTGGCGCGGATTCCACGGGCGGATGTTAGCGCGACGCCTCCGAACTCGGCACCCGATGCAGCGAAATCGTCGCGAGGGTCGGAGTCGCACGGGCGTCCACGATCGACACGCGGAGCGCATCGGCCGTCCCTTCCCGCGTTCTCAGGATCCGCGACGTCCCGACGGTCGTTCCGTCCGCGATCGCCGTCCATGTCCCGCCGCTACGCGCCTCGATCTTGAAGGCGCGGATCCGTTGGCCGAGGGTGACGGCTTCCGAAAGGCGGATTCGGTTGAACGTCGTCGGCTCCTTCAGCGTCAGGGTGAAGGTCGGGGAGCGGTCTTCCGGCTTCGGTGCCCACGCGGTCGTCGGATCCCCGTCGAGGGCACCCGCGGCGGGCGCGGATTCCGAGGTCCCCGATCCCGTTGCGCCGATCGCGAGATTGGTGCCGTAGACGTCGCGGACCCGGCGACCGAAGTCCGCGAGCGCCTTTACGTCCGCTTCGTCGACGACGCCGGCGGTCGTCGGTGGGATGTTCAGGAGAAAGTTGGCATTCCTGCCGACCGAACGTTCGTAGAGATCGAAGAGCGTCGCGCCGTCCTTCACCTTCGGGGTCTCGGCGGCGCGCCAGAACCAACCGGGACGAATCGACACGTCGCATTCGGCGGGTACCCAATGCGTACCCTTTTCGTGGCCCGGTCCGAGTTCGGCGGAGAGGTCCGTCCCCGGCACGAAGCGCTCCCGCTCGAGCGGTGACCAACAGGTTTCGGGAGCGAATCCCTTTTCGTTGCCGACCCATCGGATGTCGGGCCCGGCGTCGCTGAAGATCACCGCGTCGGGAGCGTGTTTGCGGACCGTGGCGACGTACCGCGGCCAGTCGTAGACCTGTCGCTTTCCGTTCGGGCCTTCGCCGCACGCACCGTCGAACCACACTTCGAACACGGGGCCGTAGCCCGTGAGCACTTCTTCGAGCATCGCGCAGAACACGTCGTTGTAGGCGTCGGTCCCGTAGGTCGGGTGGTTGCGGTCCCACGGCGACAGGTAGACGCCGAACAGGAGACTTTCTTCACGGCAGGCACGGGCGAGTTCGCGGAGCACGTCGCCGCGGCCGCCTTGCCACGGAGACGCCGCCACCGAATGGGTGCTGTGGCGCGTCGGCCACAGGCAGAAGCCGTCGTGATGCTTCGCGGTGACGACGACGCCCCGAAGTCCCGCCGATTTGAAGGCCTTCACCCACTGGAGGGCGTCGAGCTTTTCGGGCCGGAATTGCTCCGCTTTCTCTTTCCCCGTTCCCCATTCGACGCCCGTGAAGGTGTTCGGGCCGAAATGCACGAACGCGTTCATCTCCAGTGCATGCCACCTCAGATGGCGCGGTTCGGGGAGCGGAGGCAGCGGGGACGGCAGTTGCGCGACGAGGGCGCCGACGCACGCGACGACGACGCAGAGGAAACGGACGTTCGGCATGGGCGCATCCTAGGGGAAACGCGCCCTCGGGGTCAGAACAGCGTGGTGCCGAAACGGTTGACCCAAGCGAGGGTCGCGAAGCGGCCTTCGAATCGGAGTCCGGTGGTCGAAAGGGGGTCGAGGCGCCAGCGGGCCGTCGCTCCGTGAGGCAGGCCGAGGGCGTCGGCGAGGACGGCGCGCACGACCGTCGGCGCCGCGACGACCGCGATGGTCTGTCGGTGTTTCTTCATGAGCAGTTCGCGGATCGGGGCTCCGGCGCGTTCGGCGACCGCGGTCGTCGATTCGCCTCCCGGCGGGGCGTCCGTGTCGAAATGTTCGAGAAACGCGACGGCGGCGGGCTCGTTCACGACGAGGTCGGTCCACGTGCGTCCTTCCCAGACGCCGAACGAACGTTCGCGGAGGCGCCGATCGAACGCGACGGGGGCCCTCGTCGCGTCGCCGAGGCGGCTTGCGACCGCCGCGTCGCGGCGCAGGTCGGACGCGAGGATCGTGACCGGTTGCAAAGCGGCGATCGCCGTTCCCGCGTCGCCGAGGCCGTCGATCTCCATCGGCTCGGCGTCGAGATGACCGACCGCGGCCCGGTCGAGCGGAGCCCGCGGCGGCGGTGCGGTCAGAAAGATCACGGCGCCGAACGGGGCGTCGATGGGGGAGCGGCTCATGGTGGCGGAGTTCCTCGGGCGTCCTCGCCCTCGTCCTCGGCCCTGTTTATACTCGCCCGGCCTTTCCCGACCATTGGGCGGTTCGGGAAGGCGCGGCGGTCGCACCGCCGCTCGGGGGAATCGGGGGCGGGATCCGTCTCCGGGATCGAGTCGGCGGGGAGCCGACGGCACCATGAGTCAGAGCGAAAACGCAGCCGAAGCGATGGCGCGGAAGCAACGGGACATCTCCGTCTCGGAGTTCTTCGCGAAGAACAGACACCTCCTCGGATTCGACAATCCGCGCAAGGCGCTCCTCACTACGGTGAAGGAAGCCGTCGACAACTCGCTCGACGCCTGCGAGGAAGCCAAGATCCTGCCCGACATCGCCGTCGTCATCGAAGACCTCCAACCCGATCGTCCGGCGACGGCGAAGTCCTCCCGCTATCGGGTGACGATCGTGGACAACGGTCCCGGCATCGTGCGCAAGCAGGTCGAGAACATCTTCGGGCGACTTCTCTACGGGTCGAAGTTCCATCGTTTGAAGATGTCGCGCGGGCAGCAGGGCATCGGGATCTCGGCGGCCGGTATGTACGGACTCATCACCACCGGACGCCCCATGGCGATCGTGACGAAACCGAAGGCGAACGCCTCGGCGCATCACATCGAACTCGCCATGAACACGAAGACGAATCGCGCCGAGGTGACCGAAGACAAGGAAACGAAGGATTTTCCCCCGGATCGATTCCGTCAACTCGGTCCGGGCACCCGCGCGCTCGCCGAACAAGGGGTGTTTCTTCCGGCCGCGGCGTTCCCGACGGGTACCGCGGTGTCCGTCGAACTCGAAGGTCGCTACCAGAAGGGAAAAGGGTCGGTCGACGAGTTCTTGGAACTCACGGCCATCGCGAATCCCCATGCGCGCATCGTGTTCGTACCGCCGACACGCGTGAGCGCGGACGACGACGACACGCCGCTCGCCACCCGTAGCCAAGCCGCCTCGGCGACGACGGCGACGGTGACGACCGAAACGAACGGCGTCACGCTCTTTCCGCGCGCCGTCGAAGAACTGCCTCCGGAAACGAAGGAAATCCAACCGCACCCGAAGGGTGTCGAACTCGGCACCTTGCTGCAGATGGTTCGGGAGTACGCCGACACCGAGAAGGGGTCGCTCTACAACTTCCTTCAGGAACGGTTCTGCCGCGTCAGTCCGCAAACGGCGGCGGCCTTCTGCGACAAGGTCGGCGTCACGTCGCGCACGTGGGCGTCCTCCGTCGAACCACCGACCGTCGAAAAACTCTTCAAGGAATTCGAAACCGCGAAACTCGCCCCGCCGCCCACGGACTGTTTGGCGCCGATCGGGGTCCGACAATTGCTTGCGGGCATGTTGAAGGGCGTGCGTGCGGAGTTCTATGCGGCGTCGAGCCGCGAGGCCGACGTCTACCGTGGACGGCCGTTCACGATCGAGGCCGCGATCGCCTTCGGTGGCGATCTCGCCGCGGACGAATCGGCGCGCGTGATCCGCTTCGCGAACCGCGTTCCGCTGCTGTTCCAACAGGGAGCCTGCAGTTCGTTCAAGGCGGTCGTCGAAACGTCGTGGAAGAACTACGGACTCGCGCAGCCGCGCGGCGGTCTCCCCGTCGGGCCGCTCGTGATCATGATCCACATGGCGTCGGTTTGGGTTCCCTTCACGAGCGAATCCAAGGAAGCGATCGCCGACTACGACGAGATCCGCAAGGAAATGAAGTTGGCGCTCATGGAATGCGGCCGCAAACTCGGCACGTACTTGAAGAAGCGTCAGCGCATGAAGCGCGAAGGCGAGCGACGCGACGTCTTCGAACGCTACATCGGCGAGATCGCGAAGGCTTTGAACGCGATCACCGGAGAAGACGCGAAGCGCATCTTCGACGCGCTGCTCAAACAGGCGAAATCGAAGACCGCGGTCGCGGATCAAGTGCTCGACGAAGACGGCAAGGTCGTGAAGGACGAGCCGATCGACGAAGAGGGCGTGATCGTCGTCACCGAGGCGATGGCGCGCGGTGCGACGGAGGAATCGGATTCGGCGCCCATCGACATGGATGCCGAAGCCGAGCCGTCGCCCTCTTCGAGCGCACCCGCCGCGAGCAAAGCCGCCAAGTCTCCGCAGAAGCGCGGCGCGCGTTCCCGTTCCGACGACACGGGCGGACTTTTCGTCGACTGATCGTTTTCCTACCCCGAACGCACAAGGCTCTCCCGATGGCCATCAACACCAACACGACCAAGCGCAGCCGCGAACGCGACCAAGCGACGCAGAAGAAGATCCACGCGCTCGCCGAACAGATCGCGCGCAAGATCCTCGCCGGACGCGATCCGGTTCTCGAGATTCCGACGCGTACGCGTTCCAACACGAACTGGAACAAGAAGCGCGGCATCCTCGAGATGGGCGACGCTACGAGCGAGCGCCCACTGTTCGATCTCAAGACCGCCAAGCAGTTCATGCAGACGATGCTGCACGCGTCGACGATCAAGGAACTGATCGAAGCGGAGAAGACGTCGAGCCTTCGTGGCGTGTTCTACAAGGCGAAGCACACGGTCGCGGGGACGAAGGAGAACACCTTCGACACGCAGGACGAGTCCGACCCGATCCTCGAAGACCTCGAAGTGTCGCTCGGAGCGCTTCGCGAAGAACTCCACGTGTTCGCCGAAAACCGCGGGGCGATGGTCGGCAACATCACGCTCATCGACAAAGGCGATCAGATCGACTGCCGGCGCATGGGTTCGGGCGGCTACGCGCTTCCCTCCATCGTCGAACCGGACGTGATTCAGTTCGGGAAATGCGAGGCGAAGTTCGTGCTGCACGTCGAAAAAGGCACGGTGTGGAATCGCTTCAACGAAGACCGCTTCTGGGAGAAGCACAACTGCATCCTGACCCACGGGGCGGGGCAGCCTCCCCGCGGATGTCGCCGGCTCCTCCAACGACTGAACAAGGAACTCGGGCTTCCCATCATCTGCGTCCTCGACGCCGACCCGTGGGGGCACTACATCTACAGCGTCATCAAGCAGGGATCGATTTCCTTGGCGTTCGAATCGACGCGCCTCGCGATCCCGGACGCCAAGTTCCTGGGGATTCGTGCGAAGGACTACAAGGAATGCGATCTCGGCGACGCCGTGAAGATCGATCTCACCGAAAACGACATCAAGCGTGCGAAAGAGATCGCGGCGTATCCATGGTTCGAAGGGCACAAGGGATGGCAGAAGGAGATCGACCTCCTCTTGAAGAACGGCTTCAAGATGGAAGTCGAATCATTGATCACGAAAGATATCTCCTACGTGACCGAGCAATATGTGCCGCAGCGCTTGAAGGCGAAGGACTGGTTGGACTGATCTCGTTGAGTCTCGGACTCAGCGACGTTTCCGGGCGGCTGATACGATGACGGCATGAAGACCGTTCGACGGGGCGCGATGCGTGCGAAGAAGGCGTCGAAGCCGTCGACGCGCGCGCGCCCATCGAAGAAACCGTCGAAGGCCCGTCGAATCAAGCGTTCGCGTCCCGCGGCTTCGTTGCCCGCTCCCGCCTCTCCGGCGGCGCGGGCCGCCCGTGCGGTGCGAGCGGGCCTCAGCGTCCAAGACGCCATCTTGGCGGGCGTGCTCGACCCGCTCTTGATCATCGACGGAGTGGGGACCGTCGAGCGCGCGAGCGGTTCCTCCGCCCGCGTCTTCGGATGGGAGCCGCACGAACTCGTCGGCCGGAACATCAGGATTTTGATGCCCGAGCCGTACCGATCCGAACACGACGGTTACCTCGCCGCGTATCGCAAGACCGGCAAGTCCGCGTTGCTCGGCAAGACGCGCGAATTCCCCATCGTCCGCAAGGACGGAGTCGTCATCGTGTGCGAGATGTCGGTATCGCGGATCGACGTCCCCGGGCGTCCCGACCCGTTGTTCACCGGAAGTTTTCGCGACATCACCGAACGCAAGCGCGCGGCGGAAGACGCCGAACGCGCATCCGCA
>JAFMJN010000178.1 GCA_017853435.1 Planctomycetota bacterium | reverse complement strand
CAGTCGGACGACTGAAGCAGAAGAAGTTCACGCGCCATGAGGTCGAGGATGCGCCGTTCCCGCGGGTCGGGATCGGTTGCCGCGCGGGCGGCTTCGATCATGCGCCGCTCGATTTCCTGCTGATGGCGAAGAATCCACGAGTTTCCGGCGTTGAGCCACACTTCGAGGAAGCCGTTGCGTCCCCACGTGGAAAGGGGCGGAGCGGCCGTGGTTTCGGGGGCGACGTCGCGCAGCGTGTCGGACGGCGTCGCGAACGCCCACGGCAATCCGGGAATCTTCGCGGCTTCGCGAAAGAGTTGCTCGATCCACCACGGGCCTTCGTACCACCAGTGTCCGAACAGCTCGAGGTCGTACGGAGCCGTCACGACGGGCGCCGAGCATCCCGCGGCGACGAGCCCGCGTACTTGTTCCGATCGGGCGAGGATGAAGTGACGCGCGTGGTCGGCGGCGCGACGGCGCGCGACGGCCGGATCCCACGGTTGCTTTTCGTGCAACTCGACGCGGCCCGTGATCCGGTGATATTTGAATCCGAGATTGCGGCGGATCCCGTCCGAGTGCAACCACGGCTTGACGTAATCCCACGGCGCGTCGAATCCGACGTCGCGATAGAGTTCGCGATAGTCGGGATCGCCGGGGTAGCCGATGGTGGACGACCACACCTGTCGCGACGATTCGGGATCGCGCGCGAAGGCGCGGATGCCCGAGGGCAGCGTGAGAGGACGATGCACGCCGAAGCGAGGCGTCGGCACCGCGCCGAGGGCCGCGTGAGTTTCGAGAATCGTCCAAGAGAGATCGTGCTCCGCGAGATCGGCGTCGAGGCCCGGTGCGTAGGCGCATTCGGGCAGCCACCATCCGGCGGGACGTCTCCCGAATGCCTCGCGGTAGGCCGCCACGCCCACCGCGATCTGAACGCGCCGGGCTTCCGGCGTGTTGACGAGCGGGAGTACCGCATGGGTCGCGCAGGAAGCGAGGATTTCCAGCGATCCGGTGTCGACGTGCCTACGGAACGCTCCGATCAAGTCGCCGCGTTCGGCGGCGAAAAAATCGCGCATCTGCAACGCGCGGCGGAAGTGATGTTCCGCCGCGGGCCGGAGGGGATCGTTCGCCGACAGTCTTCCGATTTCCGCGCGTCCGAGCGCCACGCGTCGGTCGAGATGCCCCTTCGCCTTCTCCATGAGAATGGGCGCGCGGAACATCTCGAGAAGCGGCGGTGTGAGTCCGACGGCGATCCGCGCGGGGACGCGGTCGCGATGCAGATCGTCGAGGACGAACAGAAGCGGGAGATAGCAGTCGACCAACGCCTCGAAGAACCAATCTTCTTCGAGGAAGTCGGGATGCTCGGGATGGTGCACCCACGGAAGGTGGCCGTGGAGGACGATGCACACCGAACCTTGAGGACGCGCGAAGGTCATGCGATCGCCGCCTCCGACGGAGGTACCGGAGGTTGATCCGGCGGGGCCCACGCAAGGAGGAGACGGTCGGATTCGCCCGGAAGGCGCATCAACAGTTCGACGTCGTAGCCCCGTCCCGGTTCGACATCGGCCATCCACTCCTTCGCGAGCCCGCCGACGTCGATGTCGTGGAACGTCCGGGTGGCGCGTTCGATCAGTCGCAGGATGTAGCGGATGTCGTCGCGTCGGGACGGATCGATCGCCGCGAGGCGCCGTCGTGACGCGTCACCGCCGAGTTCCCAGCACGCGTAGAGGGTCCACGGATCTCGCGGCACCGCCCAAAGCACGTCGCGCGGGTGGTGATCGGGAATTTCCACGAGCGGCGGCAACCACGGCGTGGTGGGTTCCTCGGAGGTCGTCGGCAGGACGTCGGCGAGATGAAGAGAGCCGCCCGCGCGTCTCTCGCGAGCTCGCGCGTAGGCCGATGCGTAGTCGCGAGCACTGCGTGTCCACGACCAATCGCCGCGCATGCCTTCGAGGGACATCGCGACGTGAAGTCCGCGATCGTGGAGATCGATCGCTCGACGGATCGCGGCTTCGAGCGCCGCGGCGGTCGCGTCGCGGAAGAGGATCCCGGTCGCCGTTCCGTCGCCGAGGTGCTCGGCGTTCGCGTCGATCACCGTGTCGACGAGTCCCCCGGTCGCACGGACGATCGGCGGCGTTCCGTAGCGCATCGAAATCAGTTGGTTCAGGCCGCAAGGTTCGAACCGTGACGGCATCAGGAAGAAATCGGCACCCGCTTCGACGACGTGGGCGCGACCATCGTCGAAACGAAGGTCGACGGCGACGTTGTCGGGGAACGTGCGTGCGAGAGCGAGAAGGGCACGTTCGACGGATCGATCGCCCGTCCCGAGTACGACGACGCGAACGTCGGGGCGCTCGCGCAGAACGGCCGGAAGGCTCGTCGACAAGAGATCGAGGCCTTTCTGCGCGACGAGTCGAGCGACCGCACCGAACACGGGGCCTCCACGGTCCTTCAGTCCGTAGGCGGCGAGCAGGGCCGATCGGCAAGCGACCTTGCCTTCGGGGGCTTCCGCGGAGTAACGCGCGGCGATCTTGCGATCCGTCTGCGGGTTCCATGCGTCGACGTCGAGACCGTTGACGATGCCGTCGAGAAGTCCTTCGCGCGTCGCGATCACGCCTTCGAGCCCGTTGCCGAATTCGGCCCGCAGGATCTCCCGTGCGTACGTCCGCGACACCGTGGTCAGCCCATCGACCATGCGGATGCCGCCCGCGAGCAGATTGCCGCGACCGTTCACCAAAAGTCGCCCTTCGCGGAGAAGCTCCTGCGGTATCCCCGCGGCGCGCAGGTCGTCGACCGAGAAGTCGCCCTGATAGGCGAGATTGTGGATCGTGAGAAGCGTGGCGGCTTTCGAGAGGTCCGCGTCGTGCTTCCAACGGGTTCGGAGGAGGGGGGCGACGAGCGACGCTTGCCAATCGTGCAGATGGAAAACGTCGGGACGGAACCCGGTGGCTTTCGCGACGCGGATGGCGGCTTCGGCGAAGTAGAGGAACCGGGTGTGTCCGTCCCCGTACGAGCCCGGTTCGGTGCCGTAGAGGTCGTCGCTCGTCTCGAAGACGCCTTCGTTCCGGACGAACCAGATCGGCACGCGAGGGGATTTCGAGAGAAATCCCTGCCAAAGGGAGAAGGGCCGGGATCCGCCCGCGTAAGGGCACTCGACGGACCCGAGAACACGCATCAAGCTCGCGGCGTGTTTGCGCACCTTGGAGTAGTAGGGAAGGACCACCGCCGTCGTCATGCCGAGTTCCGCGGTCGCGACCGGAAGCGCGCCGCCGACGTCGCCGAGACCGCCGGTCTTGGCGAATGGAACGGCTTCGGACGTGATGTGGAGGACCCTCACGCCGCCATGCTAAGCGCAACGGCGATGCGCGTCCATGAAGTGGACAGCCGAGGGGCGCGGACCTACGATGAGGGGAGTGACGGATCCGCTCGACATTTTTCGAAATCTTCTCGCGCGCGATCGTGAAGCGGTCACCGAAGGTCTTCCGGCGTTCCGTGAGCGTTTGCGTGAACGACGTGCGACCTACGGTGGACGCGACCTCGTCAAGACGCTCCGCCCGAAGTTCCTCACCACGTCGGATCTGCACCATCTCGACTACACGGCATCGGTCGTGACGGGGGCGTGCCGCCGTTTGGCGGACCGGGTTTTCGACGACCCGACTCTGCACGCGTTCATCGGGATGACCGAAGGGGAGAGGCGGCTCTGCGCGCTTCCGGCCCGCTGCCCCGACCCGATCGCGTTCGCACGCCTCGACGCCTTCGCGACGCCGGACGGATTCCGTTACGTGGAACTCAACGGAGAGGTGCCCGCCGGATGCGGCTACGGCGACGTGATCGCCGAAACGTTCCGCGAGCATCCGCTCGTCGCCGCTTGGTCGAAAGCCACCGGAGCGCGCACGATCGCCACCGAGCCTCCCGTACTCGATCATCTCCTTTTTGCGTGGCGCGCCGCGGGCGGACGCCGCAAGCCGGTGATCTTGGTCACCGATTACCTCGACGCGGCGACGCTGAACGAATTCGAAATTTTGGTCGAGCGTTGGCGCGCCCGCGGCTTCGAGTGCGTGTTGGAAGACCCACGGAGTCTCGGCTTCCGGGACGGACGCCTTTGGGCCAAGGGGCTTCCGATCGATCTCGTCTATCGCCGCGTATTGGTCAACGAGTACCTCGATCGGGAGAACGACGTACGTGCACTCGGAGACGCCGTCGCGGCGGGTTCCGTCGTCATGGTCAATCCCTTCCGCTCGAAGTTGCTCCACAAGAAAGTCACGTTCGCGCTCCTTCACGGCGACGGGTTGGACGACGCGTGGCTCACGCGTGAAGAACGGCGCGTGATTCGCGAAACGATCCCATGGACCTGCAAGGTGCGTGAAGCGCGGGTTCGTGGGCCGGACGGCTCCGCCGTCGACCTTCTGCCTTGGGCCGTCGGCCGACGCGACGATCTCGTGTTGAAACCGTCCGACGATTACGGCGGTCGCGGCGTCACGTTGGGTTGGACCAAGAGCGCGTCGGAATTCGAGTCCGCGTTGCTCGCGGCGTGTTCGGGCGACTGGGTACTTCAGTCGCGCGTCGCGCCTTTGGAAGAACCTTATCCGATGTTCGAAGCCGGGCTCGACGAACGACCGATGACGGTCGACGTCGATCCCTACGTGCACTTCGGACGTGTCCACGGCGTGTTGGCTCGGCTCGCGGCGGGGGCCATCAGCAACGTCACTTCGGGCGGTGGACAGGTCCCGGTCTTTTATCTTCCCGACGAGGAGTCGACATGAATCTCTACGGAACGCGCGGCATCGAGATCCCCACCCTCGGCGTCGAGGAGGAATATCAGATCATCGACGCGAAGACGCGCGAATTGTCGTCGGACACGCGCGTGCTTCTGTCGGAAGGCGCCGCGATCTACGGGGAGCACATTCGCCCCGAGTTCCACAGCCCCGTCGTCGAGGTCGTCACGACGGTGTGTCAGACTCCGAAGGAGATCGCCGAACAGGTCACCGAATTACGACGCACGATGGTCGGTCTCGCCAAGAAGCACGGGTTGCTCGTGGCGGCCGCGTCGACCCATCCCACGACGAACTGGCGGGACGTGAAACTTTCCGACGGCGAACGCTACCTCCAGATCTCGAAGGATCTGGGGGACGTCGTCCGATCGAATCTCATCTACGGGATGCACTGCCATATCGGGATCAAGGATCCCGACGCGCGTATCCACGTGATGAATCAGGCGCGGTTCTTCATTCCGCATCTCATCGCGCTCACGTGCTCGTCGCCGTTCTGGCAGGGCCGCGATACGGGGTTGTCGTCGACCCGAACGGCGATTTTCCGGAGATTTCCCCGAACGGGTTTGCCGGAACACTTCGAATCGTTCGCGGAATTCGAGGCCTACGTCAATCTCCTGGTGTCGACGGAATCGATCGACAACGCGAAGAGGATCTACTGGGATATTCGTCCGCATCCTTTTTATCCGACCATCGAGTTCCGCGCGTGCGATCTTCCGACCAAGGTGCGGGAGACGACGGCGGTCGTGGCGCTGATCCAGTGCCTTTGCACCCGATTCCTCGCGCTCTATCGCCGCAACATGAGCTTGCGCGTGTGGCCCCGCAACCTCGTCGTCGAAAACGTCTATCGCGCCTATCGCTACGGGGTATCGGGAGATTTCATCGACCTGCAGACGCGGCGCACCGTTCCGTTCCGCGACATCATGCGCCAGTTGCTCGACGACCTCGCGGAAGAGGTCCGGTTGCTGCATTGCGAGAACGAGATGGCGGAGATCTACCGCATCATCGAGCACGGGAATTCCGCCGATCGTCAGCGTGCGGTGTTCGCGTCGACCGGCTCGCTCGACC
>JAFMJN010000019.1 GCA_017853435.1 Planctomycetota bacterium | reverse complement strand
TTCGCCCGGAGGGAGCGCGACCGTCCGGACTCCACGCGACCGTTCGCACGGGTCCGTCCTTTCCCGCGCGCGCCGCCGCCGCTTCGGCCGCCGCGTCCGTCGCGTCCGCGAGCGTTCCGGTCCCGTGCCGCGACGAAAGTCCCGCCGAACGATCGACGACGACCAATGTCGAAACTTGTAGACGTGTCCCGCGTTCTTCCCGCGGATGCGCCCACGCCGCGACGGCGGCGGCGATCAACAACGCCTTCACGAGCAGGGAGACGATCCAACGAAGCGGGGTCGGAGCACGGGCGGATTCGCCGATCGCCTTTTCCCAGACGGGCAGCCACGGAACGACGACCACCGCGGCTTTGCGCTTCAAAAGGACGAGCAGGAGAAGGAGCGGCAATCCCCACAAGAGCCGAAGCACGCTCGGGTCGTCGAATACGATCGCGTCGGGCACCATCGTCATCCCACCACGGCGCGGGCGCGCAGCGTATCGAGAACGAGCGATTCGACGGTCGCTTCCGCATCGAGTCGATGATGATTCGCGCCGAAAGCGCGAGCCGTTCGCGCCACGTCGTCGAAGTGGTCTTCGACCGCCTTCCTGTGCCGCGCGAGGAGCGCCGGGGTCATGACGACGCGGAGCGTGCGACCGCTCTCGGCGTCCGTGAGGACGACCGGTCCGTCGAGCGAAGGCGACGCCTCGGCCGCGATCCAAAGATGCAACGCTTCCACGCGCTCGCCGCGGCGCCGTAGGAATCCGAGAGCGGATTCGAAACGATCGGCGGCCCAAAAGTCGCTCAACAGAAGCGTGATCCCCGGATGCCTCCGTCCGCCGTACGCCGCGGAAAGCACGTCCATGAGTCCGTCTCCCCCGGATTCGGGAAGCGTCTCCAAGTGGCGCAGAAACGCGGCGGCGCCGGAGCGACCGGAAAACGCCGCGTCCCGTGCGGTGCCGGGAAACGGAATCACGCGTACGGAACCGTGTCGCGCCAGCGCGATCCAACCGAGGGCGGCCGCCAACTTGCGGGCCGTCGCGGCCTTCACACCTCCCTCGGTCGCCATCGAGGGACTTGCGTCGATGAGGATCGTCACGCGCGGCGTGACCTCCGCATCGAATTCCTTCACGACGAGTTCGTCGAGCCGTACGAACGCATTCCAGTCGATCGACCGGATGTCGTCGCCGGGGACGTAGCCGCGATGTCCGCGAAACGACGACCCCGCACCGCGTCGCAGCGACGCGACGTCGCCCGGACGATCCCCCGCGACCAAGCGTCCGACGCGGAGTTCCAATCTCTCGAGGCGGGCCAGAAATTTCGGATCGAGCAGCGACATCAGCGATCGTTCCGCCGATTGAGACGTTCGAAGTAGCGACGGACCGCGTCGCGATCCGCGGGCGAAAACGCGGGACGCACGAGATCGGTTTCCTTCTTGAAGACGGGAGTCCGCGATGCGGGCGCGGCCGGAGGCGGAGCCGGCGGAGGAGGTGGTGGCGTGTCGCCGCCCTTCTCGCGCTCCCACACCGACACGTCTTTCTCGATCGTCGGGCCGTCGTTGAACAGAGGTTCCACCGCGACACCGACGCGCCGCGCCTCCGGAAGACGATCGGGCGCTCCGAGAACGGGCGGCACCCCGGATCCTTCCGTGTCGCCTTTCTTCGGCGCTTCCTTCGACGGCTCCTTCTTTTCCTTCTCCTCCTTCGAGCCCATGGGTACGCGCAATCGGGCCGAAAGATCTTCGACGTTTTCCGCGACCTGCACGACGAGGGTATTTCCCATGATGCCGGGGTCGATCGGCGACGGCGACGTCACGGGAGCCGCGGCGACGACGAACGTGAAGAGCCCGGGGCGATAGATCCCCATCGACTTCAGATGTTCGAGCACGCCGAACTTGCGTTTCAGCAGGCCGGGTTCCGTCCCGACCGACCAACCGAACGGGATCGACAGCACTCGGAACCCGTCGCCGAATCCCGCATCCGGATACGGAAGTCCGTCGGACACGCCGAGTCGGACTTCGATCGGAACGGCGGCGGTCGCGGGGCGCTTCACGTCGAGCCCGAACGTGAGTTCGATCGGCGCCTCGAGGGTGTAGATGCGGCGATCGGAAACGACGGTGATCGCGACGTCGGGAACCTCTTCCTTCTTCGTCGCGGCGGTCGGTGCGGATTCGGCCGCCGTCGGCGGCGAAGGACGCGAGTCGGAGGCGGGAGCGAACAACGCCGACGCGTCGGTCGCGAGTCGGTGCCCGAGTCCGACGCCGTCCTTCGGAAACAGTCGACACAACCCCCAAGCGACGAGGATCGCGGCGATCAGTGCGAGAACGGCGCGAACGGGAATCGGCGCGTGCCGTCCCGCGGGCAACGCGACGGCGAGACGCTCCGCCGCATCGGCGACGAGCGGCGAAAGTCGTCCGTCCGCCCCATCGGTGAGAACGTGGGCGCCCGCCGCGAGGAGATCGACGTCGGATGCGTCGCGCGCGAGTCCGCGTGCGATGCCCGCAAACCCGGCGCTTTCCACCGCCGTCGCGGCGCGGCGTCCCGCGAGAATCACGAGCCCCGCAACGACGACGCATGCCGCTCGCGACGCCGAAACGGCCGCGGGCGGCAGCGCGACCGCGCCCGACGCCAACGTCCCCGCCACGCACAGCGCGGGCGCGAGCCGCAAACAGGCGTCCGCGACGGCCCGCCGCTTCGCCGCGCGGATTTCGCGAAGCAATCGGCTGCGGAGAGTCGGAGTGTCGACGGTCATCGGCGGTGTCCGCAACTCAGCGGCGCGTGGACTCCGATTCCATGATGACGATCTTGCCCAACTCCGGGACCTCCATCCGAAACGTCGCCTTGCGAACCTTCGGCGAGACATATTCGACGGTTTCGATCATCTCGGTCGGGTTGCCCGTCGCGTCGACGCCGCGGATGGAACTCGTCATGACGCGCTTCTCCGCGTCCCAAGTGCCTTCGACGGAGAACGGCGTCGCCGTCCACGAGTCGACCCACGTGCCTCGGTACTTCTTCGCACGCGCGTCCCATCCGAGGACGAGATGGCCATGGAAGGAGCCGTCCGTCGCCTTCCAATCCGAAAACGTCCACAGCCCTCCGGGCATGACCGAAGTGGTGTACACACCCTTCATCACCGACGGCGGCTTACCCGGCTCGAAGTGCATCGTGTTCTTGAAGTCCCACGTCCCGACGTCCTCGGCGAACAAGGCGTGTTCGGGACCGGGCTTCGGGACGGGCACCGCGGCGGCTTCCGCCGCCTTGACGGGATCCTGAGGCTTGGGGGCGTCTTGGGGGAGTTCCATCCGCGAGAGGAGGAGAGCTCCGAACAGTCCGAACGCGAGCGCGGTACGACGCATCATCGAGGAAGGCTCCGGCAAAGATCGGGTGGAGGAAGGAACCACCCACGACCATCTTGCTACGGCACGAAGCGGGGGCCAACGGAACGTGCTAGAAACCCGGCGCCCCGGGACGAAATCCATGCCGAAGACCCTCGCCTCCGCCGCCGACCGCCACGATCTCTACCAACGTTCCGTCCAGACCCCCGACCGGGACATCCGGTGGATCTGCAACGCCTTCCGCAAGCTCGCGGGCCGCGAGCTACGGACGTTCCGCGAAGATTTCTGCGGAACCGCGGCGCTGTCGTGCGCGTTCGTCAAGCGGCATCCGGAGAACACGGCGATCAGCGTCGACCTCGACGGTCCCACGCTCGACTGGGGCACGCGACACAACCTCACCCGATTGAAGCCCGAGGCCCGCGAACGGGTCCGGCTCATCCAAGCCGACGTGCGCGACGTGGTTCGTCCGAAGGTCGAACTCCTCGCGGCGGCCAACTTCTCGTGGTTCATCTTCCACGAACGGGCGGCGCTCGGAACGTACTTCAAGAACTGCCTCAAGTCTCTCGACGAAGGCGGTTGGCTGTTCCTCGATTTGTGGGGCGGCTCCGAAGCCCACGCGTGTCACTCGGAGACGCGGCGTCTCAAAGGGTTCACGTACACGTGGGATCAAGAGAAGTTCGACCCCATCGGCGGAAAAACGCTCGCCCACATCCACTTCGGGTTCCGTGACGGATCGAAACTCGAGCGCGCCTTCACCTACGACTGGCGGCTCTGGAGTCTGCCGGAGACACAGGACCTTCTTCGCGAGGTCGGCTTCGACGACGTGCACGTCTACTGGGAAGGCGCGCACGCCGAATCCGGAAAGGGCACGGGCATCTTCCGCAGACGCACCGAAGGCACGCCGGATCTGTCGTATGTCGCCTACGTCATGGCGCGCCGGCCGGCGCGCTGATCAGGAGCGGACGCCGCCTTCGGAGAGAACAAGCAAGCGGCGTGCCCCGCGCGTGTAGGGGTGCATCGCATCGCGCGTCCCGGCGTCCTGTGCCAGAAGGACGAGGTCGCCGCCTCCGACTTCACGACCGAGAGTCGAGTAGTCGCAGTTTCCGGAAACGACGAGGCGCGCCGGGGGCGCTCCCGCGGCCGTGGCGCCGCGCAACGTTTCCGAAAGTCGTCGGCTCGCATGCGACGCGACGTCGCGGTTCGGAGCGAACAAAACGAACGCGAGCGGCAGTTGACGGGAAGCCGCGAGCCGCGCCCCGTGGCGCACCGCGAAATCGAATCCCGTACGTCCGTCGAGCGGCACCAACACCCGGGTCACCGGGTCCTTCTTCACGATCGTGCGCATGGCCGTCCCCCCTCGCCTGCCTCCGGAGCCTGCGCTCCGGCAGCGATCGATGGTGAAAGAGCCGCGGAAAAGAACACCCCGGAGAAGAAGGAAAAGGGAATGAAAGAGGGAATTTGGGGGTCTTTTTACGTGGGGTTCACAACCCCGGCGCTTCCACTGTCCGATCGTGGAGACCGGAAGAACCCCGTACGCAGAGCGGTTCCACGCGGAACGGCGCGCCCAACGGACGGACCCCTACCGGAATCCCGAGGGAGTCATCGGCCGGGTGGCGGATTTTCTTGAGCTGAGCGGACCCGAACCTCATCGAGGAAGGCCGCCCGCACGCGGTCGTCGACGGTCGCATCGTCGGGAAGCACCACGCCGTAAACCTCCGCGAGCGCTTCCAAAGCCGCGGCTCGGCCGCCCGGAAGTCCGTTCGCGACCTGTTCCATCATGGCGGCGACGTCGCGGGAATCACGGCGGATCCGGAACCGTGCGACCTTCGACGCCTCCTCGAGTTCCTTCACGGTGAACCGAGCGGCTTCGAGCACGACGAGGACATCGTTCCGCCGTGCGGAACCCGCGGCCCGGAGCGCCGCCAAAGGGATGGACGGGTCGGAATCCCGGAGAGCGTCGGCGAAGACGGAAACGCCCTCCTCCCCCTCCACGGCCACCAAGGCTTCGACCGATCGTGAGCGCACCGACGGGAAGGGATCCTTCGCCAGTCGACGCAGGATCGCACGGGCCTCCGGCAAATCCATACCGGCCAACGCCTGCGCGAGTCCGGCGCGCCACGTCGGCTTGTCGGCGGCGCGAACGAGACCTTCTTCGACGAAGGGCAACGCGGCCGCACCGAGGCGCGCGAGCATGCGCCTCGATTGTTCCATGAAGAGGAACTGGAACTGTCCGACGATGTCGACTTCGGTACGAATCCGTTCGTCGAGAATCGGATCGAGGCCCATGCGGTACGCGGGGCCCTCTCCGACCAAGGGTTTCGGATCCTTCGCGCGATCCTTCCACCACGCCCGCCACTTCGCGACGGCCTCGGCTTTCGCCTGCATGCCGATGTCGGCGTCGAAACCGAAGTCCACGCCGGACATGTCCACGAGCATGCGATTGGCCGTCTCGCTCTCGTAGGCCTTGCGTTCGAGGGCCGTGATCAACCGGGGAATGCCCGCCCGCGACCCGAAACGCAGAGCCGCGCGGGCCGCATGCACCGCGGTGAGGCCGTCACGGTCGTCGATCGCATGGAGAACGTCCGCCAACGCGCGCCAAGAGCCGATCGATTCGAGTGCGATCACGGCCATCGCGCGTTCCGGACCGCGCTCGACGGGGAGCGCCGACGGATTCTCGGCGACGACGAGGCCCCACGCCGCCGTCTTCGACGGAACGAGCACGAAGGCGGTTTGACTTTTGTCGGACAAGACCGCGCGGAGAGTCGGAATCGCCGCGACGTTTCCGGGACGACCCTCCGCGAGGATGCGTTCGATGCGTTCCGGCGACGCGACGCCGGGATCCGTCAGGCGGGCGAGCAACGCCGCGTCGATCGCATGCGGAGACGGCGCTTCCGGAGGAGGCGGCGTCGAACAGGCGGCGACCAACAACGCCGCGACGGCCCAACGCTTAGCCACCGACACGCAGGACGCTTTCATGCAGAAGGATCGCTTCGGCGTCTTGGAGGAACGGCTGCCTCTTGTAGAGAAGCCTCACGGTGACGGAACGCAACGATTCCGGAAGGACGACGACGTAGCGGCGCGCCTCCCCCGCCGGAATCTGAGTGTTCTCCGCGTAGTGCTGCTTGCGGTTCGGATTGAACGCGGCGGCGACGCGGGTCGCCCGCACCGAGGCGCGCCCGGCGGCGCCGAAATCCGCGATCCACTCCGCTTCGGCGCCCGGATTCCGCAACGGGCTCTTCAAATCGAACTCGTCGCGGTACGGATTGCGGTAGCGGTCGATGCGCGCGGAGACCACGGATCCCGTGGACGTTTCCGCCACGATCACGAGGTCTACGGCGCGGTGGCGTTCGTCGGCCGGAAAGTTGTGACCCGTGCCGTCGTTGCGGACTTCGATGCCGACCGCCCTTCCGTCGACGGACGTCTTCATGGACGCCGCGGACTTGAGCGACGCGAGATCGTGGGAGGCTGGGAAACGATGAGATTTGCCCTTCCTCGCGGGCAACGTCGCCGTCGCGGGACGGTCCACCTCGGGCATGTGACAGCCGTTGCAATCCTTGAAACCGGGCCCCGGCACGGCGTAGTGCGTCTCCTTCCAATCCTGAACGACCTTGTGCTGATCGTGGCACGGGGTGCAGGTGCGGAGGTCTTTGATCGCCGCCGACGGCACCGGATTGCACGGCGCGTCCACGGCCCCGGCGATGTGCGTGCCGCCGAGCATCGTGTCGTGGTGCTTGTGGCACGCGAAACAATCGACGCCTTCCTCGAGGGTCACGAGTCGTTCGAGAGCGCGCTCTCCGAGTCCCGTTTCCGGGATGGGTCGCGGCGCGTGACACGGCAGGCAATCGCGGTCGCGAAACCCCTTCGAGAGACGTTGCACTTCGGGATTGGTGTAAGCGAGCCCGTGCTGCGAGCCCGCCCACTCGTCGTAGACCTCCTGATGGCACGGGCGACAATCCGAACTCCGCGCGAGCGTCATCGGCTTGCCCGACCGCGGCAATTCCGCGACGGACGTCGACGGACTCCCCGATCCACGCGACAGCCATCCCACCGTCGCTCCCACGGCGACGAGGACGGCGATCACGGAAAGAAGTCGCAGACGATTCATCTCGACGATTCTACGACGGAGGGGCACGGCCCCGGAACTCGGATCCGCAGAACGGAACCGAGAGCGGGGGCCGTCGCGAGATCGACGAAAAGCGAAATTCCGTCGCGCATCGTCACCGACGCACGGTAGGCGCCTTCACGGAAAGCGACGTGTTGCACGACGCCGTCCACACCTCCGTCGTCGACGACGACGTCGGAAGGCCGGACGACCACGCGGATCGTCGTCCCCGATGCGGCCCCGTGCAGTGCGATCCGCCCGAGGGACGTTTCGGCGCTCCCCTCCGGAGATGCGGTTCCGGGAACGAGCACCGCGCTTCCGAGGAAGGCGGCGACCACCGCGTCGCCGGGGGCTTTCCAGAGGGACGCCGGCGTCCCGCTGCGCAGGACGCGCCCGCCGTCCATGACGCTGACCGTCCCGGCGAGCGCGAACGCCTCGCGTTGATCGTGGGTGACGAGGAGCAACGTCGTGCCCCGCTCGCGATTCAGTTCAAGAAGACACGCGCGGATCGAGGCCGCCGTGATCGGATCGAGCGATGCGGTCGGCTCGTCGAGCAAGAGGAGTTCGGGCTCGCCGACTACGGCGCGAGCGAGTCCGAGCCGTTGACGTTCGCCCCCCGAAAGCGTGTCCGGACGGCGGGATTCCATGCCGACGAGTCCCGTCGCGGCGAGCGTCCGCGCGATGCGCACCGCCCCCTCGGAGCCGCGCACGCCCATGCAGTCGAGCGTGAACGCCAAGTGGCCTCGAACGTCCAAGTGCGGCCAAAGGCCGTGGCCTTGGAACACGAAGCCGAGTCGACGCGCTTCCGCGGGAAGGCGTTCTTCGGGATCGGAGAATATCCGGCCCGCATGCGCGATCGAACCCGCCGACGACGGCGTCAGCCCGGCGACGGCGCGCAGGAGCGTCGTCTTCCCCGCTCCGGACGCGCCGATCAGCGCATGCACGCCGCCGCGCGCGACTTCGAGATCCACGGCGTCGAGGAGCGTGCGGCCACCGACGACGACGGAAACTCCGCGGAGTTCAAGCCCCGTGCCCATGGCGTTCCTCCTCTCCCGACGTGATCAACGCGTGGATGACGACGGGCAGCAACCCGAGCGCCGTGGCCAAAAGGCAGAGTGCCGACACTTCCGCGTCCCGCGCGTAGTGGACCATGTTGAAGATGCGCACCTGCACGGTTTCCATTCCCGGAGGATAGGTGAGCAACGTCGTGTCGAGTTCGACGAGAGCCAACGTCATCGCCGCGGTCCACGCGACTCCGAGCGTCGAGGCCATCATCGGAAGCGAAATCATGCGGAATCTCTTCGCGGACGACGCTCCCGCGAGGCGTGCGGCCTCCTCGGCGGAGGGATCGAGTCCGAGGAAGCCGTCGCGGAGGACCCGCACCACGATCGGCAGGAAACGCCCGGCGAGCGCCAGAACGACGAGGATCAATCCGTCGCGGTAGAGCCCGCCGATCACCGGCACCCCGTCGGTTTCCTTCCAAAAGAGGATCGTGCCCACCCCGAGGAGGACGGGGGGCATCGCGATGAGGGCCGTCAATCCGCGTTCGGAGGCACCGCCGGGGCGGGCCGCGAAGCGGCGCGCCAACGGCCATGCCGCCACGAGAAGGACGAGCCCCGCGAGCGTCGCGAAAAGAAGTCCGTTTCCGAAAGATGCGGCCGTGCGGGCCCACACCAACTGGAACGCCGCGAGACCTTCGCCCGTCCGTCGCGACTCCTCGACAAGTTTCCCGATCAACCCGGCCATCGGGACTCCGACGCCGAGAAGCACGGGCACGAGCGCCGCGCACGTCATCCACGGACCACCGGGAAGTCGCACGGCCCTCGCGGCGCCGCCGAGCGTCCCGCGGCGCCACGACGGGTCGCCGAGCAGAGACGCCGCCACGGCCGCCGAAACGAACAGCGGCAAGGCGAGCAGCGCGCCTTCTCCCTGACTGCGCTGGGAGAACGTGAAGAACAGGCGCTGAACGAGCACGGGCGTGTCGAGCAACGACGGGACGGCGTAGGCACCCGCGGCGAGGGCGAAGACGAGTGCGGCCGCTCCGGGGAGGACGGCCTTCGCCGCAGGCATATACACGGCCGTGAGCGCCGCCCGCGTCCCCCCCGCGATGCGGGCCGCCGCGGCGGATTCCCGATCGATCCGACGGAGCGCGTCCGCGACGGGCAACGCGACGAGCGGAAAGAGCGCCATCGCCAAGATCCACGCGGGACCGGGCCACACGTAGGGGATCCAGGCGGCGCGGACGTCGAACGCGATGCCGTCTTCCGCGAGGCGCGTCGTGATCCATCCTTGGCGCCCGATCCAACGCATCCAGCCGATCGTGTGGATGTGATGCGGGACGAGCAACGGAACGAACGCCGCCGCCACGACGAAAGAGCGCAGCGGGAACGCGTAGGCCCCGATCGCGAAGCCGAGCGGGAAGCCGACGACCACGGCGAACAGCGTCGCCAACGCGGCGAGCGCGAGAGTGTTGACCAAAAGTCCGTGGATCGCCGGATCGAGAAGCGTCTCGATCGAACGTCCTTCGCGAAACGCTTCGATGCCGATCGCCGTCATCGGGGCGACGAGACAGAGCGCGGGGAGCGCCCAAGCCGTCCATCGCCCCGACCGAATCATGCGCGCGCCCGACGCTTGGCGATGAGCACCACGCAAACGAGTGCGATCACGCCCGCGAGGATGTAGGTGGGCGTGCGATCCGCGCCGCCGGACACCGCTTCGTTCGGATTGGTGCCGATGAACAGGCGTCCGAGATCGTCGGGGGCGCCTTCGAGGGCGTCGGCCACACGATTCCAATCCACGGCCATCACCTTCAGATCTTCGTAGCCCTTCACGTGCGGAGGCTTCGCGACGCCCGGGTGAAGCGGGATCTGCGCGGAACGTCCGTCGGCGAGAGCCCTCTCGGTTTCGGGGCGAAGCACGAAGTCGATGAACGCCTTGGCTTCTTCGGGATGCGGCGCCCCCTTCATGAGCATGACCGTGTTCGGAATGAGAAGAACACCGGGATCATCCTTGCCCTGATCGGGGTAGATGACGGCGATCGACTTTCCGTCGAGGCGTGCGGCGTGCGCGTCGTCCGTATCCGTGAGTCCGAACGGGCGTCCACCGTCGGACACTTCCTTCATCGCGGGCGCGTTGCCCTTCTCGAAGCGGGTGCCGTTCTCGAGGGCCGACTTGAACCACTTGAGCATCGCGTCCTTGCCGTTCGTCGAGGCGAGGACCGCCGCATGCGTCAGCGTGGTGCCGAACAGAGGTTTCGACATGACGCAGGTGCCGCGCCACTTCGGATCCGCGAGGTCCGCGACGCGCGACGGGGCCGATTTCGGATCCGCCGCCTGCGTGTTCACGACGAGGATGCGACCGCGCGCGCCGAACCCCGTCCACAATCCCGACGGGTCCTTGAAGCCCGCCGGGATCGTCGCGGCGTTCGCCGACACGTAAGGCGCGAGAATCCCCTTCTTCGCGAGTCGAATGGCTTGGCCGGTTTCGTTGTTCCAAAAGACGTCCGCCCGCGTCGCCCCCGCTTCGGCGATCAAACGGTTCACGAGGCCCACCGTCTTGTTGTCCTCGGTGTCCGAGACGGCCTCGACCTTGATCCCGGTCGCCTTCTCGAACTCCTTCAGGATCGGTTCCGCGTGTTCGAAGTCGGTGCTGACGTACACCGTCACGACGCGGGACTGCCCGAGCGCCATGACCGCGGCCAACGCCATGAAAAGGAGGGTACGCATGGGCATCCTCGAGGAAGCAAGACACGTGCCGCCCGTGAAATCGTCCCATTCCGCAGGTACGCCCCGCCGAATCACCGACTTCCGCCGGAGGCCGCGTTTCAAAAGGGCAACGTCGCCGCGGGATCGTAACGAAACGGAAACGCCCGGGAGGGGCCTACTTGTGCTCGATCTTGGGCCAGTAGGTCTTGAATTGGAAGCGGGGCGAGTTGTCGGGATCGTGGCACTTGAGGCACGTCGATTCGCCGACCTTTCCGGCGGGCGTCTTCGCCAACGTTTCCGCGTGATCGGAGCCCGGCCCGTGACACGCTTCGCAATTGACGTTCTTCAACGTCGGCGTGCGGGCCTCGTCCACCCAACCGGATTCCATCCCCCACCCCGTCACGTGGCAGCGCACGCATTCGGGATCGGTTTCGTCGTGCGTCGCCACGAGCGTGGCGAACGCGCGTTGGTGCGGCGTCTCCTTCAACTTCGGATGGATGTCGTCGTGGCATTCGGCGCACTTCGCGTCGCCGACGTACTTCGGCGCGGTCGGCAATCGCCCGACCTTCGTCGCGAGCGCCTCTTCCTTCACCGTCAACCGATAGCGCTCGAGCAGAGCGTCGACGGTTTCGGTACCGGGGCGCGATTCTTCGAGTCGAAGTCCTTCGTACTTGCCGGTGGACGGCGTCCAAAGCGCGAGGTTGCGCCCCTTCGATCCGCACACGAGCACGCGATGCGCGTCGGGGCCGCGATCGAGCACCCCCGGAGCATCGGCGTGCCCCGTCACGAGGACGTCGCACGTCGCACGTCGCGACGCCGGAATCAGATCCGCGAGAAGTCGTGCATCCGCTTCGGTGCCGTTGTAGATGAAAAGCATCCGCGAGGCGGGATGCGCCTTCAGTTGCGCGACGAGTGCGTCGCCCGCGGGCGTCGTCGCGACTCCCGTCGACTTCGGAAGCGGCGGCAGAAGTCCGACCACCACGACGCCCGAGCCTTCGAGCACGACGGAAGGTACGAGCCCGAGATCGGGGGCGGTGACGTTGGCGGCCACCCAAGGGAACGGCGCCATCATCCGAAGGTCGCGCAGGATCGGGAGCCCGAGCGCAAACTCGCCTTCGCCGGGGACGAAGGCCGCGTACCCCATCTCGCCGAGCGCGAGCAGGAACGTCTCCATCTTGATTTCCTGCTGACGCCCCGTCTCGTTCACGAGATTGCCGCAGGAAACGACGTCCACCTTGCGACCCGTCGCACGAAGTTCGGCGATCGCATGCGCACGACGATGGATGCCTCCGAGTGCGGGCTTCGAGCACCCACACGGCCGAATGAACCCCTTCTCGTTCCCCGTCACGACGACCACGGGTTCCGAAGGACGCGTCGTCGCACTTCCCGCCGTCGCGGGACGCGAAGCGGAAGCGTCCTGCGGCACGGGAGCGGCCCCGCGTTCACGCGGGAGCGCCGCCATCGCGACGAGGAGCACCGCGCACGGCGCGAGAAGGCGCAGAGCGGTCATCGATTACTTGCAGAACGCGTAGAAGTAGACGAGGAGCCGTTCTTCGCCCTTGCAGTTCGTCGAGACCGTCATCGTGCCGCGCTGGTAGCCCTTCTTCAGGCCCGGGCCCGGCTTGATCAGAATCTTGTAGGACGCGCCGTCCTTCACGGGTTCCACGCTGCCGACGAACGCGCCTTCCGGCTCGAACTTCAGGCTCTCGATCTTGAGGTCCGGGACGCCCGCCTTGTCGACGACGACTTCCTTCACGTGCTCGCCGCCGAGCGTGACGTTGCCGAAATTGAACGTGCGCGGCGTGACGTTGATTTCGCCTTCGACGAGCGCCGCCACCGGGATCGAAATCACGGGTTGCGACGCGAGGGTCGTCGCGACGGCGAGATTCGCGCGGAACGCGCCGACGGGCAGATCACCTTCGAGTCGGACGGACACGCGGTAGGCCCGCCCACCGCCCGCGGCCGTGACCGGAACGGCTTCGGCCTTGACTTGGGAGAAGTCGGGACGAATGTCCTTGACGTCGGCCTTCACCATGCCGCCGACGAGTACGTCGAAGGTCTGCGTTTCGGTGGCGGCACCCTTACGGATGCGACCGAAGTTGACTTCCGTCACCGACGCCCGGAACGCCGGAGAGATCTTCCCCGTGAGGGTCAGATGCAGGTTCGGAGTCTCGGGGTCGTCGCTGCGGACGTCGAGGGACTTCGTCACGACACCGTCGAAGGTGAGCGTGTTCATCGTCGCCTTGATGTCCAAGGTTTCGCCCGGCTTGACGAGGTCGCGATCGAGCGGTGCCGACGTGCACTGGCAGGACGGCGTCACGCCGAGGATCCGAAGATCCTTGGTGCCGCGATTCTCGATCTTGAAAATGTGGTGGATGGCGTCGTTCTGCGGGGCCTCGCCGAAGTCGTGGGCCGGGCGCGCGCAGAAGATCTTGCCGGAGGGCGGGGTCGCCCCCGACGACGGACGCGTCGTCTGCGCCGCGAGCCCCGCGACGACGAGCAGCACTCCGATGAACAAGCGGACGGTCGATGACATGGTTCGCTCCCGAGAGTCGGCCTACGGAACCCGCGGCTCTCCGCTCCGCGCGCGAGCCCCTTGCCGGAGTCCGCCCCGCGGAGGACGATGCCGCCATGCGTTTCGTCGGTTCGGCCTTCCTGATTATCGCCCTCGCGGCCTGCGGCCACGAAATCGGCACTCCGGAAGACGCCTATCGCCTCTACCTTAACGCCCTCGCGGACGGGAAACTCCCCCTCGCCTGGTCCCTTCTCGACACGGCGTCCCGGGAGCGCATGCCGCCGATTCCGGGAAAACCGGAGATCACGGACGGGTTCGAACGCTTCAAGGCGGCGATCGATTTCGGCGGTTCGGGCCTGTCGCCCCTTTCTCGGGAGACGGTCGCGAAGGCCTCCGTCCGGCGCTCCGCGATTTCGGGCGATATCGCGGACGTCGAAGTGGACTTGCCGCCGTCGGGCACGGCGAAGATCCGCATGGTTCGCGAAGGCGCCGGCTGGAAGGTGCGCCTCAACCTGCGCTGATCAGGGAGGCTTCGGTGCGCCGACGGGTTCCTGCGGGAACGACGCCGTCATCAGCGCCTGACGGGCTTCCGTCGCGAGGCGCTGCAGCGCGGGATTCCCCTGCGCGCGCATGAGACCGATCCTCACGAGTTCCGCCCCCTGCCGCCGCACCGACAGGTCCGCCGCACCGAGGCAGGCCTTTCCGAGTTGGAGCAACTGTTCGGGGCTCGTGTTCATCGGAGAGCGAAGGAGCACCTTCGCTTCGAGCGGCAACGCGGCGGCGGTCTTCCCTTCGCTGCGCAAACGAAGAGCCTCGAGGCTCCACGCGGAGGGTGTATCGGGATGCTCGGCGAGCACTTTCGTCACCAACTTCCCGAAGAGTTCCTTTTCGCCCTTCATGAGATGCAGGCGCGCGCGCGCCTCCGCGATTTCGGGGTTCTCGGGAGTGATGGCGCGGGCCGCGTCGAGGTCCGCCTCGGCGTCCGCCATGTAGGCGGCACGCACTTCGCCGTTCGATTCCCCGGTCAGCGCGTAGACCGAACCGGCGGAGCGCGCCCGCAGCGCCGCGGCTTCCTGCTCGCGCCATACCGTCCGATGCCACGGAGCCGCATGCAGGCGCATCGCACGCGCCGTCGCCGCCGCACGGTCGAACGCCGCACGTGCCTTCGCCGGATTGCGCGACACTTCGACTTCGAGCTTGCCGAGATTCATCGCGGCTTGGAAGCGCACTTCTTCGATGTCTTCCGTCGGCACGGACGTCCCCGGAATCACGACGACGGGCGCCTCCGTTACACGGTTCAACAAACCACGCGCGGCGTCGGGATCGGTGACGAACTTGGCCACCGCGAGGTTGTACGGCCCGTGGATCCCGCGCTCCGAGCGGGTGGTTTCCATCGCGAAGAGCGCGGGATCGTCCTTCCACGCCGCGACGTCGCACGCCGATACGTAGGCTGCATTCACGCCGATCAACACGCACAGAAACAGGCCCGGCTCGAAGCGACCCTCGCGTCCGTCGGCGGGTCCGCAGATACAACGCGCGACGAACGGCAGAAAGATCCACGGCAACGCCGGAACCAGGAAGCGTGCCGCGGAGATGGCCCCCGTCGGCACGAGAAGATTGGAAACGGGCAGAAGGAACGCGAAGAAGACCACCGTTCCCCACCACCAGGTGCGATTTCCGCGGGATGCGGCGAACCACGCCGCGGCGAGTGAGAGAGCGACGGCCGCCACGCCGAAGAAGGCTCGGGCGTCGTTGAAGCCCGCGGCCGGGGCCACGTCCAAGTGACCGACGACGGGGATCATGTGCGACGGAGACACGATCATCGGAAGCGTCGACGTCGCGAACGCGGCGAAGGCCGAAGCGATGCGCGCTCCCGTCGAGAACCCGGCGTGGACCGGATCGCCCGCCGACCAACCGCCGATGACGACGAACCGGAGCAGAAGGGCAAGCCCGACTCCAACGAGCGCCGGGATGGCCGAAACCCATGCCGCCCGCCCCGCGGGGCGCGTGGCGGGTGCGAGGGCGGAAGCCGCCCATGCCGCGACGGGCACGGCGACCGCGCTCTCCTTGGAAAGCACCGCAGCGGCCGCGCAGACGGCCGCACCGATCATCGACGCTCGTGACGTTCCGAGCGCGCCGAGAACCGCGGCCGTCCCGAAGACGACGGCGAGAAGATCCGCCGCACCCACGGGCGAGGCGACCGCCTCGACGCAGGCCGGGTGCAACGCCGGGAGCAGCGCGGCGACCGCCGCGGCGAACTGCGCGCGCCGACGCCCCGCGAGGAGAAGCGCGAACAGTTTGAATCGGAGGACCGCGGCGATCACGTGCAGGAGCACGTTGCCGAACAGCACCGCGGATGCGGCCCCGCCGCCGAGTTTCATCCAGCACGCGAGCCAAAGTCCGGCGATCGGGCGATAGAGCCCGCCCGCTTGACCGCCACCCCACCAATCACCGCTGAACAACGCCCCGACGTCGAACGTGACGATCGCGGGATTGTCGCGGACGACCGGGGTCGCGTCGAGGGTGAACCCACCGCCCGTGGCGTTGCCCCACACCGCGGCGACGATGACCGCGATTGCGATCATGTAGACGGCGTTGCCCGTCGCGCCGACGGGCGGAGTGGGAGCGGAGGCGGAAGCGGTCACGTCACCCGGATGGTTTTCGTCACCACGTTGCCGTCGACGTCCACGGCGGTCACCACGACGTCGTTTCCGGCCGTGCCCGGAGGGATCTCGAAGCAGTAGATCACCCCGTCCTCCGTCGATCGCGAGGTGACCTTCAGGACGTCGATCCCCTGTTCGACGCGCACGGCGGGAGTCCCCGCCGCGGCCCACACGGTGACGCAGACGGTGGTTCCGGCGGGGGCCGACGCGGGGGCCGTGATCGTGATCGGATCCGGCCGACGCGCGACGGAGGCGCCGAGCGCCGTGCCCGCGGCGAAGACGGCGAGCACGAGAACGGCGAGGAGGTGGCGTCGCGTGGGATGCGTCACGGGAAAAGACGACGTCGCCCATCGCGGACCATTCCGCGGGCGGGCGACGTCGGGATCGTATCAGAAACCCACCCCGGGACGTCAATCAAACCCGGAGCGGGGGGACGGCCGGACCGCCCCCGACCAACGCATCTTTCTTGCCGAACGCGAGATCGCGCCCTTGGGCGTCGATGACGATCGTGTCGCCCTCGACAAATCCGCCTTCGAGCATCGATTTCGCGATCGGGTCGACGACGCGCCGCTTGAGCACCCGCTTGAGCGGTCGGGCCCCCATCGCGGGGTCGAAGCCCTCCTCGGCGAGCACCGACCGGGCGGCTTCCGAGACCTCGAGCCCGATTCCGAGCCCCGCGAGGCGCTCTCGGACCGGGCCGAGGGCGATCGCCAGGATTTTCGCCATGTCCGTCCGACGCAGCGCGTGGAAGAGAATCACTTCGTCGAGTCGGTTCATGAACTCCGGCGGGAAGTGCGCCTTCACGTCGCCCATGACGGAGCTGCGGACCGTCGGATCGTCCGGATCGCCGTGCGCGAGATGACGACTGCCGAGGTTCGACGTGAGGATGATCACCGCGTTGCGGAAGTTCACGGTGCGCCCCTGCGAATCGGTCAAGCGCCCGTCGTCGAGGACCTGCAACAACGCGTGGAAGACGTCGGGGTGTGCCTTCTCGACCTCGTCGAACAGGATCACCGAGAACGGCTTGCGACGCACCGCTTCTGTGAGTTGTCCACCCTCTTCGTGACCGACGTATCCGGGAGGCGCGCCGATCAGTCGGGCCACCGAGTGCTTTTCCATGTACTCCGACATGTCGATGCGGATCATCGACGCGGCGTCGTCGAACAGGAGCCACGCCAAACTGCGCGCGAGTTCGGTTTTCCCGACTCCGGTCGGTCCGAGGAAGAGGAAACTGCCGACCGGACGCGTCGGATCGGCGAGACCCGCGCGATGACGGCGCACCGCGTCGGCGACCGACGCGACCGCTTCCTCCTGACCGACGACGCGCTCGCGCAGGCGATCCTCGATACCGAGCAGTTTCTCGCGTTCGCCTTCGAGCAGCCGCGTCACGGGAATGCCCGTCGCCGCCGCGACCACTTCCGCGATCGCGTCTTCGCCGATCTCTTCGCGCAGAAGGGCTCCTTCACCTTGCGCGATGCGTAGATCCTGTCGTGCGGTTTCCAGATCCTTTTCGAGTTGAGGCAACTTGCCGAATCGCACTTCCGCGGCGCGATCGAACTTGCCTTCCCGCTGGAAGCGCTCCGAATCGCGCTTCGCGTTTTCGACGGCTTCCTGAAGTTTCGAAATGGACGTGAGCAAATCCTTCTCACGCTGCCATCGCGCCCGCAGTCCGGCCGCCTTCTCCTTGCATTCGGCGAGTTCCCGCTCGGTCTCGGGGAGTTGTTCCTTCGACTTGCGGTCGCTTTCCTTCGACAGCGCTTCCCTTTCGACCTCGAGTCGACCGATGGAACGGTCGAGGGCATCGAGTTCGGTCGGTTTCGAATCGATCTCGATGCGAAGTCGCGACAGCGCTTCGTCGACCAAGTCGATCGCCTTGTCGGGCAAACGTCGGTCGGTGACGTAGCGATGCGAAAGACGCGCGGCGGCCACGAGCGCCGCATCGCGGATGCGCACGCCGTGATGGGTCTCGTACGCGTCCTTCAACCCGCGCAGGATGGCGACGGTCTCCTCCACTCCGGGCTCGTCGACGAGCACCTTTTGGAATCGGCGTTCGAGGGCCGCGTCTTTTTCCACGTGCAGGCGATACTCGTCGAGAGTGGTCGCTCCGATGCAACGGAGTTCGCCGCGCGCGAGCGCCGGCTTCATCATGTTCGCCGCGTCCTGAGAGCCTTCGGACTTGCCGGCACCGACGACGGTGTGGATCTCGTCGATGAACAGGATGATGCCGCCCTCGGAACGCGCGACTTCCTTGAGAACGGCCTTCAACCGTTCCTCGAATTCGCCGCGGTACTTCGTTCCCGCGATCAGTGCGCCCATGTCGAGCGAAAGCAGACGCGTGTCCTTCAGACTTTCGGGAACGTCGCCGGTCGCGATGCGTCCCGCGAGGCCTTCGACGATCGCAGTCTTGCCCACCCCCGGTTCGCCGACGAGGACGGGATTGTTCTTCGTGCGACGCGTCAGCACCTGCATGACACGGCGCACCTCACCGTCGCGGCCGATGACCGGATCGAGCTTGCCGCGGCGGGCGGCGTCGGTGAGATCGCGGCAGTACTTGTCGAGCGCGACCGCACGTTCTTCGGCGCCGTCGGTGTCGATCTTGTCGTCGCCGTGGACGGACTTGACCAACGCCTCGGCGCGTTTCGCGTCGAGGCCGATCGACTTCATGTAATCGGCGACCGCGCCGCCCTTCCCGGCGGCGAGCGCCAACACGACGTGTTCGGTCGCGAGGAATCCGTCGCCGCGCGCGTGTTTGCGCTTCTCGGCTTCGTCCATCAGGGCCGCGAGATCGCGGGACATCTGGGCGTTGCCTCCCGTCGTCTTCGGCAACTTCGCGAGTTCACGATCGGCGACGGCGCCGAGTCCCGCGGATTCTCCCCCCGCACGTCGCAGAAGTTCGACCATCGTCGAACCTTCGGCGACGAGCAACGCCTTCACGAGATGCGCGGGGACGACTTCGGGATGGCCTGCGGAGCGCGCGGATTCGACGGCGCTCACGACGGCGTCACGGAGGCGGGTGGTCATGCGATCGAGGTTCATGGGATCTCCGCGACCACGGGATTCGCCCGCGATCGCGAAGGAGCCCTTCGCAACCGCCGGACCGATCCCGAAATCCGCACGAACGACCACCCGTCGCCCCGCAAAAGGCGACGGGATTGCAGGCCCCCGACTGCCACCCCGCCAAGGTGTCAGCCGCCCGCGACCGTGACGCGGAATCACGAGAAAAAAAGAACCCCGCGCGCCGATTCACGGCGAGCGGGGTGCCGAGACGCGGCGTCGAAGACTACTCGTTCGGAGTCGCTTCGTCGCGGACGTCGTCGAGGAGGCCGAGTTCTTCGAGGCGCTCCTGACAGGTGATGCAGTACTTCGCGTTCGGGATGTACTGAAGACGCGGCATCGCGATGAGGTTGCCGCATTCTTCACAACCGCCGTACGTACCCGCGTCGATCTTCGCCAACGCTTCGTCGATCGCGTGAAGCTCTTTCGCCTCGCGCGCCGCGGCGTCGACGAGGATGTCCCTGTCGAGGGCCGCCGCCGCGCGGTCGGCCGAATCGCCCGACGCCTCGTCGATCGACTCTTCCACGTCACCGAGGTTTTCCAGGCTCAGGCGCTGGATCTCGTGACGGCGTTCGATGAGAGCCGCCTTCATCTTCTCGAGTTGGGCGGCGGTCAGCATCTTCTTCTTGGGAGTAGGCACGTCGATTCCTTTCGGAAGCCCCGGTGGGCCTCAAAGGCCGTAAAGCGCGACCCGCACGGGCCGGAAGGTTAGTGCAGCGGGGACGGAAGGCAAGAGGATCCGTCCGTTTTTTACGCGCCACCCACCGCCGTGTGGGACATTCTTCACGATTTCGGGACCGAAACGCTCCCCCGGCGTGCGAACCACCTGAAGAGGGCGACCTGGGCGAATCCGTCGGCGATCGCCCCCTCCCCGAGCAGCCGAAGCAGGTTTTCCGGGGAAACCGTCTCGGTTTCGAGGTGTTCGAGCGCCTCCCGACGCGCCGGTCCCGGCGTCAGGCCTTTGGCGAGAAAAATGAACCCCTCGTGGTCGGAGATCCCGGCCAAGGGAAAGAAACTCCCCAAGGATTCGAAGGCGGCGGCACGGAAGCCGGTTTCCTCCTCCAACTCGCGCGCGACCGCCGCCTCGATGGGCTCCCCCGGGGCCGCGCGCCCCGCCGGGAGTTCGAGCAAGACGCGGCCGACGCAATGGCGCCACTGACGGATCATCACCACGGACCCGTCGTCGAGAACGGGCAGCACGACGGCCGCCCGGGGCAATTCGACGCAGTAGTGAACGCCGTCGGCGTCGCCGTGGCGGATCAAGTCCTCGCGGACGTCGACGAATCGGGTCTTCAGGACGTGGCGGGACGCGGTGACTTCGTAGGGATCGAGCGGCACGTGGATTCCTTCGCGGCGGTCGGTCGCGGAGCCTCCGGACGGGCGGTGCGCGGCGATCGGGCGCCGACGGAGTGTAGCGGAGGCCGCGGTTCTCCACGGCTATCATGCGCCCCATGCGACGCCCGTCCGTCTTTCTCTGCGCTCTCCTCTGCGGTCTTTCCCTCGCCCAATCGCCCCGCGTCGTCGCGTGGACGGACGGCGGGGCCGGAGAAACGGTGACGCTCGAAGGCGAAGGCTCGTGGGTGGTCGGCGGCGAACGCGTGAAGACCGGCTTCGCCGCCGCACGCGTCACCCCCGGGACGAGCGACTTCTACGGGATCTCGTGGCTCGACCTCGGCACGGCGGGCGCGGCCCAACTCGCGGTGGACGTCTTTCTCGAGGGAACCCGCCCCGCGACCTTCCGGATCCGCGCCGACGACCCGAAATCGGGGCGCGGCGCGAAGGACGCGCTGATCCGCAACGAACTTCTGAACCCGGGATGGAACCGCATCGACGTCCCGCTCGTCGGGATGAAGACCGGCGACGGACGCGATCTCGATTTCTCCGCGACGGTGCGTCGACTACAGGTCTCGAAGCGCAAGGAAGCCGACGACGCGGCTCTCGTCGGCGACGGAGTGTTCCTCGTCGGCGCCAAGGACGCTCCGAAGGCGCCGTTGCTCGCGGCCCTCGCCGCGGAAAAAGACGGTGCGAAGCGTGCGCGCCTGTTGCGCGAAGGTCTCGACGCGCTCTCGGAATCCGATCGCGTCGCGGTCGCCGTCGGTGTTCTCAAGAACGACCGCCACGCACGGGCGCGGCGCGCCGCGCGCGAAGCCCTCGCGGGCTGCGGAGCCGACGGATCCGTCGCCGCCGTCCAAGCGGCGATGAAGGGAGCGACGGCCCCCGATCGCCCCGAACTCGCGTGGGCCCTCGCCGCGATGCCGAACGTCGCCGCGCGTGCGGCGGCGGAAAAACTCGCCGTGGATCCGAAGGCCGACGCCCTCGACCGCACCGCGGCGGTGACGGGACTCGCCTCCGCCGCTGCCGCCCCGTCGATCACGTTGGTCGCCGCGGCGAAGGCGGCACCATGGTCGATCCGTGCGGCGCTCGTCGCGGCCTACCGGAAGGCGGGCCTCGCCCTCGGCGCCGACGGGCTCATCGCGCTCCTCGAAGGAGAAACGGCGCCGCGCATCATCGGCGACGCCGCGGACGCGCTGGCCCACCTCTCCGGGACGGACCTCGGGGTCGACGCCGCGGCGTGGAAGCGTTGGTGGGAAGCGAATCGCGGAAAGACCGGCGCGCGCAAACCGGCGACGACGAAGTACGGCACCGGTCGCTTCTACGGCATCACCGTCCCCCCGGGCCGCACGGCGTTCGTCCTCGACACGTCGGGCTCCATGCGCGAACCTGTGGTCGGCGGGCCCGCCGCGAAGTGGGTCGCGGAAGCCCCGCACCTCAAGGGAAAGACGATCAAGACCCGTCTCGATCTCGCCGCCGAGGAACTCGCGCACGCACTCGATTCACTCGGCAACGGTGCGACGGTCGGCGTCATCGCCTACTCGGAGTCCGCGCAGTGGATTTCGAAGGGCTACGAACCCCTCGACGCCGCCCTGCGCGACAAGTTGTCGAGCCGCGTCCGCGCGTTGACCGCCGCGCGCAAGACCAATATTTACGACGGGCTGAACCTCGCGTTCCGTCCTCAAAAGAAGACCGGACCGATGGACACCTCCGAAGGTCCGGACACCCTTTTCCTCCTCTCGGACGGAAATCCGTCGACCGGGAAAATCGAGGACATCCAGGAACTCCGCGACGAAGTTCTCGCGTGGAATCTCGGTCGCTCGATCCGCATCCACTGCGTCAACGTGGGCGACGCCGACGCCCGACTGCTGCGGGCCCTCGCGTCCTCGTCCGGCGGGACGTACCTTGACCTCAAGTCGGACCGGCCCGAGCCGCCCGACGAGGAGCCGAAAAAGTGAACGACATCACCATCCGCCCCGCGACCCTCGAAGATGCCGGCCCGTTTCTGCGCCTCGTCGAGGAACTCGCCGTCTACGAAAAGATGGCGCCGCCGGACGCGGAGGCGAAGGCGCGCCTCATCGAACACCTCTTCGGACCTCGACCCTTCTATCAACTCGTTCTCGCGGTCAAGGGCGGGCGTCCGGTCGGCTACGCCGCCTACTTTTTCACGTATTCGACTTTCGTCGGACGTCGCACGCTCTACCTCGAAGACCTCTTCGTCCTTCCCGAAGCGCGCGGAGACGGGGTCGGCCACAAACTGCTCGTCACGATCGCGCGGATCGCGCTCGCCGAGGGCTGCGGCCGTCTCGACCTCATCGTGCTCAAGTGGAACGAGTTGGCGCACCGCTTCTACGAGAAGCACGGCGTGAAGCGCATGGAAGACTGGGCGCTCTACCGACTGTCGGGAGACGAAATCGCCTCCGTCGCGGCGATGCCCGACGCCTGACCATCCATCCGCCTGAGTAGCCCAACGGCAGAGGCAGGGGACTTAAAATCCCTCAAGTGTGGGTTCGACCCCCACCTCAGGCATCTCCCGCCCGCGGGGTTCCCGATGCCGTTCATCCCGTCACGACGCGCCGACTTCGGCGCCGAACGCCCCCCGAATCCGCCGCGTGCGTTCGACCTCACGCGCACGCTTCCCGACGACGTGGGACTCGGGTGGACCGCGGAGGAATGTCTGCCCGCGTTGATGCACCGCGACGGCGCCCGCTACACACCGGATCCGTTCGGCTCTCT
>JAFMJN010000177.1 GCA_017853435.1 Planctomycetota bacterium | reverse complement strand
GGTCGCCGTCGGCGGCGCGTAGGACACCGATGCGCCGATGACCGGATCGCCGGTGATGAACCAGCTCGACTGGGACGCGGCTGCGATGACCGAGAGGCCCGCGGGCGGGAAGGCGGAAGGGGTGTAGCGATAGACGAGGCCGTTGTCGGGCTTCTTGCCCGCACCCGTACCGACGTAGTGCCCGTTGGTCGCCGACGAGGTCGTCGTGAACGGTGCCGTCCACGAGAACGTGCTGGCCGTGGACGTGCACAGTTTGTAGTCCGTGACCGGAGAGGTCGCGTTGCCCTTGATTCCGACGGAACCCGACGTGGTCGCGGCGGGGAAGGCGGTGCTGCCGATGTCCCACGTGCCGTAGGTCAACTCGATGACACCCGTCGTCTCGTACAACTTCACTTGGAAGTCGAACGACATGGTGAGCAGCTGACTCGACGTCGCCGACGTATACGGACGCATGTTGGTCCATTGAATGACGCAGACGCGACCGGGGGCCACACCGAGCGTCTCCACGCGGATCTCGGCGTTCGCATCCGCGGCCTGCAGATCGCGACCGAAGGCGCCGACCGTGCGCGCCTGCGCGGTCGACGACGCGAAGTTGTAGGTCGTCGCCGAGCCCGCGACGTTGGAAAGCTTCGCCCACCCGTTGGTGGAGACGCCCATGACGCTCGTCCACCCCGATCCCGTGGCCGTGCCGCCGAACGGGAAATCGAAGCCGATGGGGACGTTGTTGTAGAAGGTGTCGTCGATTCCCGTGCCCGACGCCAAAACCAAGCCGCCCGTAATGGGCGCGTACGGCCCCGGGTTGTTGGTGGAGAACGTGTAGGTGGCCGTCTGCTGCGCCAACGCACACACGGCGACGACCACGAGGGCCGTCAACCCTTTGAACATCAACTTCATGACTACTTCTCCCGGAGCACTGCGCCGTCCCTCGGGACGGAGGTGCGAGTCCCGACGCATCCACGGCCCCGAAGGCGGGGGCGTCCATCCGCGTCCTGTTTCCACATCCCGTCGAGCCCCATCACGAACTCGACGGGGGATAATACACGGCAAAACGCATGTTTTCGAAGTTTCCTCCATAGTGCCCGACTTCCCGCGTCCGCGTTCCCGGCGAAAGCCCGGGCTTTACGTCTCCTGCCCGTTTGGCGAACATCTTCGTAACCCCCCGTGCGGTTTGCATTTGCCTTCGGAGTTCCCATGCGCGCGATCGCTCTAGCCCTTTTCACGTGCGGCGTCCTTTTCGCGGCACCCGACGACGTCCGGATGAAAGACGGGACCGAGTACAAGAACCTCGCCTTGAAGAGCGAAACGAAGACCCAGATGGTCTTCGAGGATCTCGACGGCAAGAAGCTGACGCTGTCGAAGGACAAGATCGCGGAGCACGTGAAGAAACCGACGATCCGGGAGACCTTCGCGGAAACGCGCAAAGCCTCGGATTCGAAAGACGTCGCGAAGCTGGCCGCTCTCGCCAAGGAGGCTGCGGCCCTCGGGCTGAAGCGCGAGACGCGTGAACTGTGGAACGAAGTCCTGAAGATCGACGAACAAAACGTCGAAGCACGCGCCGCTCTCGGATTCGTGAAGGTCGGCGGCAAGTGGATCACGGCGGCCGAAGCGGACGCGGCCTTCGAAAAGGAAAGCGGGCCGGTCTACAAGGCTCTTGGTTTGACGAAAGTCGACGGAAAATGGGTGTCTCCCGCCGACGTCGCCCGCAAGAAGCAGAACCTCGTCGAGGTTCAAGGCGTGTGGGTCAAGCAGGAGCAGGCGAAGAAGATCGCGGCCGACGGCCTGTCGTGGCGCGAGGGCGCGTGGCTGACGAAAGACGAAGTCGTCAAGTTCGACCAAGGGCTGCGTCGGGGCGGGCGCGAATGGAAGCCCGCGAAGGAATTCGACTCCGATCGAAGCACGTGGAAGGATCCTTGGGTCTTGAAGGGCCGTCGCGTGGAAGTGGTCTCGAACGCCCGTTACGAAGTCTCCGGACGGACGTTGACCATGGCGGATCAGGCGCTCGACGCGTTCGTCGCCTTCTTCGGTTGGGAGCCGGATTATTACCGAGAACGCGGTTTGCCCGTGGTGCTCTACGGGCGCACCGTCGAAGACTACAAATTCTTCGGAGGTCAAGCGACTCCGGACTGGGCCGCCGTGCGCTCGAGCACGGACGGCGTCTTCTACATGCCCGCATTCATGAAGACGCGCGGAGCCGCCGTGACGTATTTCTACGACATGTGGGGTCTCTACGCGTTTTGGTGGGGCCCGCGCGGGGCCGTCGAAGCGTTCCTCGGACGTTTCGCGGATTTGACGAAGATCGACGGCAACATTCTCGATGCGGTCGCGGCGGGTTTCGCGTTCCGCAAGGGCGAACTCCACGATCCGCCGCCGATCAACTTCAACACGTGGTTGAACGACAAGACCCGTGCGTTCGAACCCGCTTCGAAGTTGCTCGATCGGAACCATCGGTCGAACACCGCCGAACACGTTCCCGCTCAGAGCGGGCTGTTCATCCACTGGCTCAGCCTGAACAAGAAGGACGAGTTGCGTTGGGCGATCATGAAGTGGCTCGCGGGCAAGTCCGACCGAAAGACGTTCTTCGCCGACGCGACGCGCGGTTGGACGCCCGAGGAAACGGACAAGGCGTTCGCCGAGTACGTGGAAACCTATCGGAAGGAATGGCTGGCCCGTCCGCACAAGTGATCTCATGAGGCGGACTTGTGCCGCCCGAAGTCGCCCCTAAGATCCTCGCTTCGCGGATTCAACGGATGAAAGCCTGTCATCGCTGCCAGTCGCCCTGGGCCGAGCCCGGGCAACCCGGCTTCAACAACACCTGCGCCTCGTGCGGCATGGCACTCCATGCGTGCGCGAACTGCCGCTTTTACGTTCCGAAGGGGCAGGTTCGTTGCCTCGTCCCGGGCACCGAGCGCATCTTGGATTTCCGTGCGGGCAATCGATGCAAGGCGTTCGAGTTCCTCGACGGGACGCTCGCGCCGCGACAGACCGCGGCCGAGGGGCACGACGATCCGCGCGCGGCGTTCGAGCGGTTGTTCAAGAAGCCCTGAAGCGGGGTACGGCACGACCGTTTCGGCAATCGGCCCGTTCCGTCATAACAAGGATTATCGGACGTTAGGTTTGCGACTAGGCCCATATTCCTCGTGGTTTCCGAGAAACGCCGAAGGCCGCCACCCTTCAGGATGACGGCCTTCTTTCGGGATGCCCGAAGCACCCGGTGCGGGATCAGCCCTTCACGGACGCCGCGAGTTTGTTCAGCGCCGACCCCGCGCGGAACCATGCGATCTGTTCGTCGTTCAGCGTGTGCTTCAGGGTGATGCGATCGGACGTTCCGTCGGCGTGATGCAGGGTCGCCTCGAGAGGCTTGCCCGGCGCCAAGGTCGCAAGACCGTGGAGCGAGACGGTGTCGGTCTCGAGGACGCGGTCGTAGTCCGCGGCGTCCGCGAACGTCAACGGCAGGACGCCTTGCTTCTTCAGATTCGATTCGTGGATACGCGCGAACGACCGGACGATGATCGCGGCCGCGCCGAGCCACCGCGGGGACATCGCCGCGTGCTCGCGCGACGAGCCTTCGCCGTAGTTGCCGTCGCCGACGGCCACCCAGCGGCGTCCCGCCGCCTTGTAGGCGCGCGCGATCGTCGCGAAGGACGCGCCGCGCGCTCCGTCGAGCTGATTCAGACCCTTGCCCGCTTCGCCGGTGAACGCGTTCACGGCGCCGAGGAACATGTTGTCCGAGATGTTGTCGAGGTGGCCGCGGAACTTGAGCCACGTGCCCGCCGGCGAGATGTGATCCGTCGTGCACTTGCCACGGGCCTTGAGAAGCACCGGGCAGGCCGTGAGATCCTTGCCGTCGAACGCCGGGAACGGGCTCAGAAGTTGGAGACGCTTCGATGCGCCGGCGACCGCGATGGTGACCGTGCCCGCATCTTTCGGCGGAGCGAGGAAACCCGAAAGGTCGCGCACGAAACCGTTCGGAGGAAGATCCGGCGCGATCGGAGGCGCCGCGAGGCTGAACGTCGGGCCGTCCTTCGACTGGACCGGTTCCGCGCAGGGGTTCTTGCCGAGATCGCCGTCGACGGCGAACGCCATCACGATCTCCGGCGATGCGATGAACGTCTTCGTCGCTTCGTTGCCGTCGTTGCGGCCTTTGAAGTTGCGGTTGAACGACGTGATGATCGCGTTCGGCGTGCCTGCCGCCATGTCGTCGCGCTTCCACTGGCCGATGCACGGACCACATGCGTTCGCGAGCACGGTCGCCCCCGCTTTTTCGAGCGTGCCCAACAAGCCGTCGCGCTCGATCGTCGCACGGATCTGTTCGGAACCGGGTGACACCATGATCGGAACGTTGAGCATGCCGCCCGCGCGGAACACCTGCGACGCCACGTCGGCGGCGCGCGAGATGTCTTCGTACGACGAGTTCGTGCACGAACCGATCAACGCGGACGTGAGCTTCGCGGGCCAACCCTTCTCACGGACCTCGGCGGCGAACTTCGAAATCGGACGCGCCAAATCCGGCGTGTCCGGCCCGACGATCATCGGTTCGAGGGTCGAGAGATCGATTTCGATGACGCGATCGAAATACTTCGCCGGATCGCGTTCGACTTCGGCGTCCGCCTCGAGAAGATGCGCGTGACGTGCCGCCGCGTCGGCGAGGTCCGCGCGATTCGTGCCGCGGAGATAGCGATCCATCGCGTTGTCGTAGGGGAACACCGAGCAGGTCGCGCCGAGTTCGGCGCCCATGTTCGTGATGGTGGCCTTCCCCGTGCAGGAGATGGCGCGGGCCCCTTCGCCCAAGTATTCGACGATGCGGTTCGTTCCGCCCGCCACCGTCATGATGCCGAGGAGGTGAAGGATGATGTCCTTCGGTGCCGTCCATCCGTTCATCCGGCCCTTCAACACCACGCCGACCAATTCGGGGTTCTTCACTTCCCACGGCAGTCCCGCGAGGACGTCCACGGCGTCGGCTCCCCCGACGCCGCAGGCCACCATTCCGAGCCCACCCGCGTTCGGCGTGTGCGAGTCGGTGCCGATCATCAATCCGCCCGGGAAGGCGTAGTTTTCGAGAACGACTTGGTGAATGATGCCGGAGCCCGGCTTCCAGAATCCGATGCCGAACTTCGCGCAGACGGTGCGGAGGAATTCGAAGACCTCCGCGTTCTCGTCGTTCGCGATCATGAGATCTTTCGTCGCGCCGGCGTTGGCGCGAATCAAGTGATCGCAATGCACGGTGGCGGGCACCGCGACCGTCGGGATGCCGCTCTGCGCGAACTGGAGAAGCGCCATCTGCGCCGTCGCGTCCTGCATGGCCACGCGATCGGGGCGCAACTGCAGATACGACTTGCCGCGCGTCAGGTCTTGGTTCTTCGGATCGTCGAGGTGACCGAACACGATCTTCTCGGCGAGGGTGAGCGGCCGTCCAAGGCGTTCACGGACGACGGCGAGCGCCTTTTCGGCGCGGGCGTAGGTGGCGTTGACGGCGGCTGCGGTCGATTCGATGGCGACGGTCATGGACGGAATCTCCGCCGTCACTTTCCGAAGGAACCGCGCCTCCCCCAACCCCCTATCGGCGTCGGCGCGCGACGCGTTTGGGCGCCGGGCGCAACCGACCGGCGAACGCGGTCAACCGCTCCCACTGAACGTGAAGGTCGTGCTCTTCCGAACCGATCGGCGACTTGAAGAAGAAGCCGAGGTCGGGCAAAGGACCCGAAAGGCCCGAGACGGCGGCGGCGTCCACCAATCGGCAAAGGTCCAGCACGAGGGGCGCCGCGAGCACGGCGTCGCAACCCTGCCACGTGAACTGCATCGACATCCGGTGTCCGAGGAATCCTTCGAAATGGATGAAATCCCACGCCGTCTTGTTGTCGC
>JAFMJN010000176.1 GCA_017853435.1 Planctomycetota bacterium | reverse complement strand
GAAAAGATCGACGAGTATCTGACGTCCGTGCGCGAACTCGAACAACGCGTGGCGCGTGTCGAAACGCGTTCGTCGACGCCGCCGGACGGATTCGCTCCAAAAGACCTGGCCCCGGACGATTATCCCGAGCGTCTCGCGCTCATGTACGACCTGATTTGGGCCGCCTTCGTCGCGGACCGAACCCGTGTCGCGACGTTCATGCCGAACAACGGTGGATCGAATCGCGCTTATTCCACGATCGACGTCCCCGACGGCCACCACGATCTGTCGCACCACGGCCGCGATCCGAGCAAGCAGGCGAAGGTTTCGAAGATCAATCGCTTCCACATGGAGGCGTTCGCGAAGTTCTTGAAGAAACTCCGCGATTCGAAAGAAGGGGACACGTCGCTTCTCGACGCTTCGTGCATCGTCTACGGCAGCGGGATTCGCGACGGGGATCAGCATGATCACCGCGACGTGCCGACGCTCGTCGCCGGAACCCTCGGCGGTCTCGTCACGCCGGCGGGGCACGTTCGGCACCCGAAGCGCACGCCGCTCTGCAACCTGCATCTCGCCCTGATCGATCGCGTCGGTCCGCGCGTCGCGACCTTCGGAGACGCGCGAGGCCGACTCGCGCTGTAGCACGGTCGGCCTCGTCTCGATCGTTCGGCGACGACGATCAGCGGATCAGCGGCTTGTCCTTGTTGGCCGCCCACCATCCGAACCAACGGCGGACCGCACGTTGACGCGCTTGGGCGGGCGGAAGCCCGCGACCTTGTTCGGTCACGTCGTAGCCCATTTCGATTCCGGTGACGAGGTTGAGGATGCGGTCGATGTCGAATCCGATCTTCACGCCGTCGCCGGATCGGAAGTCGACGGCGACGAGTTCGTTGAGGAGTCCGGGAATCGCATCCTTGCCGAACGCGGCGATCGCGTACATCGCATCCGCGCCGAGCTTCGGATTCGAGCGGTCGTAGACGATTTTCAACTTCTCGCGGATGGTGGCACGGGTCGATTCCGGGGTGGTGGGCATCCAATCGACCGGAGCGGGCTCCATTTCGGCGATCTGCGCGAACGACGTGGTTTCCTTGCGAAGGGCGGCGGAACGATCTTCACCGAGGCGGACGGTCATCGTTTCCGCGGGACGTCCGGACGCTCCGAACCAGCGGTCCTTCACACCGACGACCTGCCAGTTGTCCGGCGCCGACTTGAGCTCCATCTCAAGCTCGAGTTCCATCACGTCGAGACCGGAGGTGTTTCGGAAGAGGGCGGACATCGCCGCCTTGGTTTCCGAGACGTCTTCCTTCTTCATGTTGAACTGGAGGAGCATCGCGCCACCCTTCGACACGATCTGCGCGCGTTCTTCGGTCATGAGAAGATCGAGCGTCTTCGGGTCGAGCATCGACGCCTTCTCGATGCCGACGCGATCGTTTTGGGCCAACGCCATCATGAACTGACCGAAGAGGATCTTCGGCGTCATGGTGATCTTCGGTGCGGGCTTCGCGACGGGCTTCGGCTTCGGCGGCGGGGGGACGTCTTCGACGTCGTCCGACTTCGATCCGCCGCACGCGGCCACGGCGAGGAGGGTGATCACGGCGACGAGACGCGTCCTTGAGGACGTTGAGTGCGGGGAAGTCATGGGCGCAACCTGAGGGATTCGGGAAAAAGGCAAGGAATCGGGTCGCAAGGTTAACCGCGGAGCGCCTCGGACTGCAATAATGGAGGGGGCTCCGCGAAAGCCCGCAACCCACGCTCATGTTCCAAAGGTTCGGATTCACCACGCGGCTCGCCATGGTCATGTTCTTCGTGACGTGGCCCGCGGTGGTCGGGGCGTTTTGGATCTCCCAAAGCCACTGGAAGGATGCCGCCGCGCGCTCGACCGACCGACGACTCGCGATGGTGGCCGATGCGGTTTCGGTCGGGCTTTTCGAGTCGGCGCCGTCCATCACCGTCGATCGAGTGACCGATGCGTTGGAAACCGGCTTGCGCGAATATCGCGAAGGACGCGTCGAAGACGGTGGGGTGGCGCAGGCTCCGACCGTCGAAGAGATGTCCTCGGCCCTCGTCCCCGGCCTCGAAGCCGAACTGAAGAAGTCGCGTTCGCCGAAAGACGTCGACCGTCTCCGGGCCGCTCTCAAGGAGGCCATGTCGGTCGGCGATCCTCCGACGGCCATTGCCCTCTACGGTGTCACGGACTCGGAGAGGCTGTCGCTTTTGGGGGCCGAGCGGACGTTCGGCGAAGCGTTGAAGGTCAGCGATGCCGATCGCGACGCTCTCGCTTCGCGCTCGACCCGCTACGAATCGATCGATCGCGCCGGCGTCGACCAACGTGCGATGTCGAAATTCGTCGCCTTCGAAGGGCGCGATTACGTGCTGCACGTCGAAATCCCGGCGAACGACACGGCCGTCGCATCCGCGAAAAACGCCGAATCGCTCGTCGTCGTTCTGCTGCTCGTCAGCGTCGCGGTCGCGGGGGCCTTGGCGCTTTTCGTCAGTTACGCGGTTTCGCGACCGGTCGAGGCGCTCGCGGGCGCCATGAACGAGGCGCGAAAGGGCGAGTTTCGTCGGACGCTTCCCGTGTACGCCGAGGAAGACCAACTCGGGAATCTCATCCGCACCTTCAACGACATGATCTTCGACCTTCGCCAGCAGGACGACAGCAATCGTCGTCTGCTCGCCCAAGTCGAAGGCGCGCGTCGGGACCTCGAACGGCGGGTGGCCGAAGCCACCCTCGATCTGCGGGACAAGAATGCCGCGCTCTTGAAGGCGCAGGATGAACTCGTGCGCGTGCAGCAGGACGTCGGAAAACTCGAAAAACTCGCGTCCCTCGGTCAGTTGTCCACCACGCTCGCCCACGAACTGTCGACGCCGCTCAACGTCGTCCTCGGTCATCTCGAACTGCTCGACATGGAACTCGGTCGGGCGGGTCTTCCGCGTGAGCGCGTCCGCACCGTGACGGGGCAGGTTCACCGTCTCGTCGGCATTCTGAAGGAGATGTTGTCGATGGTGAAACTCCCCGAGCCTCGCCTCGCGACGGTGCCGCTGCGGAGTTTGATCGACGACACGGTCCGATTCATGGTGCCGACGGCGGAGGCTCGACGGATCCGCATCGAACGTCATCTTCCGGCCGAAGACCTGTGGGTGCGCGCCGACGGCGGGCAGACGCAGCAGGTGCTGCTCAACCTGTTGACGAACGCGATTCAGGCGAGTCCCGATGCGTCGGCGGTGCGGGTCGAAGGCGGTCGCGACGGGGCGCGCGTCCGTATCCGTGTGCGCGACACGGGTCCCGGAATCCCCGAGACGGAAATGCCGCGGATCTTCGAGCCTTTCTTCTCGACGAAAACCCCCGACCGCGGGATGGGCCTCGGGTTGTCGATCAGTCGTGACATCATGGAGAAGCAGGGCGGGACGATCTCGGCGCGCAACCACCCTGACGGCGGGGCCGAGTTCGAAATCTCCTTCCCGGCGGCCGATCCCCATCACGGTGCCGGAGTCCTCGAGTGAATGAACACATCCTGATCGTCGACGACGACCCCGGCATGACCGAGATGTTGGCCGAAGTCCTGCGTCATCGAGGGTTCCGGACGTCGCGAGCCGCGGGCGGCGAAGACGGAATGCGCGCCGCGCGTGAATTACGCCCCGACGTGATCGTCACCGACGTGCGAATGGGAGCGGTGTCGGGCATCGATCTCTTGCGGACGGTGAAAGGGGAGCTCCCCGAAACCATCGTCATCCTGATGACGGCGTTCGGAACCCTCGAGAGCGCGATCGAAGCGGTCCGCGAGGGGGCCTACGACTACGTGTCGAAGCCGTTCAAAGCGCAGGAACTCTTGTTGGTCGTCGAACGCGCGCTCGAAAGTCGACGAATCGCCGCCGAAAATCGTCAATTGAAGACCGTGCTGCGCGAGCAGTCCGGGATTACCGAGATCATCGGTCGATCGCCGAAGATGATCGACGTCTTCAAGACGATCGCCCGCGCCGCCGATTCGACGGCGGCCGTCCTGATTCAGGGAGAAACGGGCGTCGGCAAGGAACTCGTGGCGCGCGCCGTGCACACCCACGGTTCGCGGAAGACGCGTCCGTTCCTCGCCATCAACTGCGCCGCGCTTTCCGAATCGCTCCTCGAATCGGAGTTGTTCGGGCACGAAAAGGGCGCGTTCACCGGAGCCGTGGCCAAGAAGGCGGGGCTGTTCAAGGAGGCGAACGGCGGCACCGTGTTCCTCGACGAAATCGGCGACATGCCGCCCGCGCTCCAGGCGAAGGTGCTTCGCGCCTTGCAAAGCGGCGAGATCCGGCCGGTCGGGGCGAACGAGTCGTTCGTCGTCGACGTGCGCATCGTGGCCGCGACGAATCGCTCGCTGCGCGAAGCGGTGAAGGACGGGCAGTTCCGCGAGGATCTCTACTACCGTCTCAACACGCTGGTGATCGCCGTCCCGCCGCTGCGGGATCGACTCGACGACATCCCGCTCCTCGTGGATCAATTCATCAAAGCGGCGAACATCCGCACGGGCAAGCACGTGACCGGCATCTCGAAGGAGGCGATCGCGGCCCTTCGCGGGTACGACTGGCCGGGGAACGTCCGCGAGCTCGAGCACGTCATCGACCGAGCGGTGGCGTTCGCCCGCGAAGAGGTCATCGTTCCCGACGCTCTTCCCGCTGAAATTTTCGAACCCCGTCAATCCACCCTTGAAAGCCTCGACGAGATGGAGCGCCGCCATATCTTGTACGTGCTGAGGAAGACGCAGGGGAATCGCAATCGGGCGGCCGAGATTCTCGGGATCGATCGCAAGACGCTCTACCGGAAGCTGCTGAAGTTCGGGATCGAGGGCGACGAGGGAGGCGACGCGGGCGATGCGGGCACCGGGCGAACCAACCCCTGATTCGGGTTGTTCGGTTTTTCTGTCGTCGCGTTCCTAACTCGTGAACGGACGAAGGGTTCGGCTCATGGGCCCGCCGATGTGGGGGGTGTTCCGTCCCGGGCGGTGCGATGTTAGATGACCCGATCGCCGAGGCCCGTCCGGGCCGACGGTCAGGAAATCGACGCCTATGACTACCCTCCGATCCCTGCTTCTCCTCGCGTTGGTGGCGGTGCTCCCGTCGCTCGCCTTCGCCCAGGCGCCCACGGGCGCGGGTGCCGACGCGACCAAGTCGGCCGCTGCGGCGGCCACCCAAGTCCATCAACACCAGAGCGAGGCGAACCTGAAGGTTCCGTCGCTCGACGTCACGGTCGGCGGCTACGGCGGCCGGATGTTGCTGCAGTACGGCCTCATCGTGTGCTTCCTCGGCATCATCTTCGGGCTCTACGCGTCGTCGCGCCTGAAGAACATGCCGGTGCACAAGGCGATGGCGGAGATCTCGGAACTCATCTACGCGACCTGCAAGACGTACCTCGAAACTCAGGGCAAGTTCATCATGCTCCTCTGGGTGTTCGTGGGCGCGATCATCGCGTTCTACTTCGGCAAGCTCCAACACATGGAGCCGATGCGCGTCGGTCTCATTCTGCTCATGAGCCTCATCGGTATCGCGGGCTCGTACGGCGTCGCGTGGTTCGGTATCCGCGTCAACACCTACGCCAACTCGCGTGCGGCGTTCGCGTCGCTCAAGGGCGAGGCGTACCCGGTCTACGGCATTCCGCTCCTCGCGGGCATGTCGATCGGCATGGTGCTGATCTCGGTCGAACTCCTGCTCATGCTGCTCATCCTGCTCTACATGCCGGGTGAATACGCGGGTGCCTGCTTCATCGGCTTCGCCATCGGCGAATCCCTCGGCGCGGCCGCGCTCCGAATCGCGGGCGGCATCTTCACGAAGATCGCCGACATCGGTTCCGACCTCATGAAGATCGTCTTCAAGATCAAGGAAGACGATGCCCGCAACCCCGGCGTCATCG
>JAFMJN010000175.1 GCA_017853435.1 Planctomycetota bacterium | reverse complement strand
CCGAAAACCACAATGGCTAGTGTCCTTGGCACCCCCAAGCCACCAAGAATGGGCGTGACGCCCCGACATCGCGGGTGAGCCAAGGGCCGTCCGGGACGGGTACCGATCGCGATTTCGGGGTCCGACGACGCTCCCCGGCACCCACCGCCTCGGCAGGGCGAACGCCCCCGGGCCACAATGGCCCCATGCCGAACGTCCTCGACGCCGCCTCGAACCCCGTTATCGGTCGCCACCTCCTCACGCTGCGTTGCATCGAACGCCAGAAGGACCCGGCGGCCTTTCGCGGCGCCCTGCGAGAAATCGGGCGCTTCATGGCCTACGAAATCGCGAAGACGCTCGACGTCATGCCCGTCGCTGTGACGACCCCGCTCGGTCGAGCGATGGAGCCGGTCCTCGCGGAGACACCCGTCCTCGTCACGGTGCTGCGGGCGTCGCTTCCGATGTGGGAAGGCATGCTCGACGTGTTCGGCGACGCTCCGACGATCTTCGTCGGCGCCGCACGACGCGAAGGAACTCCCGCGGACGGAAAGATGGAAGTCGACACGGGATACACGGCGCTCGCGTCCGTCGAAGGCCGAACGATGATCTACGTCGACCCGATGGTGGCGACGGGATCGACGATCACGAAGACGCACGCGGACATCGTGAAGCGCGCGGGAACCCCGCGACGCGTCGTCGTCGCGGGAGCGATCGGCTACGCGGATTCGGCACGTCGACTCGAGCGCGAGATCGCGAACTGCGAAACGTGGCTCGCGGCGGCGGATCCTTCATTGAATGAAAAAGGCTACATCGTCCCCGGACTCGGCGACGCGGGCGATTTGGCCTTCGGCCCGAAACTGCACTGACGCGCGGCCGTCAGCCCGCGGCGGCGAACGCGTCCTTCAGCGAGCGCGCGTTCGGCACGCAATTCGGAGCGAGACGAACGGACAGCGTTCCGCCCGACATGAGCGCGAGAGGACGCTCGCCGCGGACGGCGGGCAGGATCACGAGGCGGCGCAGGCGTTCGCGCACCGTGTCGCGCCAACCGCGCTCGGCGCAGATGTCGCGCAGCGCGGCGGCGAGTTGAGGCACGGCGCGGCTCTCGATCATCGTGATCGGATAAGGCGCGCGTTCGAAGGATTCCCAATCGACTTCGAGGAGGAGCGGCGTACCGGAAGCTTCGGCGAGTCGACGTTCGGTGTCGGTTTCGAATGCCGCACGTTCCTTCGTGATCATCGGGGGTCCTCCGTGTCCGACTCCTATCGGATTGCGGAGGAAAAAAACTGAAGATCGAACCGAGCGGCGATCAGGCTGTGCGACGGTCGAGATCGAAGATCCGCGAAAGATCGTCGCGGAGGGCTTCCGCGGCGTCGTCGTCGAGCCCCGGATCGGCGACTTCGTGGGCCTTTTCATCGCCCCGCGGCTTCAGCGCGAGGATCTCGCGGCCGTCTTCGACGCGGCGTCCCACGATCGAAAGCAGCCGCCGACGCATGAGGAGAAGGCCGACGATCCAACGAAGGCGGAGCGACGGCTCGTCGGTGCGGCCGTCCATGCGCACGAACAACTCGAGCAAGGAATCGAAATCCAAACGCCGCGGTCCCTTCGCGTCGGCGGGACGACGCGCGGTCCAATGCGAGACGGCGTCGGCGGGCACGGTCGCCGCGCACGCGGTGCAACGATCCTCGCGGACGAAGCGATCTTCGCGAATCACGATCGCCGCGGCGAACGTGGCGCCCGGCGCGAACGGCTTGTTGCACGACACGCACGTATCGGCCGCACGAAGTCCGGAACGATCCCAATCTTCGACGCTCATCGGGCGGCCCCTTCCGTCCGGATCTCTCCGGCGGCGATGAGGGCGCGCCAGCGAGCCGGTTCGGCCGGAAGGCGACGCCCCGCGAGGAGATTGAGCGAACGCAGCGCCGCGGCGACGAGATCGTCGTTGCGATCGGCGAGGCCGCGCTCGAGGGCGTCGACCAAGGCCGGAATCGCGGACCGATCGCGGAAGACGCTCACCCAGTGCGACGCGAATTTCGCGACGGAAGGGTCCGCGTCGCGCACGCAGGCGACGAGCACGGGCAACGCCTTCGGATCCGCGATCTCGCCGAGTCCTTCGACGGCCTCGAGACGCGTCGCGAACGGTTCGTTCGAGCGGGCGATCGCGATCAGCGTGTCGACGGCCACCCGCGACTTCGATTTCTTCATGACGCGCGCGAGCGACCGACGGCCACGTTCGCCGTCGACGGTCGACCATGCGTCCACGCAGGCGCGCGCGGCGTCGTCGCCCGTGGCGCCGAGAAGATCTTCGGAAAGATTGCGGACCGTCGTGTCGCCGCCGCCCGACGCGAGCCCCGCCACGAGGAAGGGAACCGCTTCGGAGCGTCGTTCGAGGATCTCGACGCGCGTGCGCATGAAAAGACGGCGATCCTCCGCGTCGAAGGCGAGGACGTGGGCGCGGAACAGGTTCTCCGCGAGGATGAGGGGCGCGGGCGGACCGAGGGCGATCCACGCGGCGCGGGCTTCGGGCCACGACGGGTCGTCCTTCAGGAACTTCACCCACCCCGCGTCGATGGTGGCTTTCCAACCGGGCGGCAGGTCCTTCGCTCCGGCGGAGGGATCGTCGGGCGCCGGGCGCGCCGCGCCGTCCGCCTTCGCGGCGCGGGCCGCGGCGATCTGATCCCACAGCGAGTTCCCGCCGGAGGAGACGGCCTTCGGACCGCCGGAGGAGGAAGACGTCGATTCGCATCCGGCGAAGACGGCGGCGACGAGCGCGATGACGAGGAATCGGTGTTTCATGGAGCGCCGGGACCGGCTTTTGATTCTCCCCCGCCGGGACGTCCGGTCAAGGCGGGAAATCCGGTTTGACGCTGTCCCCCCGACATGGCAACCTCGCCCTCCCGCCGGGGCGCCGCGACGCCCGTCGGCGATCGCGCCGTGCCACCTCGAGGAGATATCGGGCCATGAAGCCGTCGGACTTCGTCCATCTGCACGTCCATTCGGACTATTCGCTGCTCGACGGCACCTGCCAACTCGACCCCCTTCTCGACAAAGTGAAGGAAGCGGGCCAGGACGCGATCGCGCTCACCGATCACGGCAACCTTTTCGGCGCGGTGCACTTCGCCAAAGGCGCGAAGGACAAGGGCATCAAACCGATCTTCGGCATGGAGGCGTACATCGCCTCGGGCACGCGCTTCGATCGCACCCGCAAAGATCCGACGCCGGACGGTCGTCGACGCCGCGACTACCACCATCTGACCCTCTTGGCCGCGGACAACGACGGTCTCGCGAACTTGATGAAACTGGCGTCGATCGCCTACCTCGAAGGCTTCTATCGAAAGCCCCGCATCGACAAGGCGGTCCTGAAGGAACACGCGAAGGGGCTGATCGCCCTCTCCGGATGTCTCGCCGGCGAACTGAACGGCGTCCTTCTCGAGGGTCGCCCCGACGACGCGGAGAAACTCGTCCGCGAGTATCAGGATCTGTTCGGATCCGATCGGTTCTTCCTCGAAGTGATGAACCACGGGATTCCGGAAGAAGACCGCGCCCGCGCGCTCATGAAGGATCTCGCCGCCGTGACGCGCGTACCGCTCGTCGCGACGCAGGACATCCACTATCTCGAACAGTCGGACTGGGAGGTCCAAGACGCGGCCCTGTGCATCGGCACGGGCTCGCGCGTCAGCGACGCCGAACGCTATCGCATGTCGGCGAAAACTCTCCACTTCCGCACCACCGATGAAATGCTCCGCGAATTCCCGGAGATGCCGGAAGCGGTGTCGAACACCCGCATCGTCGCGGATCTCTGCAAGGCGGAAATGAAACTCGGCGGACGCTATCTCCCCGCGTTCCCGGTCAAGGAGGAAACGCCCGACGAGCGTTTCGGAAGGCTCTGCCGCGAAGGCGTCGCCCGGCTCTACCCCGTCGTCGGCCCCGAAGTCACGGCGCGACTCGACTACGAGATCGCGACCATCGCCAAGATGGGCTTCGTCGACTACTTCCTGATCGTGCAGGACTTCATCGCCCACGCCCGATCGCTCGGCATTCCGGTCGGACCGGGTCGCGGCTCCGCCGCGGGATCCATCGTGGCGTACGCGCTCGGCATCACGAAACTCGACCCGCTCAAATACGACCTCCTGTTCGAACGCTTCCTCAACGCCGAACGTATCTCGATGCCCGATATCGACATCGACTTCTGCTTCGAACGTCGCAAGGAAGTCATCGACTACGTCAACGCGAAGTACGGAAAAGAACGGGTGGCCCAAATCGTCACGTTCGGCACGCTGAAGGCGCGTGCGGCGATCCGCGACGTCGGGCGCGTGCTCGACATGCCGCTCCCGGAAGTGGACCGCATCGCCAAGAAGATTCCGAACGGCCCGAACGATTCGCTGTCCGAATCGGTGGAGAAGGACGAAGAAGTCAAACGAATTCGCGACGAAAACGAAGCGACCCGAAAGGTCTTCGAGATCGGGCTGCGGCTCGAAGGCTGCCGCCGCAACATGTCGACCCACGCGGCGGGCGTCGTGATTTCCGATGCTCCGCTCGTCGAACGCGTTCCGCTCTGCACCACCGGCGACGACGTCGTCACGCAATGGACCATGGACGCGCTCGAGGACGTCGGACTCCTCAAGATGGACTTCCTCGGTCTGCGCACGTTGACGATCATCGACTACGCGCTGAAGAACATCAAAACCACGACCGGTCGCGACGTCGACATCGATCGGATCCCGCTCGACGATCCGAAAACGTACCGCCTCCTTCAGGAAGGCAGGGCGTCCGGCGTCTTCCAGCTCGAATCGTCGGGCATGATCGAGCTGCTCAAGAAGATGCGGCCCGACCGCTTCGAAGACGTCATCGCCATCCTCGCTCTCTATCGACCGGGCCCGCTCGGTTCGGGAATGGTCACGTCGTACGTCGATCGCAAACACGGGCGCGAGGCGATCAGTTACAAACACCCGATACTCGAACCGCTCCTCAAGGAGACCCTCGGCGGGATCCTTTATCAGGAGCAGGTCATGCGCATCGCGAACGTGCTTTCGGGCTTCTCTCTGAACGAAGCCGACTCGCTGCGCAAGGCGATGGGCAAGAAGAAGCCCGAAATCCTCGCGAAGTTCAAGCAGAAGTTCGCCGACGGCGCCGAGAAAAACGGCGTCCCGCGCCAGACCGCCGAAGAGATTTTCGAACAGATCGAATACTTCGCGGGCTACGGATTCAACAAGTCGCACTCCGCCGCCTACGCCTTGGTGACCTATCAGACGGCGTGGCTCAAGGCGAATCACCCGAAGGAGTACATGGCGGCGCTCCTCACGTGCGAAATGGCGTCGATCGACAAGGTGGTCGAATACGTCGAAGAAGCCCGTGCGATGGGAATCCCCGTGTTGCCCCCGGACGTCAATCGTTCAAGGTCGGGCTTCACGGTCGAAGGCGACGCGGTGCGCTACGGCATGGCGGGCATCCGCGGCGTCGGCGCCCACGCCGTCGACGCCCTTTGCGTCGTGCGCGACAAGGACGGTGCTTTCAAAGACGTGTTCGACCTCTGCGCACGCGTCAACCCCGGCGACCTCAACAAGGGCGTCATCACGGCGATGGTGCACGCCGGCGCGCTCGACAGCCTTCCCGCCAATCGCGCACAGAAGGTCTTGGCGCTCGACGACGCGATTTCCGCCGGAGCTTCGGCGGCGCGCGATCGCGATCGTGGTCAAGCGTCGCTCTTCGGCGATCCCGATCCCGCCGACGCGACGGGCACCGCCACCTATGCTCCGATCCCGGAATATGACGAGCAGGAACGCCTCCAGCTCGAAAAAGACGCGCTCGGCTTCTATCTCACGGGACACCCTCTCAACCGCCACCGAAAGGTCCTGCAGCGGTTCAGCACTTCGAATCTGAAAGCGATCGGACGTC
>JAFMJN010000174.1 GCA_017853435.1 Planctomycetota bacterium | reverse complement strand
GCGGTGAACAAGGCGTGGATGTGCGACGCCGGGCGTGACGAATACAAGCCGATCAACGACGACCGCGTCCTCGCCGCGACGGTCAACGGCACCGAGCGCCCCGCGGACGACGCGGCGATCGCCGCCCGTGCCGCGCTGACGAAGGCGGGTTCGCAGGCCCTCATCGTGACGTCGCTCGATGCGACGGTCGAAGAGATGGAGGCGCTTCGTCGCCTCGGCCTCGAGGTCTTCGGGGCGGTGCGCACCGTCGCGGTGGCCGTGCGTCCGGACGGCAAGTCCGACGCGCTCCTCATGCGCGCGGACAAGCACCCGAATCGCAAGGGTGCGGAATGGGTCGGTATCGCGACCGACCGCAAGGAACTCGCCGCGCTGCTGCGCGGGAAGCAGGCGGTGCTCGTCCATCGCGCGGATCTGTCGACGCTCGACGCCGACGGTTCCGTGATGGCGGCGTTCGCCGCGGTCCCGACGCGCGTCGTGATCGCCGCGAATACGTCGCCCGTGACGGAGAAGGCCACGCACCTCCTTCCGGCCGCGTCGTTCATCGAACGCGAAGGCCACTGGGTCAACGAGGACGGCCGCGTGCAGCGCGTGAAGCGCGCCTACCGCGCCCGCAAGGGTACCCGCGAAGACCTCGCGTTCATCGCGGTGCTCGGCGGCGGTCGGATTCCGGCCGAGGCCCGCACCGTGTTCGCGGATCTCGCCACCGTGAATCCGCACTTCGCGGGACTCACGTGGGAATCCGTGGGCGCGCTCGGGGCCTTGCCCGGAGTCGCGGAAGGAGTGGCGGTCTGATGACGCTCGGCCACGCACTCCTCAAAGCCGGGATCGGCTTCCTGTTCGTGCTTCAGATGCTTCCGCTCATGATCTATCTCGAGCGGAAGGGGTCGGCGTTCATTCAGGACCGCCTCGGTCCGAATCGCGCCTACATCCCGGGCGTCGGTCTCCGACTCGCGGGCGTGGTGCACACGCTCGCCGACGTGGTCAAGCTCCTCACCAAGGAAGACCTCGTTCCGAAGCACGTCAACGCCTTCCACTACAAGCTCGCTCCGGCGTTGGCGATGTTCTGCGCGCTGGCGATCGGTGCGGTCATCCCCTACGCCCACCCCGTGTCGTTCCCGGACGGCACCGTGTTCCGCGTTCAGGGCATCGACCTCGACGTCGGCATTCTCTACATGCTCGCGATCTCTTCGATCGGCGTGTACGCGGTGGTGCTCGCGGGGTGGGCTTCGAACAACAAGTACAGCCAACTCGGCGGATTGCGCGCGTCGGCGTCGATGATCTCCTACGAACTTTCGATGGGCCTCGGAGTCATCGGACTCCTGCTCGTCTACGGGTCGGTGGATCTCAACACGATGGTCGCGAAGCAAGGCGACCTCGCCTTCGGCTTCCTGCCGAAGTGGGGCATCGTCGTGCAGCCGATCGCGTTCCTGCTCTACTGCACGGCCGCCTTCGCCGAAACGAACCGCAACCCCTTCGATCTCGCGGAAGGCGAAGCGGAACTGGTCGCCGGATTCCACACGGAATACGGGTCGTTCAAGTTCGCGCTCTTCTTCATGGCGGAGTACGTGAACATCGTGGTGCAGTCTCTCGTGATGGCGACGATGTTCCTCGGAGGCTGGCAGATCCCCGGCGTGAGCCACGAGTGGCTCGTGAAGCCGGAGAACACGGCGCTCGTGCTGAAGGGGATCCTCGGATTCCTCGCGGTCGCGGGCACGTTCATCGGCTTCCGCCTGCTCGCGTGGCACAAGAAGAACCGGATGGTGTGGAAGGACGAGCGCGGTCGCGAAGGCGCCATCCTCGCGGTCCTTCTCGGCTTCGGCCCGGCGATCACCGCGGCCGCCGTGTTCCTTCTTTGGACCTCCGGGCTCGGACCGTCGTCGGCCGCGGTGTGGACCGCGGTCATCCAGTTCCTCGTGCTCGTGACGAAGGCCCTTTTGTTCTGCTGGCTCTTCATCTGGGTGCGGTGGACGACGCCGCGCTTCCGCTACGACCAACTCATGAATCTCGGTTGGCGGCTGCTTCTGCCGCTCGGCCTCATCAACGTCTTCGGAACCGGCCTGCTCGTGAAGGCCGGGATCCTGTGACCGGAGTCGCGTCATGATCGCTCCCAACGACACCAAGAGCTCCACGAACGAGGGCAAGTACCTCGTCGAGATCTTGAAGGGCCTCGGCATCACGATCGGGCACCTGCTCAAGAACTTGCGCAATCCCTCCGCGATGCCGACCGTCGCGTACCCGGAGATCAAGAACCCGTTCCCGGCGCGCTTCCGCTCCGTCCATCGGCTGACCAAGCACGAGGACGGAAGCCCGCGCTGCACGGCGTGCATGTGCTGCGCGACGTCGTGCCCGGCCGGGTGCATCCACATCGTGGCGACGGAGTATCCCGACCGCCCGATCGAGAAGTACCCGAAGTCGTTCGACATCGACATGCTGAAGTGCGTGGCGTGCGGCTTGTGCGTGGAAGCGTGCCCGTGCGACGCGATCCGCATGGACACCGGCATGGCGCCGCCGCCGGCGCTCGACCGCGCGTCGTTCATCTACACGAAGGAACGCCTCCTGTCGCACGAACCCGCGACCCCGGGCGGCTACCGACCGGGAATCGGGGGCAAGTGATGCAACAAGCCTTCTTCTGGCTCTTCGCCGCCGTCGCCGTCGGCGCGGGATTGTTCGCGGTGACGCGTCGCCGCCCGCTCGCGTGCGCCCTCTCGCTCGTCGTGTCGTTCGTCGGGCTCGCGGGACTCTACGCTCAACTCGGCGCGTCGTTCCCCGCGACGCTGCAGGTTCTGGTCTACGCGGGCGCCATCATGGTGCTCGTCGTGTTCGTGCTCATGTTGCTCAATCTGCCCGAGGATGCGCACGACCGCGTTCCGGATCCCGATCAAGACCGGATGTGGCCCGTGTTCCTCGTGGCGCCGCTCGGCATCCTTCTCGTTTTCGCCGTCCGCGGCATGGATCTCCCGAAGGAATTGCCGGCGCTCCCGGCGGACTTCGGAACCGTCGCGGGCACCGGGCGCCTTCTTTTCGGCGAATGGGTGTGGCCGTTCGAGTTGGCGTCGCTTCTTCTCCTCGTCGCCGTCGTCGGTGCCGTGGTGATCGCCAAGAAGAAGTTGGACTGACCCCAAAGGACCGCCATGGTTGACCCTCGTGACTACCTGACCATCGCAGCGATCCTCTTCACGCTCGGCGTGATGGGCTTTCTGACGCGTCGCAGCCTTTTGGTCATCTTCCTGTCGATCGAACTCATGTTGAACGCCGGGGCGCTCGCGCTCATGACGTTCGCCCGGCTGCGGGCGGACGGCGACCCCCACGTGTTCTTCTTCATCGTTCTCGCGCTCGCGGCGGCCGAGTCCGCCGTGGGCTTGAGCCTCGTGATCGCGCTCTACCGTCACAAGCACGGTGTGGACGCGCGTGACGTCGCCGAGATGAAAGGCTGATCATGGAGACCCTCCTCGCCCTGATTCCGGCCTTCCTCCTCGCGGGCGCCTGCGTGCAGGCGATGATCGCTCTTGCGCGCGCCCGTGCGGGCCACCACGCGCACCTTCACGGTGCGGACCACCACGCCGGGCACCCCGGCGACCGTCTCGTCGCGATGCTCGCCGTCGCGGCGCCGCTCGCCTCGCTCGGGTGCGCCATCGGTGTCGTGTCGCACCTCCTGCGAGGCGGCGCGGACATCGAAGTCCGTCTTTGGAACTGGATGGCGTCGTCCGCGTTCAGCGTCGACATCGTCTTCCGGGCCGACCATCTGACCGCGGTGATGTTGTCGGTGATCACCTTCATCGGATCGCTGATCCATCTCTATTCGACCGCCTACATGAAGGGGGATCCCGGATATCCCCGCTACTTCTCCTACCTCAATCTCTTCACGTTCTTCATGACAATCCTCGTGATGGCGGGAGACCTCGTGCTTCTGTTCGTGGGGTGGGAAGGCGTCGGCCTCGCGTCGTATCTGCTCATCGGGTTCTGGTGGAGCGACGCCGAGAAGGCCAAAGCCGGGATGAAGGCGTTCGTCGTGAACCGCGTCGGTGATGCGTTCTTCATGGTGGGGGCGTTCCTCCTTTGGCGTGCCGTCGGTTCGCTCGACCTCAAGGTGATCCGCGGATTCATCGAATCTCCGGAAGGCGCCGCCAAGCTCCTCGCCCCGGCCGGGATGTTCGGCCTGTCGCTCGCTTCAGGGATCGCGCTCCTCCTGTTCATGGGGGCGACGGGCAAGTCGGCGCAGATCCCGCTCTACGTGTGGTTGCCGGACGCCATGGCGGGTCCGACGCCGGTCTCGGCGCTCATTCACGCCGCGACGATGGTCACGGCGGGCATCTATCTCGCGGCCCGACTGAACGGGTTGTTCGCCCTCGCGCCGGACGCGGGTGCGGTGGTGCTCGTGGTCGCGTCCGCCACCTGTCTTTTGGCCGCCTCGATGGCGTTGGTGCAGACCGACATCAAGAAGGTGCTCGCGTATTCGACGGTGTCGCAACTCGGATACATGTTCATCGGCGTCGGCGCCGGTGCGTACGACGCGGGCGTCTTCCATCTCGTGACGCACGCCTTCTTCAAGGCGTGCCTGTTCCTCGGCGCCGGATCGGTGATCCACGCGCTGCACCACGAACAGGACCTGCGCCGCATGGGCGGCCTGCGGTCCAAGTGCCCGACGACGTTCCGCACGATGTTGATCGCGGGTCTGTCGATGGCGGGCGTCGCCCCGCTCGCGGGATTCGTCTCGAAGGACGAGATCCTTTGGAAGGCGTGGGAGCACGGGGGAGTCGGTCGCCTCGCATGGCTCTTGGGCTCGATCGCGGCGCTGTGCACCGCGTTCTACACGGGACGCCTGCTTCTTCTGGCGTTCGGCGGTGACTACCGCGGCGAAACGCCGAAGCATGAACACGGTCACGGTCACGACGACCACGGACATCACGCGGTCGCCTACAACGACATCCACGAATCCCCGAAGGCGATGACGTTGCCGTTGGTGCTGCTGGCGCTCGGCGCCGCGTTCCTCGGATTCATCGGTTGGCCCCACGTCCTCGGCGGGCACAACATGTTCGGTCAGTGGCTCGCGCCCGTCATGATGAAGCTGCCCGAATCGGCGAAGGCCGTCGTGGGCGGACACGCGGGTCACGGAGCCTTGCACGCCGAATGGGCTCTCATGGGGATGGCGGTGATGGTCGCCTTCGTCGGCCTCGGAATCGCGTGGAAGTTCTACACGCGGGATCGTTCGCTGCCCGGAAAGATGGTGGCGCGCTTCCCGAACCTCACCGAGCGGCTCACGTCGCTTTGGGGAGTCGATGCGTTCTACGAAGAGCGCATCGTGAAGCCGCTCCGCAACCTCGCGGAGAACACCCTTCTCGGCAAGATCGAGACGGGAGTGATCGAAGGTGTCGTCAACGGTTCCGCGTCGGTCGCGCGGCGCCTCGCTTCCGGTCTGCGCGTGTTGCAGGACGGATCGATTCAGACCTATCTCACGTGGATGGTGGCGGGCACCTTGCTTCTGCTCCTCCTGCTCCTCGGCTGATCCGCCATGATGCTCCACATCGCCACGTACCTGCCCGCCTTCTTCGCCCTGCTGCTGCTCGGTGTCCGCAAGGACAACCGCGGAGCCGTGACGGCGATCGGCGTGGTCGCGACGCTTTCGACCCTCGCCGCGACGGTCGCCCTCGCGCTCGGATTCGAGCGTGGCGCCGACGGCTACGCCTACGCGTCGACGTCGACTTGGTTGCCGACCCTCGGTGCCCGCTACGCGGTCGCCGTCGACGGTATCTCGCTCGCGTTGCTTCTGCTCATCGGATGCCTCGCGCCGTTGACCTACCTCGCGTCGACGTCGTCGATCGAAGATCGTTTCCGCGACTTCACGTTTTGGTTCCTTCTCCTGCAGACGTTCATGATGGG
>JAFMJN010000173.1 GCA_017853435.1 Planctomycetota bacterium | reverse complement strand
CCCACCCGGCGCTGGAGGGGGCAAAGGGGGTCAAGCCTCCTGAACAACTAGCCCTGCGGGTAGCCTTTGGCCGCGAGGAAATATGAGTTTTTTTGTGATCCCTGGTGAGGGTATGTCACCCTTCCCAACCAACTACGGGATTGCTATTACAACATTGGGGCCGAGCGCGACGAATGCGCTTCACACGCTATTCGTTCCATCTCATGGGACCACAGGGCTGCCGCTGAACTACGCTAGCGCCATGCCCCCCTATGGATTGTCCGACCTGTCTTTCCTTTCGGCCGGATCCGGTGGTTGCTCCGCGACGGAGTTCAGTGGCTTTTACTTCTATGACGCGATTTTTCTTGGCGGTGCGGGCGGTGGTGCCGTTGATGTCAGAGCAGCAGGATCGTGTAGTGTCTTGGGTCGTATCGATGTAGGCGGAGGGCGCGGATACTATCCATCGATGTGTGGGAGCGGTGGAGCCATCAAGCTCGGATCCTTCGGGAATACTAGTGTTGTTGGAACTGGGACGAATCTTGTTGGTGGTTCGACGCTGTACACAGGCTACTTTGGAAGGGCCGGCAACGGACGCTGGGCCATCCAATCGTGGAACGGCACGAAGAGCAACGGCACGACGCCGTCAATTCCGGCGGGTGTTTACTAAAGTTTCTTAGGTGCGGCCGCGCCGCGCGCGCTCAGGGCGCGCGGGGCGGAAGCAGTTCGTCGAGGCCGAAGCGGATGGCCTCGACGTCGGTGCAGTGGGTCTTCTGCGTCGACAGCGCGAGGTCGAAAGCCTTCTGCGACGGGTAGAAGACGACGGTGTGAAGCGTCGTCGAGAACGGGTTCTTCTGCGTCATCTTCGACATGAGTTCGCGAGCCGCCTTGCCGTCCATCTTCGACTTGGTTTCGGCGAGCGTTCCCAACGTTTGGACCGCGGTGCCGTAGCGCACGCACTTGCGCGGCGTCGAACGCACGCGGTAGTGGTTGGTGCAAACGACCCACGTGTCCTTCGGGTCGGGCAGGCGGAAGGTCACACCTTCGCCGTCGGTTTCGTCGCCGTCGTATTCGATGACGGCGGCGGGGACATGCGTGCCGTCGTACGGCGACGTCACGTGGATGTTGTTGCCCATCCACGACGTGAGTCCTTTGAGGACGTCGTTCACCCGCTGCGGAGCGCCCTGTGCACCGGAGATCTCGAGGGCTTCGCGCAGCGCCAACAATCGTGAGCGCACGCCCGTCGCTCCCATCTTGCGGTCCTTCGGATTGACGTCGTGGACGAAGATCCCGACGCCGTCTTCGTTCATGCCGGAGATGACGCCGATGAGTCCCGGAAATCCGACGGTCACCCAACGCTTGCGACCGGCTTCCTTCGGCGCGTAAGCCAAAAGCATCTGCGTGCGGTAGAGCACGGGCGCGGGCGGGAAGTCGAAGTTGCGTGCGGTGATGGTTCCGCCGTCCGGCGTCAGATCTCCCCACACGGAAACCGCGGCGCACGCGAACATGTACCAGTCGCCGTAGGAGTTCAGGGCCTTCAGATCGCGAAGGTCGAACTTGCGATCGAGCCCCTTCTGCATCATCGCGTCGCCGAGTTTCGCGGTCATCCCTTCGATGATGCCCTCGAGTTCGGCGACTTCTTCCGGCGACCACGTCATGCTCTTCTCGACCATCGGAAGAACGCGCGAGGTGTAGCCCTTCGCACCGCCGACGAGCGGGTTCTTGAGGAGATAGGCGTCGAACCCGTCGAGGATCTCTTCCGCCATGAGCCAGCCGTGGGTCACGCCCATCTCGCGCGGGGTGCCCGAAAGGCGGAGCACGCGGACGCCCTTCACCGTGTCGAGGGAACCCGTCAGCGCGGGGCGCGAGTCCTGCGCGACGACGAGCGAAACGAACGCGAACACGACGAGAAGGGCCTTGCGGATCATGGGTGCATGATACGAGGCCCGACCGCGGCACGCCCCGACGCGAACGGGGCGGCGTCGAACGGTCCCCGCGTTCGCGCTTCGCTATGATCCCGCCATGCGTCTTTTCCGATCGTTGTGCGTCGTGTGGATTTTGGTCGGCGTCGCTCTCGGACAGGGGGCGCGGCTGCACTACACCGTCGAAGTCAAGGAAGGGGACGACACCGCCTATCGGTGCAAGGTGGATATCCGCCATCCCGATCGCGACCTCTTGCGGTTCTCGGTCGCCGCATGGGCGCCGGGGTCGTATCGGCTTCTGAATCAGTCGCAGAACATCGTCAATGTGAAGGCGACCGCTCCGGACGGTGCGGAACTTCCCGTGTCGAAGGAAGGCGACCTCACGTGGATGTTCTCCGCCGGAGGCCGCCCGCACGTGACGCTTTCATGGGACTTCAAAGCTCCGGGCAAGGCGCGGAACAACCGGTCGTACCTCACGAAGACGGGTGCGTTGCTCGACGGTCCGCGGACGTGGCTCTACTGGCGCGATCGCAAGGACTTGTCGGCGCACGTCACCGTGAAGGTGCCGAACGGTTGGACGGTGGCGACGGGCCTCGAATCCACCTTCGAACCCAACGTGTTCGTCGCGAAGGACACCGATTGGTTGCTCGACTGCCCGATCCTGATGGGCAAACTGGAGACGCGGTCGTTCTTCGTCGAAGGCGTGCCGGTGCGCGTCGCGGTCGAGATGGGGGGACGCAAGCCCGAGTTCGACATGGACGCCTTCGCGGAGGTCTGCCGTCGGATCACCGAAACACAGGCCAAGATGTGGCGCGGTGTTCCCTTCGACCACTACACCTATCTGTTCAGCGGCGGTGGCGGCGGCGGTCTCGAACACCTGACGTCGACGACGATCGGCATCAGTCCGTCCGCGCTCGCGACGAACCCGGCGGCGCATCAAGGCGTGACGGCTCACGAACTGTTCCACGCGTGGAACGTGAAGCGTTTGCGTCCGAAAACTCTCGGTCCGTTCGATTACGACGGCCCCGTCCGCACGAAGTCGCTGTGGATTTCCGAAGGATTCACCGACTACTACACGCAGGTGATGCTCGCGCGCGCCGGACTCATCGACGAAGCCGGATTCATCGACGCCTTCGCGTCGTCCATCATGTCGTTCTCGCAAAACGAAGCGAGCCGCGTGCTGTCGCCGGAAGAGACGTCGTGGACCGTGTGGGACGGGCCCTATCTCGCGGGGCCGCTCAGCTACTACCAGCAGGGGCAGGTCCTCGGCCTCGCCATCGACCTCGAGATTCGTCACCGAACGAAGAACGCGAAGTCGCTCGACGACGCGATGCGCCATCTCTACGACAAGTTCTCGGGCAAGCAGGGATTCATGTCGGAGGATGTGGTCCTCGGCATCCTCGAATCCACCGGCGTCGATCTCCACGACTTTTTCCTTCGCCATGTGTCGGCCGCGCAGGAAGTCGACTGGCCGAAGCATCTCGCGCACATGGGCGTGAAGGCCGAGTACAAGACGAGTACGCCCCCCGCGACCGCGCTGGATGCCGAAGTGGTCGAAGGCGCGGTGAAGATCACCGTGCTCGACGGATCCGCTCTGCATCGTTCGGGACTCCGTACGGGCGACGTCCTGAAGGAAGTCGGTGGTACGAAGGTGCAGTCGGCGAACGCCGTGCGTCGGTTGCTCGCGGGCATGGCCGTCGGCGCGAAGGTGCCCTTCGTCGTGCTTCGCGACGGCAAGGAGCAGACCGTGAGCGTCGTCGTCGAGGCGGCCACCGACTTGGGCCGCGTGCGCGTCCGTCGCGGTCCAAGCGAAGCGATTCTCGAAGGCATCGGCGAAGCGTCGCCGATCCATCGGGCCGGGCTCCACAGCGGCGACGTCCTCTTGGCGGTGAACGGCACCCCGATCGGGGGGCGCGACGAAGCGCGCCGTGTCCTCGCGGCGCTCCGGGCGGGGGATGCGGCGGACATTCGCGTTAAACGGAAGGACACCGAAATATCGGTGAAACTGGTCGCCGCGCAAGCGGCGGTGCGTTCGCTCACGATCGAGCCGAATCCCGCGGCAACCGCCGAGCAGATCGCGATTCGCCGCAGCCTCGTCCGCGGGTCGTGACGCACGCCCGGGCGCCCCGCACGCCGTCGCTTCCGACTTCGGAAACGGCGGCGTCGGCGCGGCGTGCCGACTCGCAATCCGATGGGGCCGCGTTTGCCCTCTCCCGTCTTCGTTCCTAGCGTGATCCCGTCGCGACCCGCACTTGCTGCGGAAAATCGCGGCGTGAGGAGCGGGTCGTGAGTGGAGTGGCGCATGAGCGCTCGCAGACCACCGTGGTCCACACGGGGCAAAAGGCCGTCTTGGGATTGGCCTTCGGGGCCTTGGGGATCGTGTACGGGGACATCGGAACGAGTCCCCTCTACGCGATCAAGGAAGCCTTCGGTCCCCATGCCGGAATGCCGGCGACCCGAGAGTCCGTCTTCGGCGTCCTCTCGCTGATCGTTTGGTCGATCATCGCCGTCGTCTGCGTCAAGTACGGCGCGATGCTCCTCAAGGTCGACAACCGCGGCGAAGGCGGCATCTTGGCGCTCGTCGCGCTCCTCTCGCGCAAGCAGCGCGAAGCGGGCGGCGACTCCGCGGCCCGCAACCGGCGAAATCTCGTTCTCTTCGGTGCATTCGGCGCGGCGTTGCTCTACGGCGACGGGATGATCACTCCCGTCATGTCCGTGTTCGGCGCGGTCGAAGGATTGAAGGAAATCCAGGGACTCTCGGTCGAGCAGAAGACGAACGTCGACAGCATGGTCGTCCCCGTCTCGTGCGCGATCCTCATCGTGCTCTTCTTGTTCCAGAGTCGAGGGACGGCGGGCGTCGCGAAGTGGTTCAGCCCGATCACGGCCGTTTGGTTCGTGATGATCGCGTTGACGGGCGCCTTCGGCATCGCGAAGCACCCCGACATCATCACGGCGGTCAATCCCTACTGGGGGATCAAACTCCTCGGCTCCATCGGTTGGCACGGCGTCGCGCTCCTCGGTGCGGTGGTGCTCGCGATCACCGGTGCGGAAGCGCTCTACGCCGACATGGGCCACTTCGGTAAGACGCCCATCCGTGTCGCTTGGTACGGCGTGGTGCTCCCCTCGCTGTTGATCAACTACTTCGGGCAGGGAGCCCTCATCCTCGAGTGGCTGGAGCAACAGGGGCCACGCGCCCCGCAATACCTCCAGTACCCGGGCCATCCGTTCTACGACCTCGTTCCCGACGTGGCCGTCCCCGGCGCGATCGTCATCGCGACCCTCGCCGCCGTGGTCGCGTCGCAGGCGTTGATCTCGGGCGCGTTCTCCCTCACGCAGCAAGCGACGCAACTCGGCTTCGCGCCGCGCGTCCAAATCATCCATACGTCCGACAGCCACGCGGGCCAGATCTACATCCCCGAGGTGAACTGGCTTTTGCTCTTGTCGTGCCTCGGTCTCGCGATCGGCTTCAAGTCGTCGTCCAACCTCGCGTCCGCCTACGGCATCTCCGTGACGGGCACGATGCTCATCACGACGATTCTCTTCTACGCCGTGATGCGCGACCGCTGGCGGTGGGGCCGTCCTCTCGCGATGAGCGTCGCGGGCGTCTTCATCGTGATCGACCTCATCTATCTCGGCGCGAACATCACGAAGGTGATGCACGGTGGCTGGGTGCCGCTCGTCGTGGCGTTCGCGATCTTCCTGATGATGACCACGTGGCGTAAAGGCCGCGCGGTCGTCAGCGAGCGCACGAAGGCGGCCGGCATCGATCTCGCCGAGTTGATCGCGTCGCTGCGCGAATCGCCACCGCCGCGCGTCGAAGGCGACGCCGTCTTCCTGACGGCGAACTCGAAGGGGGTGCCCATCACCCTGCTGCACCACCTGCGCCACAATCGCGTGTTGCACGAGCGCGTCGTCCTTTTGAACATCGTCTCGGAAGAAATCCCGTACGTGAAGAGTCACGAACGGGCGACGGTCGAAGA
>JAFMJN010000172.1 GCA_017853435.1 Planctomycetota bacterium | reverse complement strand
GACCCCGCCTCCCCCCCGGGAGAAAGATTCACGGTCGGGTCGTCTATGGGCGTCATGGCGTGAGTCGGAAGATTCCCCGGTGGACTCCGCAGGAGCCTACACTGTAAGGAATCCCCGACGATTCCCCCGCCGCAACCTCCCCATGCGTATTCTCCCCGCCCTCCTTCTCGCCGCCGCCCTGTCGGGGACGGCGCTCCCGCAGACCGCGGGCCCCTGCACCCCTCAGTCCACGTTGGTGAACTGCGGCGTCGACGAGTACATCGCCGCCGTCAACATCTCCAACTTGAGCCATACGTCGACGTGCGTCGGTCCGCCCGCGTACGAGAACTTCACGACGTCCGTCGCGCCCGTCGTGCTCACGCCCGGACAGACCTACGCCCTCGGCGTCACGATCGGAAACTATTGGGCGACCGATCGCGTCTACGTGTTCCTCGACGGCAACGGGAACAACCTCTTCGAACCCGCGGAACTGTTGACCACTCTGTCGTCGACGGCCGCGGGTAGCGGAACGACCACCGAGATTCTTTCGGGCACGATCACGATCCCGAGCACGGCGGTCAATCCGGGACGCTTCCGGTTGCGTCTCAGTTACGGAGCGTTGCCCGTCGGCAACGAAGCGTGCGCCAACAACTTGTACGGAAATTGCGAGGACTATCTCCGCATCCTCGAAACCCTACCGACGCCTTCGGGCGCGATCGGAACCCGCGGCGTTCGTATTTCGGAAGTCGCTTGGGGCCCCGCCCTCGGCGGCGGCATGCCGTCGTACGTCGAACTGGTGAATACGCAGACCGCCGCTCCCGGTGCGGTCAATCCCGTCTCCCTCGCCGCGGCGACTCTTTCGTGGACGCCTCCGGGATCGACGGCACCGAAAACCTACACGTTCCCCTCCACGTTCGGTGTGTCGATCGGTGCGATCCCGAAACCGGGGACGACGACGAGCACCCCGTCGGTGGCGATCCTCGCCAGCGGTCCCTTCCCCGCGGGGATGGTCCCTCCGAACGTCGTCGTACTCGTGAACGCGGCGTTCTTCACGTCGGGAAGCGTGGGTCTCGGCCAACCCGGCGTTCCATTCGATCTATGCCTCGGCATCCCGTCGATCACCGCGATCGACCGCTTCGCGTCTTCGCCGACCGCGACGGGCAACTGCCAAGGAGCCTTCACGCACACGGGCACGCTCGTCAACACGAACGGGAAGATCACCCGTTGGACCTACATGGATTCCAACACGGATCTCGACTTCGACACGACGTTTGCCCCGACTCCCGGCGTCGTCAACCCGCAGATGGTCCACGTGAACGGATTCGTGTTCTCGAACCCGCAGCAGCCGTCGGGATTCCCGATTTTCGGCGGCGGCTCCGGCGGCACTCTCTCGAATCAGATCGGCATCGTTTCCGGCGTCCATTTCCTCATTCCGAACGGCACGACGACGCCCACGGAACGCGTGATTTCCAACCCCGCCTTCGATCGCATCATCAACGGCAACGTCGTGTTCAACGCGCCGTTCACGGCGGAGCCGACCACCGCGCCCACCTCGCCGTGGCTGCCGTCGCTCCGCCTCTTCGGCGCGGGGACTCAGCTCATCGCACCTGCGCCGTCTCCGACGGTCGGACCCGGTGTCATGCAGCTGCCGCTCAACGCCGGTTCGGTCGCGCGCACAACCGTACGTCCCGACCTCCAACGCCCGGGCAACTTCGTCGTCGAACGCCTGATGACGGACTTCGTCAGCGACGATGCGCCGACCTACGGCGGATTGACGAGCGCCGCGCAGGAAGACACCGCCCCCGAATCGACGGGCGGCGGCGACGTCTGGTGCGAAGCGATCGTCTACGACCACAACGGCAACGCGATCCGCGCCCTCGCGAAGAACTGGCCTCCGGCCCGCGGCGCGGGTCCGAAGACCGCGTTCGGCACGGCGGCCGACGGCACCGCGATGCTCGTGAACACGGAGTTCCCTCCGACCACGACGGTGCTGAATCTCTTCTCGTTCGTTCCGCCGAACTGCCCCGCGAATCCTCAGGGATTCTGCCCGGACGCGGTCACCAATCTCTGCCTGACGACGCCCTTCCCTCCGTTCTTCGTCACGACCGACGCGGACGGCAACTGGGTCGGTGAAGTGCCCAACATGCCGGTGACGGGCGGCGCGACCATCTACTGGATCTCGGCGTACGTCGACACGTCTTTCGCGCTGCAGACGACGACGGTCGGACAGACGACCCTGCCCTGAGCGCGATTCGTCCGTCCCCTAGTCGATCGTCGGTCGTTCGGCGCGCACGCCGTAACCCGCCTCGAGTTCGCGACCGATCCTGACGAGGCTTCCCTCGTCGAAGAGGTGTCCCCACACCGTGATGCCGGAAGGCACGCGGCGCGCCGCATCGCTTTCCGTGCGGCCGCGCTCGCTCCGCACCGACGAACGAAGCACGAGCGCCGGATGGCCCGTGAAGTTGGTGATGGTGAGGAGCGGCGACATCGACGGAGCGAGCACCGCCTCCACTTCGCTGAAGCGCGCGGCGGTTTCCACCATCACCCGACGTCGGAACCGATCGGCGGCGACCAGGTCGACCGCCGAAATGAAGCGGGCTTCGCGGAACGAGTTCGGCCACGCCTCGGGGGCCTGCCACGCGAGCAGATCGTCGCGATTCGTCAACGTCAGGTCTTCGAACGCGGCTGCGGCCTCGGCGTTCAGAATCGTGACGAGATGACTCCAGTTCCATGCGGGCCATTCGAGTTCGACGATCTCGCAGCCCGCATTCTTCAACGTCTCGATCCCCTTCACCATCGACGCCTGTTCGGAACCCCATGCGCGAACGATGCCGATCTTTTTACCTTCGAGATCATCCGTGCCGTCGTAGCGGAACGCGCGCGTGACCGACGAGGGGTCTCCGTCGTCGGCCCCGTTCAGAACGTCGAGCACCACCGCGGTGTCTTCCACGCATCGCGTGATCGGACCGAGTTTGTCGAGCGACCAACAGAGAGCCATCGCTCCGGTGCGCGCGACACGTCCGAACGTCGGTCGCAATCCGGTGGTGCCGCAGCGCATCGACGGCGAGATGATCGACCCGAGGGTCTCGCTTCCGATCGCGAACGGAAGACAGCCTGCGGCCACCGCCGCCGCCGAGCCTGCGCTCGATCCACTCGATCCTTGCGCGGGGTTCCACGGATTGCGCGTACGTCCGCCGAACCACTGATCGCCGTAAGCCAGGGCACCGAGCGACATCTTCGCGACGAGCACCGCGCCCGCGTTCCGCAATCGCGTCACCGCCACCGCGTCCTTCGACGGAACACGATCCACGAAAGGCTCGGCACCGAACGTCGTCCGGGTCCCCGCGGTATCGAGGAGATCCTTCGCTCCGTAGGGAATTCCGTGCAACCATCCGCGCCAGATGCCGCGCGCGATTTCCGCGTCGGCTTTCTTCGCGTCCGTCATCGCGGACGCGTCCATGAACGTGATCACCGCTTTCAACGTCGGATCGAGTTGCCGCAGGCGCGCGAGACACAATGCGGTGAGGCGTTCGCTGGAGATCTTCTTGGCGCGGATCCAACGCGACAGGTGGATGATGGGGGCGTAGAGAAGATCACCGTCGTTTTCCGGGAACGGGGGCGCGTCTTCCGCGATCACCAGTTTCGGATTCAACGGTTCGACGTCGTGACGTCCGGGCAGGCTCGCCGAAAACACGAGGGCGGGCATCGCGTCGTCGGGATGCGGGCGCAACGTGCGATCCGTCGTGACGGCGATGCTCGAAGGAAGCGACTTCGCCAACATCTCCCGTTCGGTGTCGGAGTACGACACCCGCATGATCTTTTCGGCGGAAGCGATGTCGGCGACGGTCAAGGCGTCCGATGCGACCGGGACCGCGACCGCCTCCGTCGCCGAGGCGCCCAAGGTGCCCGCGGCCTCGGCCACGGGGATCGACATCATTCCGGCGACGCAGCGGGTCATGAACGCACGACGGTCGGACTTCATGGGCGGGAGACTAACCTCCCGCGGCCGACCGCGCCTTCGCGGAACGCCGGACCCAACCGAGCGCCGCGCGCAGCAGCAGCCGCGCGGCGACCGCGTCTCCGGCCCGCATCCACTTCCGTATCCGCGCGCGCAACGTCCCATCGGCGCTCTTCGGCGCCCGGCGCTTGCGTGAACCCATGGTGACCCTTGCGACCCCCCCCGGGGGATGTCGCAAGGCCTCACATAGAGCGCTCGGACCCGTCGTTACGGATTTCCGGAAAAACTTTTTCCGCTCAGACGCCCAAGACGGATCGCGCGACGCCGAGGGCCTCGTCGATCTTCGACGCGTCCTTGCCGCCCGCCTGCGCCAAATCGGGACGACCACCGCCGGCACCGCCGACGACCGCCGATACCTTTTTGACGAGGTCGCCCGCGTGCACCTTCCGGGCGTCCACCAAATCCTTCGTCGCGAAGGCGAGCACGGCCACTTTGCCGCCGTCCTCGGTCACGAGAACGCCGGCGACGCCGGACTTCTGTCGACGCAACGCGTCGGCGAGCTCCGGGAGGCCCGCGGACGGAATCGCGACGCGCGCGACGACCGCCTTGAAGCCCGCGGCGTCCGCGGCACCCGCGAGCAGTTCGTTCGCAAGGCCCGCCACGTCGGCGGCCTTCGCAGCCGCTCCGCCCTTCTTCGCTTCCTTCAACTGATCCTGCAACGCGGCGACGCGATTCGCGACGTCGTGTTCCGGAGCCTTGAGGAGCGTGGCGACCTGCCGAAGAGTGCGGCGCTGTTCCTGCAACCTGCGAAGGGCGGCCGCGCGCGTCACCGCTTCGATGCGGCGAACACCCGCCGCGACCGCGGATTCCGCCACGATCGCGAAGGCGCCGATCTGCCCCGTCGCGCGGCAGTGGGTACCGCCGCAGAGTTCCTGCGAATAGCCGTCACCGATGCTGACGACGCGCACCTTCTCTTCGTACTTCTCGCCGAAGAGAGCCGTCACGCCGCGGGACTTCGCGGCCGCGAGATCTTCGACGGTGGTGCCGAGCGCCGCATCGTCCACGACGCGTGCGTTCACCATCGCCTCGACCTTTTCGATTTCTTCGAGGGTCACCGCACGCGGGTGCGTGAAGTCGAAGCGAAGCTTGTCGGGACCGACGAGCGATCCCTGCTGCACCGCGTGTTCGCCGAGCACCTGCTTCAACGCCCAGTGCAGGAGGTGAGTCCCCGTGTGGTTGGCCATCGTGTCGTGACGGCGCGTCGCGTCGACGCGGGCGTGCGCCGACTTCGGCAACGCGTCCGCGGATCCGGCGACCAACTTGCCGACGTGGATCACGATCTTGCCCATCTTCTGGGTGTCGGTGACGTCGAAACGGAAACCGGCCGCTTCGATGACGCCCGTATCGCCCACCTGTCCGCCCGACTCCGCGTAGAACGGCGTACGGTCGCAGACGAGTCGCGTGCCGTCGATCAACTTGAGAGGAGCGACGGTCGCGTTGACGGCCCCCTCGCCGTGGTCGTGATACAGGGTGGCCGTCTCCGGAAGTCCGCGAAGCGCGTCCGGATCCACGAGCCACTTGCCGCCGCCTTCGCCGCGCGACGCATTCTTGTGCGCTTCCTCGGCCTGCGTCCATCCGGCCTCGTCGATGCCGAGACCGCGATCACGCGCCATGAGTTCGACGAGGTCCCGCGGGAAGCCGTAGGTCGCGTAGAGCTGGTAGGCGACGTCGCCGGGAATCGTCTTCGATCCCGCCGCTTCCACCTTGGCCGCGACGCCCTCGAAGAGCGCGACGCCCTTCGACAAGGTGACCGCGAACGCCTTCTCTTCGGACTCGATCACGTGCATGACGTGATCCTTGCGGCTCTTGAGTTCCGGGAACGCGTCGCCGAGCGCGTCGGCCACCGCGGGGACCACCTTGAAGATGAAGGGGTCCTGCATGCCGAGAACCTGCGTGCCGAAACGG
>JAFMJN010000171.1 GCA_017853435.1 Planctomycetota bacterium | reverse complement strand
GCGTCGGAGAGAACGATCGCTCGCACCATGTCTTCGATGGTCGCTTCGGAAGTTGTGGATTCGGCCCAAGCCGTCAGGAATCGTTCGTCCTTCGGAGAGGGGGCGCGGCCGACCGCATAGGTGAACAGTTTCTTCGCGAGAGCGCGACGGAACGCGGGTCCTTCCACCAGCACGTCGCGCAAGGCGATCGGTCCGCGGACGACACGATTGTCCGGAAGCGTGCCCGATGCGTCGACGGGATGCGGGCCGTCCGTCACGCGCCAGCGTCCGACGGGATCGAAGTTCTCAAGCGCGAACCCCACGGCATCCATGCGCGTGTGGCACGAAGCACACGAAGGGTCGGTGCGATGCTTTTCGAGGCGTTCCTTCAGCGGTGCCGACGCCGAGATCTCCGGCGATTCGTCCAACGCGCCGACACCCGGCGGGGGCGGAGGCGGCGGAGCGTCGAGAAGATTCGACAACACCCACTTCCCGCGCTTCACCGGCGAGGTCCGCGTCGGGTTCGACGTCAAGACGTGTACCGACGCGTGTCCGAGCAAGCCCCGCCGCGCGGGATCCGGGACGACGACGCGCCGATGCTCGTCGCCGCGCACACCGGGGATTCCGTAGTGACGCGCAAGACGTTCATTGACGAACGTGAAGTCCGCCGTCAGCAATTCGCGCGCGGGACGCCGCTCGCGCCACACCGCTTCGAACAAAAGTTCGGTTTCCTTCGCGATCGCACGGCGCAGCGGCTCGTCGAACACTCCGTATCGCAGGGGATCCGGCGCGGCGTCGACCAAGCTGCGTAGTTCCAACCACTGGACGGCGAAATTCGCCGACAGCGCCGACGCGCGTGCATCGGACGACATGCTTCGAACGACGTCGAGCAATCCCGACTCGGTCGCAAGGGCACCCGTCGCCGCTTTACCGAGCAGCGCGTCGTCGGGCGTCGTGCTCCACAGGAAATAGGCGAGACGAGACGCGAGTTCCCATCCGTCGAGGGGACGCATGGAACCCGGCTGCGCGTTCACGGGATCGGCTTCGACGCGGTAGAGGAATCGGGGCGAAAGCATCGACGCCGCGATCGCCTCCCGCAGTCCTCCTTCAAAGCGAAGTCCACGCGCGACGGCGGATTCGACGAGGGCGGCGAACGCGTCCACCGACGCGTCGCTCGGCGGTCGACGCCACGCCCGCGACAAGTGCCAACGCATCGCACGACGGGCGCGCGCGGCCGTGTCGCCCGAACCGGCGGCTTCGAGGAGTCGGGTATGAAAACCTCCCGGTATCGGAGGATCGACGGGCCCGACCACCTCGAACCAATCGACGTAAAGGTTGCGATCGCGCTTTCCTTCGGGCGCTTCCTTGTCGAAGAAGTCGTGAAAGAAACCGACACCGAGACGACGGCGCCCCTTCGGAAGCGTCATGGTCGTTTCGTAGATACCCGGCGCGGACTTCGACGCGGGAACCTTCACTTCATGTTCACGGACATGATCGACTTCGAAGTCCATAAGAGCCGTATCGGGACCCGCCTGCGTGGCGTAGGCACGCGCACGAAGCACGTAACGACCGTCGCGCGGCAACGTCACGTCGACCGACACGCGACCGCGGGTGAACAGCGCCGCCACGTTCCCCTTTCCGCGTTCCTTCTCCTTCGGGTCGAGGGAGTTGTCCATCGATTCGGCTTCGAAACGACGACGCGCCGGATTCGCGGGATCTTCGTCGACCACGGCCTCCGCGGCGATCTCGTCCGCGACCGTCGCCAGTTTCTCGAAGAGAAGCGGAGGCAGACGCAACGCATCGCCGTTGTTGTCGAACCCGTCGCCGGAAGCGTCGGCGGGAAGTTCGGTGGCCAAATCGCGATCCACGCCGAACAGATCGCGCACGGTGTTCGCGAATTCGACCGTGGAAAGCCTTCGAAGCGGTGAGCGCCCCTCGTCGTCGAGAGTGCCTCCCGGAGCTCGGGCCGTCAGCCAACCGATCGAAGCGGCCACCAGCGCACGATCCGGACGCTCGTGTTCGGGCGGAGGCATATCGCCTCTCGAAAGACGCATCAGAACGGACCCACGCACGGCGTCGGCCGTCATGAACGCCGCTTCATCGCGGGCGAATCGGCCGAGATCGAGACCCGCATCCGGCTGATCGCCGCCGTGGCAGTGCGCGCACGACGCGCCGATCAGCGCTCCGAGCGACCCGGCGAAATCACCCGTTGACGGTCGCGTATCCTGCGCCGCCGCTCGACCGGCGAGCAGCGCCACCCCGACGACCACGAGCATTGTCAACGTTCGGCTCTTCACCCGGAACATTCTAGTGAACCGAGCATCCGACCGATGGAGCACGAATCAAAACCGCCCTCGAAGCAATCAACGAAGGATGAGATCGCCGAAGAGACTCGAGTCCTTGCCGCCGGTCATGCCCTGCGACCACTCGGTCGAACCGGCGTAACCTTCGCCGTCGTCGTCGTTGGCGATCCACGAGAACCCGAGCCGACGCCCTTCGACGAGTTTGACTTTGAGGAGTCGGGACGCCGGCAAGAACCACTCGTAGCGCGTGACGCCGTCCGCCCGCACGACGGCGGCCTCGGTCGGAATCTTCCCCGTGGTTCCACCGTCGCCGGCGTACCAAGCCCAAACGACGGGCGCTTGCGGCCCGAGCGCGACCCCGAATTCCAAATCCGCGCCCGAGTAACCCAAACGGGATGACGGTTCCGGCGTGACGGCGATCTGCACGCTGTCGTGCATCCAGATGGTCCCGTCATCCTTCAACTGACGGTGATGGCCGTCGCGAACTTCCGCGGCGAACCACATACCCGCCTCGGACCACTTCGACGCGAACCGTGCGTCGTCGCGACCGCGAGCGCGGGTCCACGCCGCGTCCTCCCAGTCGTCGAGCGACGCATCCACCTTGGGCGGGGTCGTCGCGCGCGTCGCCCCCATGAGGGGGACGGTCACGTACGGAAGCGACGCGGCACCGAACGCCGCCGTGGCGGTCAAGACGCCCTTCGCCAAATCGGCCGACGAACGCAATTCGATCGGCAGCGAAACCCGACGCGAGGCACCACGGTCCTCGACGACGGGTTCGCGTTTGCGCGCGACGATTCCCGGAACATCGATCGAAATCGCGGCGACGGCTCGCGCGGGATCCGCGAGAGGTCCGTCACGCATGCCGATGAGGCGCAGTGTCACGACCGCCGAGTCGCCGGGGTGAAGACGGGCGCGATCTTCGATGAAGGCGACCGCCACGTCGTCCTTCGACGGGAGCAGCGCCACCGTCTCTCCGTACCAGGCTTTTCCCGCTCCGCGGAACGTGAACATCATCCATGATCCCGGGCTTTCGGAGACCGTTCGTTTCACGACGCTCGTACCGCCGTTCCCCTGCACGCGCACGACCTCCGGTGCGGGTGCGGCTTCACCGTGGATGCGGAACGGGGCGACGGTGGCCACCTCTCCTTCGACGGGAGCCGCCGAGCGATTGACGATCCGCGCCGAAACCTCTCCGCCGACGGCGGCGAAGGCATCGAGTTCGACGGTCACGTCGGGTTCCGACTTGGATATGTCGGGCGAGTCGATCCACACGGTGGCCGTCGATCGACCGCCGGGACCTTCCGCGTCGATTCGCACCGGAATCCGTTGTCCCGCAGTCGCGCGCAGCCGCGAGATCTTCACCTTCGTGGTCCGAACCTCTCCGCGCGCGAGATCGAACGGGTCGATGACGGACGGTTCGACGGCGACCGCATCGCCGCCGACGAGGCGCAGCGACGCCACCCGTATCGAAGCACCGCCCGCACTCGCCGAAACGTTGGCGACGTCGACGTCGAACGTCGCCGTCCCATTTTCAAGTGTCAACTCCCGGACCGAGGGAACGACGACCCAAGCACCGTCGCCGTCGTAACCTTCGCCGAGATTCTCGAGCCAAGGCGCCGAAGGAAAGCGTGTCGATGTCGGCGCGGCGATTCGATAGGACGCTTCAAGCCGCATGCGCACGGTCGCGATCTCGTTCGGCGACAGGGCGATCTCGATGGTCCGTCCGTCGACCGCGAGTGCGGAGCCCGACTCGGGGCGCTCACGATGGTCGGTCTTCATCGCCGTGGCGATGCCGATCGGCCACGTCAGACGCGCGAGGATGCTCCGCGGCTCGCTGTTTCGGACGCGCACCACGATCTCGTCTTCGGTCCTTTCGATTCCGGCCATGCAAGACGGAACGTCGGGCGGCTTCACCGCGAGGATCTCGCACGTCGGAGGTACGACGTCGACGTAATCGGCCACGGTCGGGACGGGACGATCGCGCAAGGGTGCGTCGGTGAAGCGTCGCGCGGCCGCGGTGAAGGTGGCGCGGGCGCCATCTCCTTCGCCGAGCCGCAGCGCATAGTCGAAGCGATGAGAACCGTGCATCGCCTCGAAGGGCGATCCGTCGGGTGGGCGGCGCACCGGATCGTCCAACCAAATCCCCGACGGCCATCCCGTGCACGACCGCAGCAGGTTGATGGCGAGAGTCCCGTCTTCGGTGATGTGGTGCGACGGCGTCCCCCGATTCAGCAGCGCCAAACGACCGCTCGACGGCGGCGCCTGTCGGACGGAACGGAAGTCCGCGCCGACGACGATGCGCCGCGGTGCCTTCGGATCGGGAATCCATGTCCCCGGCCCCGCCGCGAGAACGTCGACGCCATCGGCTCCGTTCACGAGGATCGATCCGAATACCTCCTTCGGATCGTGCCCGCTCCACGCCGCGGCGACGAGCGGGTTCTGGGACGGCGCTCCGAGAGCGATGCGGAGATCGGGTCGATCGGAGTCGATGCGAAGATCACCGTAGCGTCGAGCGGACGCCTTCGTCACGGTCGCAGTAACGCCCCAGCCCGCGAGCACGCGCACCCACCCCGCGACGTCCTCCATGCCTCCCGCGTCGATGGCGTCCGGCACCACGATTTCAACCACGGCGACCGAAGTCAGAGGTAGCTCACGCGCCCGTACGCCGAGCACCAACGTCGCGGGCGCATCGAGCGCGGCCCAACGCCACGCGACGTTGTCGAGGGTCCACGGATCCTCGAAGGCATCGACGTCGCGAGCGAATGCGCGCCCTACCACCGCTCCGTTCGTCTCGAACAACGGTCGCAATCCGGACATGGCCGACGGATAGGCGACTCGCAGGAGCGTGTCCCGCCCGCGCCACCCGAGAATCTCTTGCTCCACCTGAATCTCGGCCTCTCCTGGCACGAGTCGGTAGGTGGTACGCGCCGTGAACAACGGATCTTCGCGGCGCACGATCACCCTGTCGGGGCCGGCGACTTCAACGACCGCACGCGACGCCGAAATGCGTCGCAGTACGCGCCGCGGCACGAGATGCCACGGGCCTTCTCCTTGTCCCGGAAGCATGTTGCCTTCTTCGATGACGAGAAGATCGTCCGCGGGGGCCTTGATCCACTCGCGCCCGGTCGCGTCCTTCACGGACGTGATGCAGCCGCCCTTGCTCGGATCGACGATCACCGAAACGACGCCGTTCGTGAGAACGATCCCGCCTTCGGCCTTCGCCTCGACATCGGACTTCGGGAAGGCGGGATCCGCGACGACGGGGCGCCGAGGAGGTTCGGTCCGATTCAGCGAAACCTCCGCGCTCGATCGCACCGTGTCCGCGAGACGCAACGCGTCCTGATAGCCCTGCATCACGTCGATGTAGACTTGGTCCGACATCGAACCCGTCACACCGTCGTGATGCGCGTTGAAGTTCAATTGTCGCCAGGCGCGTTCGACGGACGCCGCGTCGTGTGCGTGTCCACGACGGCCCGCGACACCCGCCGCGGCGAGCACGGACAACCCTTCGGCGTCGCGCAGCCGCGTCTCGGCGAGTCTTTGCGCCAGCTTGAGGTCGATGAACGACACACCGCAACCCGTGTAGATCGGGTTCATGTCGCGCGAGAGCGTCGGCACGGGGATCTTGCGCTCCTCCACCTCTTTCATCACG
>JAFMJN010000018.1 GCA_017853435.1 Planctomycetota bacterium | reverse complement strand
CGGTGTTCGAAGGTGCCAAGGAAGCCGACATCAACGTCGCGTTGCGTGAAGCCGGACTGCCCGAAGAGGGCAAGGTCACGCTGTTCGACGGCCGCACCGGCGAGCCGTACGAGCAGAAGATCACCGTCGGCTTCATGTACATCCTGAAGCTCCACCATCTCGTCGACGAGAAGATCCACGCCCGTGCGACCGGACCTTACTCGCTCATCACGCAGCAGCCCCTCGGCGGCAAGGCCCGCTACGGTGGTCAGCGTTTCGGCGAAATGGAAGTCTGGGCGCTCGAAGCCTACGGCGCGGCGTACGTGCTGCAGGAACTGCTCACCGTCAAGTCCGACGACGTCGACGGTCGCACGAAGATCTACGAGTCCATGGTCAAGGGCGAGAACACGCTCGAAGCCGGTACGCCGGTCTCCTTCGACGTTCTTTGCAACGAAATCAAGGGCTTGTGCCTGAATATCGAGTTGATCCGCCAGGACGCCGCTTCCGCGGCCCTGCTCGGCTGAGGGAACCCACGATCATGACGAACATCGATCCCGACGCACGCTACGAGCGCGTGAACGACATCACCGCGGTGTCGATCCGCCTGGCCTCGCCGACCGACATCCGCAACTGGTCCTACGGCGAAGTCCGCAAGCCGGAAACCATCAACTACCGCACCTACCGCCCCGAAAAGGACGGTCTGTTCTGCGAGCGTATCTTCGGCCCGAAGAACGACTACGAGTGCTTCTGCGGCAAGTACAAGGGCATCAAGCACAAGGGCATCGTGTGCGACCGCTGCGGCGTGAAGATCACCCACTCGCGCGAGCGTCGCACGCGCATGGGGCACATCACGCTCGCGGCGAAGGTCGCCCACATCTGGTTCTTCAAGGCGATGCCGTCGCGCCTCGGCGCTCTTCTCGGCATGAAGGCGTCGGACCTCGAAAAGGTCATCTACTTCCAGGACTACGTCGTCATCGATCCGGGCAACGCGGATCAGACAAAGCTCGAACAGCGTCAGATCCTCACCGAGGATCAGTACCGCGGTCTGCGCGAGCGTGGTCTGTCCTTCGAGGCGGGCATGGGCGCCGAAGCGGTGCACCGCCTGCTGTCGAGCATGGACCTGAAGCGCATCGAAGGTGAACTGCGCGAGGAACTGTCGGAAACGCGTTCCAAGCAAAAGCAGAAGGACCTCATCAAGCGCCTCAAGACCGTCAACGATCTCGAGTCGTCGGGCAATCGCCCCGAATGGATGATTCTCGACGTCGTCCCGGTGATTCCGCCGGAATTGCGTCCGCTCGTGTTGCTCGAATCGGGGAACTTCGCGTCCTCCGACTTGAACGACCTCTACCGCCGCCTGATCAACCGCAACAATCGCCTCAAGAAGTTCCTCGACCTCAACGCTCCCGAGGTCATCATCCGGAACGAAAAGCGCATGTTGCAGCAGTCGGTCGACGCGTTGTTCGACAACGGTCGCTGCAAGCGCCCGGTGCTCGGATCGAGCAATCGTCCGCTCAAGTCGCTGACGGACATGATCAAGGGCAAGCAAGGCCGCTTCCGCGAGAACCTTCTCGGTAAGCGCGTCGACTACTCCGGCCGTTCGGTCATCGTCGTCGGACCGGACCTGAAGCTCCATCAGTGTGGTCTTCCGAAGAAGATCGCGCTCGAGCTCTTCCAACCGTTCATCATCCGTCGCCTGCGCGAACTCGGCCTCGCCGACACCATCCGCTCGGCGAAGAAGATGCTCGAACGCCGCGACGAGCAGGTGTGGGACATCCTCGAGGAAGTCATCCAGAACCACCCGGTTCTTCTCAACCGCGCTCCGACGCTCCACCGCATCGGTATCCAGGCGTTCGAGCCGGTGTTGATCGAAGGCAACGCGATCCGCATCCATCCGCTCGTCTGCACCGGCTTCAACGCCGACTTCGACGGCGACCAGATGGCGGTCCACCTTCCGCTCTCGCTCGAGGCGCAGGTGGAAGCGCGCACGCTCATGTTGTCGACGAACAACATCTTCTCGCCCGCGAACGGTCGCCCGATCATGGCGCCGACGCAGGACGTGGTTCTCGGCTGCGCGTACCTGACCGCCAACGGTCCCGGCACGGTCGAAATCACGAAGAAGACCGTCGGCGGCAAGGACCACGAGTACCTGAAGTCGTACGCCTCGCCGATCGAGGTGTTCCGCGCCCACGGCGATCTCGGTCGCAACGGGCGTCGCAAGGCGCAGACGCACCAGAAGATCCGCATCCGCGTGCGCGGCGAGCGCACCGTGGTGGGGGACAAGGGCGAGAAGCACGTGACGGACGGGTGGATCGAAACCACCGTCGGCCGCGTGATTTTCGACGACATCCTTCCGAAGGGGATGCCGTTCTACAACCGCCCGATGGACAAGAAGACGCTCCAGCGCGTGATCACGGACTGCGACCGTATCCTCGGAACGCAGGCCGTCATCAAGTTGCTCGACGATCTCAAGGCGCTCGGGTTCAAGGCGTCGACCGCGGCCGGACTTTCGTTCGGCAAGGACGACATCCTCATTCCTCATCAGAAGAAGGACATCCTCGCGCGCGCCCAGCGTGAAGTCGAGGAAGCCGAACGTCAACGCGAAGCGGGCGCGATCTCCGACAAGGAGCGCTACGACCGCGTCGTCGACACCTACACGAAGGCGAAGGACGATCTCGGGCACGTCATGATGGACGAGCTCAAGGCCTACATCCGCCCGAACGACCCCTACAAGAATCCGATCCACCTCATGGCGGACTCGGGCGCGCGTGGTTCGGTCACGCAGGTGTTGCAGCTCGCCGGTATGCGCGGCCTCATGGCCAAGCCGAACGGCGACATCATCGAAACGCCGATCAAGTCGAACTTCCGCGAAGGTCTGAACGTGCTCGAGTACTTCTCGTCCACGCACGGCGCGCGCAAGGGCTTGGCGGACACCGCGCTCAAGACCGCCGACTCGGGTTACCTCACGCGCAAGTTGGCCGACGTCACGCAAAACGTCGTCATCACGATGGGTGATTGCGGAACGTCGAACGGCGTCCAAAAGGCCGCCGTGATCGTTCAGGACAAGGTGGCGGTGCCGCTCTCGCAGCAGCTCCGCGGCCGCGTCGCGGTGGAAACCATCGAAGACGTCGTCAAGGGCGAAGTCGTCGTGCGTGCGAACGAGATGATCACGGACGAAGCCGCGGCGAAGCTCGAAGCCCTCGATCTTCCGTCGGTCAAGGTCCGTACGCCGATGACGTGCGAAGCGCCGCAAGGTCTCTGCACGCGCTGCTACGGCATGGATCTCTCGCGCAAGAAGCTGGTGGAAGTCGGTACGGCGGTCGGCGTCATCGCGGCGCAATCGATCGGCGAACCGGGCACGCAGCTCACGATGCGTACGTTCCACATCGGTGGTACGGCGACGCGTGCGGCGCAGGAACGTGAAATCGTCCTCAAGAAGGCGGGAACCGTGAAGTTCGCCGCGTCGATGCGGACGTCGCCTCCGGACGCCGAAGGGCGCGTCACCGCGCTGACCCGCAACGGCGTGATCAGCGTCGTCGACGCCCGCGGCGTCGAAGTCGAGACGTTCGCCGTGCCGCTCGGTGCGACGATGCTCGTCAAGGACGGCGAAGAAATCCCGGCGACGGACGCCAAGAAGGGCCGCAAGGCCTGCGAATGGGATCCGCACACGAGCCCGATCATCGCGAACGTCGACGGCGTGGTCCACTTCGAGGACATCGTCGAAGACGTCACGATGAAGGTCGAGCAGGATCCGGGTTCGAAGAAGCGTCGCATGCTCATCAAGGAGCAGCGCGCCTCGAAGGACTCTCTGCACCCGCAGATTCTTCTCCGCGACAAGTCCGGCAAGACGATCAGCCAGTTCCACCTTCCGGAACTCGCCGAGATCGAAGTCAAGGACGGTCAGACGATCCGCGCCGGTACGCTTCTCGCGAAGCGTCCGCGTTCGTCGGGTGGTACGCAGGACATCACGTCGGGTCTCCCGCGCGTGACGGAACTCTTCGAGAACCGTCAGCCGAAGGACCCCGCGGTGTTGGCGGAAACCGACGGCATGGTCACGGCGATCGATCGCAAGCGCAACAAGCGCACGATCGTCATCACGAACCAGCAGACGGGCGAAGTACGCGAGCATCTCGTGCCGCAGTCGAAGTACCTCAAGGTGCACGTCGGCGACACGGTTCACTCGGGCGAAGCGCTCGTCGAAGGTCCGCTCTACCCGCAGGACGTCCTGCGGATTTCGGGCGTCGACAAGGTGCAGGAATACCTGCTCGACGAGGTTCAAAAGGTCTACCGTGCGCAAGGCGTCGCCATCGACGACAAGCACATCGAGATCATCGTGAGCCAGATGCTGCGCAAGGTGAAGGTGGTCGAGTCCGGCGACTCGGACTTCCTCCCGGGCAATCAGGTGGATCGCGCGTTCTTCAAGCGCGAGGCGCTCCGCATCCGCGAAGCGCAAGGCAAGCCGCCCGTCGGCGAGCCGCTCCTCCTCGGCATCACCAAGGCCGCTCTCCAGTCGGACTCGTTCATCTCGGCGGCCTCCTTCCAGGAGACCACCAAGGTGCTGACGCAGGCCGCCATGGCGGGCAAGCGCGACAGCCTGATGGGTCTCAAGGAAAACGTCATCCTCGGGCACCTTATCCCGGCTGGTACGGGATTTACGGAATATCACCGTACCGTCATCAAGCACCAGTTCGAAAACGGGGGCGCAGCCGGCGCCTCGGCGTCCTGATTCCCGACCGTCTCCGAGCCCCTCTTCCTTGAAGGGGGGCGGGGGGCGGGTAGCATTCTTCCCCTTACCTTCGTCCCTCGGGCGAAGGTGTGTCCCGGAACCCGAAATCCATGCCTACGATCAACCAGTTGGTCCGCAAGGGCCGTGAACGCGTCAAGGCCAAGAGCAAGAGCCCCGTGCTCGACGCATGCCCGCAGAAGCGCGGCGTGTGCCTCCAGGTCAAGACCATGACCCCGAAGAAGCCGAACTCGGCTCTCCGCAAGATCGCCCGCGTCCGCTTGTCGAACGGCAAGGAGACGACGGTGTACATCCCGGGCGAAGGCCACAACCTTCAAGAGCACTCGATCGTGCTCGTCCGCGGTGGCCGCGTTCGCGACCTTCCGGGTGTCCGCTACCACATCGTCCGCGGCACGCTCGACTCCGGCGGCGTCGAAGACCGCAAGCGCAGCCGCTCGAAGTACGGCGCGAAGCGTCCGAAGTAATCCAACCGCACCCGGCGAATTCCGGGGAGACTGCCGTCTTCGGACGGTGATCGAGCACGAACATGGCCAAGAAGTTCGCATCCACTGAACGATTCCTGAAGCCCGATCCGAAGTTCGGATCGCGCACCATCGCGAAGTTCGTCAACTCCGTGATGAAGCAGGGCAAGAAGACCACCGCGCGTCGCGTCGTTTACGCGGCCCTCGAGGAAGTCGCCAAGAAGCTCCCCGAGCAAAAGGCCGACGAGGTCTTCGCGCAGGCGATCAACAACCTGAAGCCCGTCGTCGAAGTGCGCTCGAAGCGCGTCGGCGGTGCGAACTATCAGGTTCCGATCGAAGTCAAGCGCAATCGCCAGCAATCGCTCGCGTTCCGCTGGATTCTCGACGTTTGCCGCGATCGTCCGGGCCGCCCGATGGCGGTGCGTCTCGCCGACGAAATCGTCGCCGCCTACAAGAACGAAGGCGCCGCGATCTCGATCCGCGAGAACACGCACAAGATGGCCGAAGCGAACAAGATGAACGCCCACCTCGCGTGGTGAGCGGTTTTCGTCCGCGTCGAAACGGCGCGGACGTGTGAAGACAAGCGGCGTCGGTGGTCCGGGTGGACTTCCGGCGCCTTCTTGCTAGTTAATGGGGCCCATTTTCGGGCCCGAGGTGCATGCCGTGAGCAAGTACGACATCACGAAGATCCGGAACATCGGAATCGTCGCCCACATCGACGCCGGCAAGACGACGGTTTCCGAACGTATTCTTTTCTATACCGGCAAGGAACACCGCATCGGCGAAGTCCACGAAGGCTCCGCGACGATGGACTTCCTTCAGGACGAGCAGGAACGCGGCATCACGATCCAGTCGGCGGCCACGAGCTGCACCTGGCGCGACATCACGATCAACCTGATCGACACCCCGGGCCACGTCGACTTCACCGCCGAAGTCGAACGTTCGCTGCGCGTGCTCGACGGTGCGGTCGGCGTCTTCTGCGCGGTCGCCGGCGTGCAGCCGCAGTCGATGACCGTGTGGCGTCAGGCGAACAAGTACAACGTGCCGCGTCTCGCGTTCATCAACAAGATGGACCGCACGGGCGCGGACTTCTTCAAGGCGATCAAGTCCATGAAGGACAAGCTCGGCGCCAACCCGGTGCCGGTCATCGTCCCGATGGGCGCCGAGAAGGACTTCGAAGGCATCATCGACCTCTGCAAGATGCAGGCGATCCGCTACGACGAAGAGTCGCAGGGAATGCGCTTCGTTCTCGAAGAGATCCCGGACAAGTACAAGGATCTCGCCCGCGAATGGCGTGAAAAGCTCGAAGAGAAGGTCGCGGAATCGTCCGACCACCTCACCGAGAAGTTCTTGAACGGCGAACAAATCACGTTCGACGATCTCGTTCGCGGCATCCGCGAAGCGACGTGCGCCTCGAAGATCACTCCGGTGTTCTGCGGCACCGCGCTGCGCAACAAGGGTGTCCAGCGTCTGCTCGACGGCGTGCGTGCGTTCCTCCCGTCTCCCGTCGACAAGCCGATCGTCACCGCGACGAATCCGCGTACCGACGAGGTGTACGAACTCGCCAACGATCCGGCGAAGCCGCCGTGCGCGCTCGTCTTCAAGACCGTCGCCGACAAGCACGGCGATCTCACCTTCCTTCGCGTCTACCAAGGCACGATCCAACCCGGTATGCAGCTCATCAACGCCCGCACGGGCAAGGTCGAGCGCATCGCCCACCTCTATCTCATGCACGCGAACTCGCGTCAGGCGATCGAGGAGGCGAAGGCCGGCCAGATCTGCGCGGCGGTCGGCATCCGCAGCTCCTTCACGGGCGACACCGTCTGCTTGAAGGAATCGCCGATGCAGTTGCCCGCGCCGACGTTCCCGCCGACGGTCATCTCGATGGCCATCGAGACGAAGAACTCGGACGACAAGGAAAAGCTCGGCGAAATCCTCGCGCGCTTCATGCGCGAAGACCCGACGTTCAAGTACTCGGTCGATTCCGAGACGGGCCAGCTCATCATCTACGGAATGGGCGAACTCCACCTCGAAATCTTGACGACGCGCATCACCCGCGACTTCGGCGTTCCCGCGAACGTCGGCCGTCCGCGTGTGGCCTATCGTCAAACGATCCAGAAGCCGTCCGGCCGTATCGATCTCAAGTACGCGAAGCAGTCGGGTGGTCGCGGACAGTTCGCCCAGGTCCGTATCGAGATGGAACCGAATCCCGGCAAGGGCTTCGAATTCTCGAACGAGATCACGGGCGGTGCGATTCCGAAGGAATACATTTCCCCGATCGAGGCGGGTTGCCGTCAGGCCGCGGAAAGCGGATGCGGCTCCGGGTACCCGGTCATCGACACGAAGGTTCGCCTCGTGGACGGCAAGTACCACGATGTCGACTCGAGTGAAATGGCCTTCCAGATCGCGGGGTCGATGGCGTTCCAGGACGCCGCGAAGGCCGCCGGTCTGCAGATGCTCGAACCCATCATGAGCGTGGTCGTCTACGTTCCGGCGGAGTTCCTTTCGCCGATCATCGGCGACCTCAACAAGCGTCGTGCCACCATCGGCGAACTCAACACGTCGAAGGAGCCGAACGAAGTGCACGCTTCGACGCCGCTGGCGGAACTCTTCGGCTACACCACGGTGCTCCGCTCGCTGTCGCAGGGCCGCGCGTCCTGCGAAATGGAACCGTTCGAGTACCAGCCGGTTCCGGGCAACATCAAGATCGACCAGAAGTGATCGGTCGCGGCCTTCGGGCCGCAGCCGCACCGACGCCTCCCTCCTTCGAGGGGGGCGTCGTCGTTTCGGGTTCCGGAGGCGGGGAAGGGGGAGTCCGGAGGGCCTTTACCGCCCGAAAACGGCCCCTGTCAAGATCGTTCGGGACTTTTTTTGCCCCCCACCCTTGAAGGGGTGCCGCGGATTGCCATACTGCCCGTCCCTCATGGGGGTAGCGAGCTGATCGCGACCCCGTGGCAATCCGGTGCCGCCGGTCATTTCCGGCGGCCTTTGGTTGTCGAACCCTCGGGTTCGAAGGCGGTCTCCGGAAGGCGCAAGCCCGGGGGAGACTGCCCCAAAGTCACCGGCAAGGCTCGGGCAACGGCCGAATCTCGGCCTTTTCCCTCCTTCGTGCCCCGGCGTGTCGGCACGTTTCCCCGGTGCGGTTTCGCAGGTTCGCCCTGCGGAGAAGTCGCGGCGGGTGCCCGGCTTCAAGGAGATGGTCAATGTCGGATATGCGCATCAAAATCCGCCTTGAGTCCTACGACCACGAGGCCCTCGACAGCTCCGCCCAGGAGATCGTCGACGTGGCCAAGCGGACCGAGGCCAAGGTGACCGGACCGGTGCCGCTCCCCACCCGTGTGGAGCGTTTCACGGTTCTTCGCAGCCCTCACGTGGACAAGAAGTCCCGCGAGCAGTTCGAGGTCCGCACGCACAAGCGGATCATTTTCCTCAGTCAGCCCACCAAGCGGACGGTCGACCTGCTTTCGCAGCTCAACCTCCCCGCCGGGGTGAACATCGCCATCAAGGCGTGAGGAAAGGCCGGAACCGGGGCGAACCCCGGGCCGGGATCCCGCGGAACGTCTCCTGCGGTGACCGGCGCTCCGGATAGGAACGACAGGAACGGATTCAAGAGGTTGTCATGGGACACTTCATCCTCGGCCGCAAAGGCCGCATGATCCAGGTCTTCAACGAAGCCGGCCAAGCGGTGCCGGTGACCATCGTCGAAGCCGGGCCTTGCACGGTGACTCAGGTCAAGTCGGCGAAGGGGCCGGACGGCTACAACGCCATCCAGCTCGCGCTCGACCCCGTCAAGGAAAAGTCCATCTCGAAGCCCGAGTTGGGCCATTTCAAGAAGAACGGCGTCGCCGCCCATCGCGTCATCCGCGAATGGCGTCTCGAGGCCGAGCCCTCCCAGAAGGCCGGTGAAGTGATCAACTGCACCGTCTTCAAGGCGGGCGATCTCGTGGACGCGATCGGCTGGCTCAAGGGCCGCGGAACGGCGGGCGTCATGAAGCGTCACGGCTTCGGCGGACGTCCGGCTTCGCACGGCCACATGTGCCATCGCCGCCCGGGTTCGATCGGTATGCACTCCGATCCGGGTCGCGTCTTCAAGGGCAAGAAGATGGCGGGCCACTACGGCACCACGCGCCAAACCACCAAGAATCTCGAAGTGGTGGTCGTCGACGAGGAGAACAATCTCCTCCTCGTGAAGGGCGCCATCCCGGGCCCGACCGGCGGACTCGTCTGCGTGCAGACGGCCAAGACCGGCGTCAAGAAGGTCAAGAAGGCGCAGGGCCTCGACCTCAAGAAGAAGAATCCCCAGAAGGCCTCGGCGGCCAAGGGTAAGAAGTGATGGGCGCCATGGACATTCCTCACATGAAGGGCGGCAAGACGGGCAAGATGTCCGTCGACACCGCGTTCCTCGGGGAGAAGGTGCTCGCCCGCACGCTGTTCAACGCCGTCGTCATGTACGAGGCGAACAAGCGTCAGGGCACGCACGACACCTTGACCCGCGCCGAAGTCGCGCGCGCCAAGAAGCCCCTGTTCAAGCAGAAGCACACCGGCAACGCGCGCGTCAAGCACCCTCAGGTGCCCCAGTGCCGCGGCGGTGGTGTCGCTCACGGACCGCATCCTCGCGAATACCGCTACGCGCTCCCGCGCAAGGCTCTCCGCGTCGCTCTGCGCTCGGCTCTGCTCTCGAAGTTCCGCGATTCCCAAGTCATCGCGGTCGAAAGCCTCGCGCTCTCGGCCCCGAAGACCAAGGACATCGCCAAGACCCTGAAGGTCGCGGGTTGCGGCGCGTCGTGCCTCATCGTGGTGCGCGAAGCGGATCGCAATCTCCTCCTCGCGGTGCGCAACTTGCCCCGCGTGAAGGTGATGTCGGCCCGGGAACTGAACGCCTACGAAGTCGCGCTCCATCGCCACGTTCTCATCACCGAGGACGGCTTGGCCGCGCTCAAGGAGATCCACGGCAATGCGTGATCCCCAAGGCATCATCGTGCGTCCGCTCATGACCGAGAAGAACATGGATCGCGTGCAAAAGCGCTCGGTCTACAGCTTCGAGGTGGTCGAGGACGCGAACAAGGTGGAGATCCGCTCGGCCGTCGAGAAACTCTTCAACGTGAAGGTGACCGACGTCCGCACGCTCGTCAAGAAGGGCCGCGTCAAGCGCGTCGGCCTGCGCGAAGTCCAACGCGCGAGCGTGAAGAAGGCGATCGTCCAGCTCAAGGAAGGCGACAAGATCGACATCCTGTGATCCTCACGGATCACCGAGGGCACGACTCATGGCACTCCGCAGGTTCAAGCCAACTTCCCCCGCGCGCCGTCTCGGCTCGGTCATCGACTTCAAGTCGGAGATCCAGCGCGTGGCGCCGGAAAAGTCGCTCGTCAAGCCCAAGAAGGGCACGGGCGGCCGTAATGCGCACGGCCACGTCACGTCGCGTCACCGCGGCGGTGGCCACAAGCAGCAGTACCGCATGATCGACTTCCGTCGCGACAAGGACGGCGTCCCCGCCGTCGTCGCGTCGGTCGAATACGATCCGAATCGCTCGGCGAACATCGCCCTGCTCCACTACGCCGACGGCGAGAAGCGCTACATTCTCGCGCCGCTCGGTCTGACCGTCGGTCAGAAGGTGGAATCGGGATCGGGCGTCGATCCGCGCCCGGGCAATGCGATGCCCCTCGCCGACATCCCGGTCGGTGTGGAAATCCACAACATCGAACTCCGCCCCGGCAAGGGCGGCCAGATGGTGCGCAGCGCGGGCATGGTCGCCCGCCTCGTGGCGAAGGAAGGCGATTACGCCACCATCCTTCTCCCGTCCACGGAAATGCGCATGGTGCCGCTGAAGTGCCGCGCGACGCTCGGCACGATCGGCAATCTCGACCACATCAACGTCCGCATCGGCAAGGCCGGTCGCAGTCGTTGGCTCGGCATCCGTCCTTGGAGCCGCGGTTCCGCTCAGAACCCGATCGCCCACCCGATGGGTGGTGGTGAAGGTCGCCGCAACGGCGGTCGTCACCCGGTTTCTCCGTGGGGCAAGCTCGCCAAGGGTGGCAAGACCCGCAAGAAGAAGGCGGCTTCGAACCGCTTCATCGTGCGCGGCCGCAAGAAGGCAAGGTGATCCATGAGCCGTTCCACCAAGAAGGGCCCGTACGTCGACGAGCGCATCCTGGCGCGCACCCGCGCGTTCAAGGACACCAAGCGCGCCGCCGAAGGCATCAAGACCTGGAATCGGGCTTGCACGATCACGCCCGAATTCATCGGAACCACCTATCTCGTCCACAACGGTCGGACCTTCCAGAAGGTCTACGTGACGGAAGAGATGGTCGGGCACAAGCTCGGCGAGTTCGCTCCGACCCGCACGTTCCGCGGTCACGGAGAGAACAAGAAGGGAGATGCCAATGCCAAGTAATGGTCACGGCATCGGCAACGAGCCCTACCGCGCGGCGCACAACTACGCGCCGGTGACGGCCCGCAAAGCCATGCTCATCGCGACGCTCGTTCGCGGCAAGTCGGTGAACGCGGCGCTCGAGCAGCTCCGCTTCGTCAACCGTCGCGCCTCGGCTCTCTTCGCGAAGGTCATCGAATCCGCGGTCGCGAACGCCCGTCAGGGCGGCGTGTCCGATCTCAACGGTCTCTTCGTGAAGACCGCGATGGCGAACGAAGGCCCGCTCAAGCAGCGCCGCATGCGCTTCCGCCCGGGTCCTCAGGGCCGCGCGCGTCCGATCCGCAAGCGCACCAGCCACCTCATCGTCGTTCTCGGCGTCAGCGAGACCGCGCGCAAGCCGCGCGCCCGTCGCGCGGCCAAGGGTGCCGATTCGGCGTCGAAGACGTCGAAGGGGAATTGATCACATGGGACAAAAGGTTCACCCCCTCGGATTCCGCATCGGCGTGACCGAGCGTTGGCGCTCCCGCTGGAACGCCAAGAAGAAGGACTTCCCTCGCACCCTGAAGGAAGACCAACTCATCCGTACGCACCTCAAGAAGGCGTACAACTTCGCCGGCATCTCGATGATCGAAATCGAGCGGAACGGGGACACCACCACGGTGATCGTCCACTCGGCCCGCCCGGGAATTCTCATCGGCAAGAAGGGCGCGAAGCTGAACGAAATTCAGGCCGAGATCGAGAAGCTCATCTCGGACAAGGCCCGCAAGGTCCGCCTGACGCTTTCGGAGGTCAATCGCCCCGAACTGAACGCGCAGCTCGTCGCCGAGTCCATGCGCGAACAGGTCGAGAAGCGTCAGCCGTTCCGACGCGTGATCAAGAAGACCATCCAGACCACGATGAATGCGGGTGCGAAGGGCGTGAAGGTCATGCTCTCCGGCCGCCTCGGTGGTGCTGAGATCGCCAAGTGCGAGCAGTCCCAACAGGGGCGGCTCCCTCTGCAGAACCTCGACGCCCATATCTCGTGGGGGTTCACGGAGGCGTATACGCCGTACGGTCACATCGGTATCAAATGTTGGATTTATCTCGGTTCCCACCGGGATTCGAAACCCGCCGCGGCTCCTTCGCCGCGTCGCGCTCCGATGCGCGAGGGTTCCGGACCCCGCGAGGCCGGGAACTGAGCTGAGGAGAGCGACCTATGCCGCTCATGCCCAAGCGTGTCAAACACAGGAAGATGCAGCGTGGCCGCATCAAAGGCGCAGCTACGCGTGGTAACGAAGTCAGCTTCGGTGAATTTGGACTTCAGTCCATGGATCCGGGTTGGATCGACGCGAAGCAGCTCGAGGCGGCTCGTATCGCCGCGAGCCACTTCCTCGGGGGTGAAGGTCGCATCTTCATCCGCGTCTTCCCGCAGAAGTCGGTGACCGCCAAGCCGCTCGAAGTCCGAATGGGCACGGGCAAAGGCGACATCGAATTCTGGTGCGCGGTCGTCAAGCCGGGCACGGTGCTCTTCGAGATCGGCGGGGCCTCGATCGAGTCCGCCCGCCAAGCGCTGCTCCGCGCCGCGCACAAGCTTCCCATCCGCTGCCGGTTCCTGAAGCGCCGGCACCACGTCTGAGGTCGACCATGAAGATCGGTGAGATCCGGGCACTGAGCGACGCCGACATCGCGAAGAAGATTCGCGACCTCCGCGAGGAGGGCTTCAAGGCGAAGTTCCGCTCCAGCGTCGAAACCATCGCGCAGCCGTCCCAGCTGCGTGCGATCCGGAAGGACATCGCGCGTCTCATGACCGAAGTGTCCGCCCGCAAGAACAAGGGAGCCGCCAAGTGAATCCCGAAGCCGAGACCCGCAACGGCCGCCGCGCCTACATCGGCACGGTCGTGAGCGACAAGATGGACCGCACGATCACCGTGCGCGTCGATCGCCTGGTCAAGCACCCGGTGTTCGGCAAGTACATCCGCCGTCGCCAACAGTTCAAGGCCCACGACGAGCACGAGCAGGCCGGTATCGGCGATCGCGTGGAGATCGTCGAGTGCCGTCCGCTCTCCCGCACGAAGCGTTTCCGCCTCGTTCGGATCGTCGAGAAGGCGCGCATCAGCGCGTCCGGAGGTTGATCCATGATTCAACCGCAAACGTACCTCGACGTCGCCGACAACACCGGCGCGAAGACGGTCATGTGCATCAAGGTGCTCGGAGGCACCCTGCGCCGGTACGCCGGTATCGGGGACGTCATCATCGCCGCCGTCAAGTCGGCGAATCCGGGCGGGACGGTGAAGCAGGGCGACGTCGTGCGCGGCGTGGTCGTGCGCACCAAGCGTGCGGTGCGCCGTGAAGACGGCAGCTACGTGCGCTTCGACAAGAACGCGATCGTGTTGCTCGACGCGGCCAACGAGCCCCGCGGGACCCGCATCTTCGGTGCGGTCGCTCGCGAGCTTCGCGCGAAGAACTTCATGAAGATCATCTCCCTGGCCTCGGAAGTGGTCTGAGGCGAGGAGCGAACGATGAAAATTCGAACCAATGACGAAGTCGTCGTGCTGCGCGGTAAAGACCGCGGCAAGCGCGGCCGCGTCCTCAGCGTCATTCCCAAGCACGGGAAGGTCGTCGTCGAGGGCGTGAACATCATCACGAAGCACCTGCGTCGCAATCCGCAGAACCCGCAGGCCGGTGGTCGCGTTCAGCGCCCCGCGCCGATCGCGGCGTCGAGCGTGGCGATCTGGTCGGAAGCCGAAGGTCGTGGCGTGCGCGTGCGCATGTCGACGGTCGACGGCAAGAAGTCTCGCGTTTCGACCAAGACCGGCAAGCCCGTCGGGGCCGCGTCGGGGAAGGGAAACTGACCCATGGCGACCGTCGAAGCATCATCCAAGCCGCGCCTCGTGCAGCGCTACCACGACGAAGTCGTGAAGGCGTTGCGTGAGAAGTTCGGTCTGAAGAACGTCAATCAAGTTCCCCGCCTCAAGAAGGTCGTGATCAACATGGGCGTGGGGAAGGCGATCGACAACAAGAAGCGCATCGAAGAGGCGGTTCTCCACCTCTCGCAGATCACGGGTCAAAAGCCCGTGGTGTGTGTCTCAAAGCTCGCCGTCGCAGGCTTCCGCCTGCGCGAGGGCCTGCCGATCGGTGTGAAGGTGGACCTCCGGGGAGCCCGCATGTGGGAGTTCCTCGACCGCCTGATCACGTTGGCCATTCCGCGTATCCGCGACTTCCGTGGTGTGAAGTCGGATTCGTTCGATGGTCGCGGGAACTACTCGATGGGTCTTCAAGACCAATCGGTGTTCCCCGAAATCCTGATGGACAAGGCCGAGTTCCACCAGGGTATGGACATTACGATCTGCATGTCCGGAGGCAGCGACGCCATGTCGCTTGAACTCCTGACCTTGCTCGGCATGCCCTTCAAGCGCAACTGAGGACCATCGTGGCCACCAAGGCGCAAGTCAACAAGTCCAACCGCAAGCCCAAGTTCTCCACACGGCTTCGCCGTCGCTGCACGTTGTGCGGCCGGCCGCGTGGGGTTTACCAGAAGTTCGGCATCTGCCGCTGCTGCTTCCGGAAACTCGCCCACAAGGGCGAAATTCCCGGTGTCCGCAAGGCCAGCTGGTGAGCCAAGAGGCGCATCATGAGCATGACCGATCCCGTTGCTGACCTCCTTACCCGCATTCGCAACGCCGTGACGAACGGCGAAGATTCGGTTGACGCTCCGGCGTCCAACCTGAAGCGGGAAATCGTGGAGGCGCTCAAGCGCCACGGCTTCGTCCGCGACTTCCGAGTCGTTGAAGACGGCCGCCGTGGATCCATCCGTGTTTTCCTCAAGTACGGCCCCGACGGGGAGAAGGTGATCTCGCATATCCAGCGGGTGAGCCGTCCCGGTCGTCGCGTGTACCGAACCGCCAAGGACCTCCCGAAGGTCCTCGACGGACTCGGCGTCGCGATCGTGAGCACGAACTGCGGAATCTTGTCCGATCACGAAGCGCGTTCGCGCAACGTGGGCGGCGAGATCCTCTGCGAGGTCTGGTGAGCACAGGAGTCACCGCATGTCCCGCATCGGAGTGAAATCCATCGCGATCCCCTCGGGCGTCACCATTTCGGTGGCCGGCTCGATGGTCGCGGTGAAGGGCCCCAAGGGCGAGCTCAAACAGGAGCTCGCCAAGGGCTTCAGCGTCAAGGTCGAAGGCACCTCCGCCTCGGTCGCCCGTCCGGGCGACGAGCGCGCGCAGCGTGCTTTCCATGGTCTCTATCGCGCCCTCTTGAACAACATGATCACGGGGGTGTCGAAGGGATTCCAACGGAACCTCGAGATCGAGGGCGTCGGTTTCAACGCCCGCGTCGAAGGAAAGGACAAGCTGATCCTCAACATCGGCTTCTGCCATACCGTCGACCTCAAGGTTCCGGAGGGGCTGACGGTGGAAACACCCAAGCCGACCCAGATCCACATCAAGGGTGCCGACCGTCAAAAGGTCGGCCAGTTCGCGGCCGTCGTCCGTAAGGTGCGCCCGCCCGAGCCCTACAAGGGCAAGGGCATCCGCTACGACAACGAAGTCGTAGTCCGGAAGCAGGGCAAGGCCGTCGGCGGGAAGGGTTGATCATGGCCACCCAGACTCAAAAGAAGGCGTTGCGCCGTACGCGGCGCAAGTACCACATCCGCAAGAAGGCGTTCGGCACCGCCGAGCGTCCCCGCTTGTCGATCTTCCGCAGCCTCGAGCACATCTACGCTCAGGTCATCAACGACGAGAACGGCACGACGCTCGCGTCCGCCGGCACCGTCGAGAAGACCTTGGCCGGCGCGCTCAAGGGCACGGGCAACAAGGCCGCCGCGGAAGCGGTGGGTGCCGCCGTCGCCGAGCGCGCGCTCAAGGCGGGTGTGAAGAAGGTGGTCTTCGACCGCAACGGATTCATCTACCACGGGCGCGTTCAGGCGCTCGCGGAGGCCGCCCGCAAGGCGGGCCTCGAGTTCTGAGAAACACGATGGAAAATCAAGGACATCGCGGCGGCCCGCGCAACCGTCGTCCGCAGCAGGACCAAGGTTCTCGCGACGACATGCAGGAATCGGTGATCAAGATCAACCGTTCCTGCAAGGTCGTGAAGGGCGGCAAGCGCTTCTCGTTCTCGGCTCTCGTCGTCGTCGGCGATCGCCGGGGCCGCATCGGACTCGGATTCGGCAAGGCCAACGAAGTCCCGCAATCGGTCGAGAAGGGAAACAAGGAGGCCCGCAAGGTTCTCCGTACGGTTTCCACCAAGGGAACGACCATTCCGCATCGTGCGGAAGGACGTTTCGGCGCCTCGAAGGTGGTGCTCCTCCCGGCCGCGCCGGGTACGGGCGTCATCGCGGGCGCGACGGTGCGCGCCATCGTGACGGCGGCCGGTATCGGCGACATCGTGACGAAGTCGATCGGCAGCACGAACCCGGTGAACCTCGCGAAGGCGACCATGCTCGCTCTCGAAGGCCTCCGGACCAAGGAACAGGTGGAGTCCCTCCGCGGGGTCTCCGTCGCTCAGTGAGGGGGAGGCACCATGAACCTCGATGACATCAAGAAAAATGCTTCGCCGCGCGAATATCGTCTTCGCGTGGGGCGCGGCATCGGCTCGGGCCGCGGCAAGACCGCGGGCCGCGGCTTCAAGGGACAAAAGTCCCGCTCGGGCTCCAGCGTCCGTCCGGGATTCATGGGCGGTCAGATGCCCTTGTTCCGCCGCCTTCCGAAGCGCGGGTTCTCGAACTCGCCGTTCAAGGTCGTCCACGAGGTGGTGAACCTCGCCGACCTCGAGCGCTTCGACGCGGGCACGGTGGTCGATCTCGCGGCGTTGAAGAAGGTCGGGCTGATCCCCGGCGGTTCGAAGACCGTGAAGATCCTCGCACGCGGCCAACTCTCCAAGAAGCTCACCGTCAAGGCCAACGCGTATTCCGCGAAGGCCAAGGGCGCCATCGAGGCGGCCGGCGGGACGGCCGAGGAGATCGGCTGAGATGCTCGGCCAACTGCGGAATCTCTTCAAGGTTCAGGAACTGCGCACCCGCATCCTCTGGACCTTCGGTCTTTTGCTCGTCTACCGGTTGGGCTTCTACGTTCCGCTCCCCGGCGTCGACGGCAAGGCGTTCTCGGCCTACATGGTGGAAGGGTCTTCCGCCGGTATCGGTGAACTGATCGGATTCCTCAACAAGCTCGCCGCGGGCAACGTCAAGATGCCCGTGCTGTTCGCGTTGGGAATTCTTCCGTACATCTCGTCCTCCATCATCTTCTCGCTCCTCTCGAAGGTGCTGCCGTCGCTCGAAGCGTTGGCGAAGGAAGGTGCCGCGGGGCAGCGCAAGATCAATCAGTACTCGCGCCTGACGACCGTGCCGCTCGCGTTCATTCAGGGCCTCGTGCTCTGCAAGAACTTCGATCAGCTTCAGGTGAACGGCGTGGCTCTGATTCCGAACTTCGGTTGGGGATTCATCCTCGGCGGCGCTTTGGCGATCACGGCGGGCACCGTCTTCCTCATGTGGGTGGGTGAGCAGATCACCGAGTACGGAATCGGCAACGGTTCTTCGCTCCTCATCGTGACGGGCATCGTCTCCGACGTTCCGACCGCCTTCTACCGTCTCATCGATCCGACCAATCCGCAGACCTACCTCACCGCGGCGATTCTCGCGGTGACGTATTTCCTCATCGTGATCGGCGTCGTGTACACCCAGCGCGGCCAGCGCCGGATCCCGATGCAGAGCGCGAAGATGGTCCGTGGTGGTCGCATGATGGGCGGGCAGAAGCACTACCTGCCGGTCAAACTGAACATGCCGAGCGTCATGCCCGTGATCTTCGCGTCGTCGCTGATCATGCTGCCGTTGACGCTCATCCAAACCATCCGCGGGCAGGCGAATCTGCCCGAATGGATCGGTTCGGGCACCTTCGTTCACGTCACCCTCTACTGCGCACTCATCGTCTTCTTCTCGTTCTTCTGGACGTCGTTGATGTTCCAGCCGACCGAGATCGCGGACAACCTCAAGGAGAACGGCGCGTTCATTCCCGGGATTCGTCCCGGCAAGGACACGGCGTCCTATCTCGAATCGGTGCTCTCGAAGGTGACGCTTCTCGGCGCCTTCTTCCTCGCTCTCGTGGCGATCATTCCCGAAGTCGCAAGCAAGGTCATGTCGGTGGATTACTTCACCGCGGGCTTCCTCGGCGGCACCGGGATTCTGATCGTCGTCGGCGTGGCTCTCGACATCGTCGACAAGCTCAACGCCAGCCTCATGCAGCGCAACTACGAAGGCTTCATGGGCGGCGCGAAGAAGAAGTCGAACTGACGATGCACCTCGTGTTTCTCGGAGCACCCGGTGCGGGAAAGGGCACGCAGGCCAAAGTGGTCTCCGCGCTCTGGAACGTCCCGCACGTGTCGACGGGAGACATCTTTCGTGCGGCGATCAAGGAAGGGACCCCGGTCGGTCGCGAGGCCAAGGGGTACCTCGATCGTGGCGATCTCGTTCCCGATTCCGTCGTGTGCGGCATCGTCAGGGAACGGCTCGCTCGTCCCGATTGTCGTTCGGGGTTCATCCTCGACGGGTTCCCGCGGACCGTCCCCCAGGCGGAAGCCTTGGAGGCGGCCCTCGCCGAGCTCGGACTGCCGCTCAAGGCGGCGGTGAATTTCGCGATCGATCGTGCGGTGCTCGTGGCGCGCCTTTCGGCGCGCGTCACGTGCAAGGCGTGCGGATCGGTCTTCAACACGGAATCGAATCCTCCGAAGGTCGCGGGTCACTGCGACGCCTGCGGGGGAGAGACTTACGTCCGGGACGATGATCGCCCGGAGACGGTGGCTCGGCGCCTCGAAGAGTACGACCGCAAGACGGCCCCTCTCGAGTCCTGGTACCGATCGAAGGGAATCTTCCACGAGGTTGACGCCTCGGGGGCGGTTTCGGACGTGACGGCGGCCCTTCGCGGGGTCGTCGGGGGTTGACGCCCGGCCGCTCGGCGGCTAGGATTTCGACCCTTTTTTACCGACAGTGCCGTCCGAACCGCGCCGCAGCGGAACGGAGGGCGTCGGTGCCGCCGGCCCTTGTGGGACGGAGGGTTCGGAACATCTGCGGCGAAAAGATGCGCGCGTGCGCATCGGAAACGCCCTCATCGATGCCAAAGGAAGAGCCCATCCGGGTAACGGCCACGGTCAAGTTGCCATTGCCCAATGCGGCGTTTCTTGTGGTTCTCGAAAACGGGCATGAAGTCATCGCCCACGTCTCGGGAAAAATGCGGATGAACTACATCCGCATCCTCCCGGGCGACAAGGTCGAGGTCGAGATGTCTCCCTACGATTTGTCGAAGGGACGCATCGTCTACCGGAGCTGACCGGAGTCCGTCATGAAGGTTCGTGCATCCGTGAAGCGCATCTGCGAAGGTTGCCGGGTGATTCGCCGTCAGGGCGTCGTCCGGATCATCTGCAAGCTGGATAAGCGTCACAAGCAGCGCCAAGGCTGATCGAGAAACACATGCCACGCATTACCGGCGTCGACATTCCCAACGACAAAGCCCTCAAGATCTCTCTCCGCTATCTCTACGGCGTGGGTCCCTACCTCGCCATCGAGATCTGCAAGGAACTCGGGCTCGATCCCGACATGAAGGCGCGCGAGCTTTCCGACGAACAGGTCGCGAAGATCGCTCAGCTGATCGAGCGCAAGTACCCGGTCGAGGGTCAGCTTCGTCGCCAGATCGCGCAGACGATCGCGCGACTCAAGAACATTCGCTGCTACCGCGGCATTCGGCACATTCGCAATCTGCCGGTTCGCGGTCAGCACACGCAGAGCAACGCGCGCACCCGCAAGGGACCGCGCAAGACCGTGGCGGGCAAGAAGTCCGTCAAGGCGATGAAGTGATCCAAGCCGCCGCTGCGGCGGCGGTATCGAGCCTCTTCACCGGAGGCTTCACGAGACGAGCATGTCGAACGAAAACAAGTCCACCTCGGATGCACCGGCACAAGCGCCGGCCGCTTCCAAGGGCAAGAAGGTCAAGAAGGCCGTCGCCAAGGCGGTCATTCACGTGAAGGCCTCCTTCAACAACACGATCGTCACCGTCACCGATCCTCAGGGCAACACGCTCTGCTGGTCGAGCGCCGGATCGATCGGGTACAAGGGGTCCCGCAAGTCGACGCCGTTCGCCGCGCAACGCGCCGCGGAACGTGCGGGCGAAGCGGCCTCGAAGTACGGCGTGAAGGAAGTCGACGTCAAGATCACCGGCCCGGGCTCGGGTCGCGAATCGGCCGTGCGCGCTCTCCGTCAGTCGGGAATGGAAGTGAAGTCCATCGAAGACGTCACTCCGGTTCCGCACAACGGATGCCGTCCCAAGAAGCGTCGTCGCGTCTGATCCCAAACACAAGGAAACACCATGGCTCGTTACATCGGACCCAAGTGCCGCCTCTGCCGCCGGGAAGGCATGAAGCTCTTCCTCAAAGGCGAGCGCTGCCATACCGCCAAGTGCGCCATCGCGAAGCGCGGTGACGCGTTCCCGCCGGGAGGCCGTGCCATCAAGCGCGGTCGCGTCTCGGAATACGGCAACCAGCTCCGCGAAAAGCAGCGCCTCAAGCGCTACTTCGGTCTTCTCGACCGCCAGTTCCGCGGCGTGTTCGACCGCGCCATCAAGGATCGCGGCAACACCGGTACCGCCCTCCTCAACATCATCGAGCGTCGCCTCGACAACGTGGTGCGTCAGTCGGGGTTCAGCCTCGGCCCGGCGAGCGCCCGTCAGTTGGTGGCTCACGGCCTCGTCAAGGTCAACGGCCGCAAGGTCGACCGTCCTTCCTACTCGGTGAAGGCCGGAGACGTCATCTCCTTCACTTCGAAGGAACGCCCCCGCAAGCGTGTCGCTGAAATCCTCGAAGGCTCGAAGCCGTTCCAGGTGTGCCCTTCGTGGCTCGAGCGTGACGAGCAGGCGTTGACCGTCAAGGTCCTGCGTCTCCCGGCCCGCGACGAGTTCCCGTTCATTCTGCGCGAGCAGTTGATCGTCGAAGGCGCTTCGAAGTGATCGCGGCGAAAGCCGCCTGAGAAAGGACAACCACCATGCGCATGCGCTGGAGGAATCTCGAGCTCCCGACCCGCGTCACCGTCGATCGCGACACGTTGTCGGATGTCTACGGAAAGTTCATCGTCGAACCGTTCGAACGCGGTTTCGGCCACACCATCGGAAACGGTCTTCGTCGCGTCCTGCTCTCGTCCATCGAGGGTACGGCGGTGCGTTGGATCTCCGTGAAGGGTGCCGACCACGAGTTCCAACCGGTGGACGGCGTGACCGAGGACATGACGGACATCGTCCTCAACGTCAAGAACATCAAGGTGCGCATGAGCGGTGACGGCCCCGTCACGCTCCGCATCCGCAAGTCCGAAAAGGGCGCGGTGACGGGCGCGGACATCACGGTCGAGGGCGATGCCGTCGTCGTGAATCCGGAAGTCCACATCTGCACCCTGAACAAGAAGGTCGATTTCGAGATGGATCTCGAAGTGGCCCGTGGGCGCGGATACTGGACCGCCGAGGAAAACGAATTCGGCTCGAGCCGTTTCGCGGATCCCCGCGCGCGTCGTTCGCCGAAGGAAAGCGATCAGCAGATCGGCCGCATCTGGCTCGATTCCTGCTACTCGCCGGTCCTCCGCGTGAAGTACGCGACCGAAGACACCCGCGTCGGCAAGATCACGGACTACGATCGTCTCGTCCTCGAAATCTGGACCGACGGCTCGATCCGCCCGGAAGAGGCGCTTTCCGAAGCGTCGAAGATCTACCGCAAGTGCCTCAACGCGCTCGTCTCCTACGGCGCGTCGGGCGGTGAAATCCCCGTGACCGACGCGGCGGCTCCGGCCGAATCCCCGTCGTCGATCGCGCCCGTCGACCCGCAGATGGCGATGCCTGTGCAGGAACTCGCGCTCTCCGTGCGTGCGAACAACTGCCTCGAATCCGAGCGCATCTTCACGGTCGGCGACCTCGTTGCACGCTCGACGGACGATCTCCTCGCGCTTCGCAACTTCGGCAAGACCACCCTCACCGAGATTCGCGCCAAGCTCGCGGAACTCGGCCTCACTCTCCGCGGCGACACCATGCCGACCGCCGAAGAGTTGGGGAACGACCCTCAATCCGTCTGATCCAGACCAGGGATACCCGTCATGCGTCATCGCGTCAGTGGCCGTCGACTCGGCCGTACCAGCGCCCACCGAAAGGCTCTCGGGCGCAACCTCCTTCGGGCGCTCCTGATCAACAACCGCATCACCACGACGCTCGCCAAGGCCAAGGAATATCGGCCGATGGCGGACAAGCTCGTGACGATCGGCAAGACGGACACGCCGTCCAATCGCGTTCGCGCGATGGCGATCGTTCCGGATCGTGATCTCGTCGACAAGCTGTTCGGCGAAGTCGCGACCCACTTCAAGGATCGCAAGGGCGGCTACACGCGCGTGCTCAAGCTCGCGAAGAACCGTCTCGGCGACAACGGCGAGCAGGCGATCCTCGAGTTCGTCGATCTCGCTCCCGTGAAGTCCGGGGACGCCTGATCGGAGGGTCGCGGTGCACCCGCTGACCTTTCTCTTCAACGACGACCCGACCCGCGCTGCGCCATGGGATTGGCGCCAGTGGGTCGGGTTCGCCATTTACGGGTTGGTGCTTCTCGCGGTGATCGTGATCGCGTGGAAGCTGTCCGGAACGTCGGCGAACGAGGGCGAGCGCCGGGATTGAAGGAGGCGCGCGCGTCGCCGCGCGCGCCCGCGCGGCGGTCAGGCGAAGCGGAATCCTTCCGACCCGACCGTCGATTCGAGAGCCGCTCCGAGCGCCTCCGACACCGCGACGCGGTAGTTGTCGCCGGCTTGGATCTGAACGAGCCCGAACTCGGACGTCTTGAGTTCGAAGATCACCGGGCAACCGCCGGGGAAGCGACGGATGAGCACGGTCATGTCCTTCATCCGTTGTTCGAGCGCGTCTCCGGCGTCGAGCGTGATCACGACACGCTTCGCGAGGCGCATGGCCGCCTGCTCGATCGGGATGACGTCCGAGACCCGCATCGACGGAGGGTCCCGGCGACGATCGACGGTCGCCTTCACGAAGAGAATCGCGTCCTCTTTGATCGACTCCGACATCGTCGACCACATCTTCGGCGAGATCACGCATTCGGACACCGACGTGAGATCTTCGAGTTCGATGATCCCCATCTTTTGACCGGCTTGCGGGCCTTGCTTGATCACGACCTGGCGAACCTTGCGGACCAAGC
>JAFMJN010000017.1 GCA_017853435.1 Planctomycetota bacterium | reverse complement strand
TGTGGCGTGCGTTGCCGCACGCCGCCCGAACGTTCTCGCTCGCCATCGCGCTTCTGAAGGAACCGCTCGGGAGTTCCGTGGGAACGGCCTACCTTTTCTGCCGCGCGCTCGACACGGCCGAGGACCTCGCGACCGATCCCGTCGCTCGGGAAGCGTCGCTGCGAGCCGTCGAACGTCTCGCGACGGGGGAACGCGTCGACGTTCCGATCCCTGAATTCATCGTCCAGGACGTGCGTGACCTCGGCCATCTCGCGGTGTTGCGACGTTCGGATCTCCTCGCCGCGTTGAGAGAGCGGATGGCGCCGTCGTCGCGGCCTCGACTCGCCGCTCTCGTTTCGGAGATGGCGGCCGGCATGCTCGCGGCTTCGAGGGAAAAGGACGCATCCGGTGGACTTTTGTCGACAGCGTCGCGACCGGCCTATTGCGACGCCGTGCTCGGCGCGCCGCTCCGCTTCGCCGAGTCGGAGCACCGGGCGTCGATCGGCGTGGATCCGACCCTCCCCGAAGAGCGCGTCGCGTTGTCGAAGGCGGCGGGCGAAGTCGTTCAGCTCGCGAACATCTGTCGCGACGTCGAAAAGGACTTGGCGCGCGGCGTCGCCTACGACGACGGCTTGGCGCCCTATCTGGCGCGCCGCGAAGCGCCGCCCGACGTGGTCGCCTCCGTCAGACGCGGGTTGTGCATGCGGGTCGCCGAGCTCGGGCCATCGATCGTTCGCTACTTCGGCGGGATGGAATTCGGCGACGGGTTCTCGGGGGAACGGGGAGGGGCGGCGGTCATGTTGGTCGCGACATGCGGCTTCTGGAGAAAGACGTCCCGTCGCCTCGTGCCGTCGCCGCTCGTCGAAATCCCCGTTCCCGGCAAATTCGGCGTTCTCGTCGAAGCGGCTCGGGCCATGCGGTCGCGTGCCGCGTGGGAACGCACCGTCGCCGTTTACGGTCGTGGATTTCAGGTCGCACGTCCGTGAGCGGAGCCCGATGACGTCCACCGAGCCGAACCCGGCGTCGATTCTCGCGACTTTCGAGGGACGCGACACGGTGGTGTTCGATCTCGACGGAACGCTGCACGGGGGCGGGCGCGACGCGGACCCCGCGGGTGATTCCGCGCGCGTCACCGGACTTCGGGTCCGTCATCTCGTGGGGGTCGACGACCCGTTCGGAGCGTTCGCGGCGTTCGATCGAATGGTGCGCGCGGCCCGCCCCGGGATGTCCAAGCCGGCGGCGCTTTCCGCGTGGTTCGGTATCGGGCTCGCCGAAATGAACAGGTTCCGCGAAACCCACGAGACTCCCGAAGCCCACGTGCGTCCCCATCCCGGGATCGACGCGGCCCTCGACGTCTTCGGCTCCCGATTCCGCCTGGTGCTCGCGACCAACAACTCTCCGAGACTCGCGCGGCGGATCCTTCGGCTGCTTGGAATCGCGGAGGACCGATTCGCGGTCGTCGTCGCGGCGGAAGACGCGGGAGCGCCGAAGCCCGCGGCGGCTTTTTTCGCGCATGTCGTGAAGGCGGCCGGAACTTCATACGATCGATGCGTCTCGGTCGGAGACGGTCTCGTCACGGACATCGAGCCCGCGAGGGCTCTCGGTTTCGCGACCTATCACGTCCGGGGGCCGCGGGACGTCGTCCAGGCGGCACGTGTTCTTCGGGGGATGCTCCAATGAAGGTGCTCGTGGTCGGTTCGGGCGGTCGTGAACATGCCCTCGCGTGGAAACTCTCGAAGAGCCCGCGCGTCACGGAAGTCCTGTGCGCTCCGGGCAACCCCGGCACGGCCCGAATCGGCCGCAATTTCCCGATCCCGGTCACCGACCTCGACGGCATCGTCGCGATCGCCGTGCGTGAAGGCGTCGGACTCGTCGTGGTCGGCCCCGAGGCTCCGCTCTGCCTCGGGCTCGCGGACAAACTGCGCGCAGCGGGTATTGCCGTCTTCGGACCCTCCGCGGATGCCGCGCGTATCGAAGGATCGAAAGCTTTTTCGAAGCAGGTGATGGCGCAGGCCTCCGTGCCGACGGCGACCTACAAGACATTCACCAAACTCGAGGATGCGGAATCGTGGGTGACGGGCGCCGTCGTCTACCCGATGGTCGTCAAAGCGTCGGGATTGGCCGCAGGCAAGGGTGTCGTCATCTGCCGCGACGAGGCGGAGGCGATCGCGACGCTGCGCGCGTTCCTCGCGGATCGCACGCTCGGGGACGCGGGTGCGACGGTCGTCGTCGAGGACTTCCTCTCCGGCGAAGAGATCTCCGTGTTCTGCGTGACCGACGGCGCGACGCTGTTCGCGCTCCCCGCGTCGCAGGACCACAAGCGCGTCGGCGAGGGCGATACCGGTCCGAATACCGGCGGCATGGGTGCCTACAGTCCGACTCCGTTCGCGACCGACGCCGTGATGGCGCGCATCGAGCGTGAAGTGCTCGTTCCGACCGTGCACGCGATGTCCACGATGGACTGCCCGTTCTCGGGCCTGCTTTTCGCGGGGATGATGCTGACGCGCGGGGGACCGAGGACGTTGGAATTCAACTGCCGTTTCGGCGACCCCGAAACGCAGGTCGTGCTCCCGCGTCTGAAGGGTGACCTCCTCGAACTTCTGCTCGCCGTCGCGAACGGATCGCTCGAGAACGTGTCGCCTTCGGCCCTCGAGATCGACCCGCGCGCCGCAGTCACCGTGGTGCTCGCTTCGGGCGGTTATCCGGGAGCCTTCGCGAAGGGGTTCCCGATCACCGGCGTCGAAAAGGCGGAAGCGTTGCCGGACGTCCTCGTCTTCCATGCGGGCACGGCGTTCGACGGCGCCGGGCGCCTCGTCACCGCGGGCGGTCGGGTGCTCGCCGTCACCGCCCTCGGCGCGGATTTCGCGGAAGCGCGCCGTCGCGCGTACGAAGCGGTTGGCCACATCGCGTTCGAGGGCATGTATTTCCGCAAGGACATCGGCGCCCGCGCCTCCGCCGCGCGGGGTGGCTCTAGTGCGTAGTCGATGATGCTTCCCTCGGCGGGTGCGGTGACTGAGACTCCATGGCAACGTGGGACGCGTCGGGGCGAAGGATCGCCCCGAACCCCGCGGAGCCGCCGTCATGACGCCATCCCTCGCAGATCCCCGAGCCATGCCCCACACGTCCGGTGAAGAAGAAGTCTTCGAGGCCTACCTGCGCAAGCAGGGCCTCAAATACACGCCCGCGCGCAAGCAGCTTTTGCGATCGATTTTCGCCGTGCATGACCACTTCACGGCGGAGCAGTTGATCGAGCGCCTGCGCGTCGAGGGAATCCCGGCGAGCAAAGCGACGGTTTACCGCACCCTCGCGGTCATGCTCGCCTGCGGCATTCTCGTGATGCACGACTTCGGCGAAGGGGCGCGCTACTACGAACACACGTACGGTCACGCGCACCACGACCACTTCTTCTGCGTCGGATGCAAGGCGATCAAGGAATTCCGCGACGAGCGCATCGAATCGCTCCAGGACGAGGTCGCGCGAAAGATGGGCGGCGAACTCCTCGCCCACTCGCTGAAGCTCTACGGGCTCTGCGGCACGTGTCGCAACGACCCGACGGCCCGCGAGCGCGGGCGCAGCGAAACCACGTATCGCGGTTGACCCTTGAGACCCTCCCGGTGAGGGCTAGTATGCCCCCTAGATGAGATTGATTCTCATCCAGTCCCGATGCCCCCTACGCGCACCCCCCTCCCGGAAGCCCCCCCGCGACGCCCTCTCGTCGTGCTCGACGTCGATCGGGGCGATGCGGACGCCCAAGACTCGCACCGATTGTTGGAACTCGGGGTGCTCCCCGGTCGGATAGTGACGCTCGTCCGGACGTCCCCGTTCGGCTGCCCCCTCGAAATCGAAATCGAGGGCGCGCGCTTCGCGATCCGTCGCGAAACGGCCATGAAAATCACGGTCGACGCCGGGGGTGGGGCATGAAGCGGGTCGCTCTCGTCGGCAATCCGAACACGGGCAAGTCGTCCCTGTTCAACCGTCTGACGGGGCTTTCGCAGAAGATCGCGAACTACCCCGGAGTCACGGTCGAGCATCACGTCGGACGTTCGGGGGCGGGCGGCGACGCGTTCGAACTGGTCGATCTCCCGGGGACCTACAGCCTCGTCGGGCGTTCGCCGGACGAGCGCGTCGCCTGCGATTTCCTCGACGGCCGCACTTCGGGTCGCCGCCCCGATCTCGTCTGCGTCGTCGTCGACGCCTGTCAGCCCGGGCGTGGACTCTTTCTTTTGTCGCAAATCGTCGACATGGGGATTCCCGCCGTCGTCGCGCTCAACATGGTCGACGAAGCCCGCGAGGCGGGCGTGTCGCCGGACTCCGAACGGCTGTCGCGCGCGGCGCGCGGGGTTCCGGTGATCCCGACCGTCGCGGTGACCGGAGAAGGCGTCGACGCGTTGCGAACCGCCGTCGTCGCGGCTCTCGCGGACTCGAAGGCGTCAACGTCGACCATCGCCGCGGTGGAGACCGAAGCGGGCTCCACGTGGCGCGCGGCGCGACGCGCCGACCCCGACGGCAAGGATCCGAACGAGTCCGCGCGTCGTTACGCGTGGGTGCGCGGCGTGTTGGCGGAGGCGGGTTGGAAGCCGCCGCTCGGAGTCAGGCCGTCGACGGATCGACTCGACGCGTGGTTCCTGCATCCGATCTTCGGATTCGTGCTTTTTTTGGCGGTCATGGGCGCGATCTTTCAGGCCGTCTTCACGCTCGCCGCGCCGCTGCAGGACGCCGTCGAAAGCGCGGTCGCCACGCTCGGCGCATGGGCCGGAACCGTCGTGCCGGACGGTTTCCTTCGCGACATCACCACGCAGGCGGTGTTCCCCGGGGTGGGGGCCGTCGTCGTGTTCCTCCCGCAGATCCTGATCCTGTTCCTGCTTCTCGGACTTCTCGAAGACACGGGGTACATGACGCGTGCCGCGTTCATCGTCGATCGTCCGTTGCGGGCGATCGGTCTTTCCGGGCGCGCGTTCATTCCGCTCATGTCGTCCTTCGCGTGCGCGGTGCCGGGAATCATGGCGACACGCGTCATCGAAGATCGACGGGAACGATTGATCACGATCCTCGTCTCGCCGCTCATGACGTGCAGTGCGCGTCTTCCCGTCTACACGGTCGCGATCGGTGTACTCATCCCCGAAGGCGCGACCGTCGGTCCCTTCGGTGCGCGCGGCGTCACCCTGCTCGGGCTCTACGTCGGCGGCGCGCTGTTCGGGTCGCTCGCGGCGTTCGTGTTGGGACGCACCGTTTTGCGTGGACGTCGCGACGCGCCGATTCTCGAAATGCCGCCGTATCGACTCCCCGAATGGAGAGCGGTGGTCACGCGCGTGTGGCACCGCGGATGGTCGTTCCTTCGCAGGGCGGGCACGGTGATCTTCGGGATCTCGGTGCTCCTGTGGGTGCTGAGTACGTATCCGCGCGTCGATGTTCCGGACGGCACGCCGCCGGCGGCGGCCGCCGCCGCACGCCTCCACGGGAGCTTCGCGGGGATGGCGGGGCGTGCGATCGAACCCCTGATCGATCCTCTCGGTTTCGATTGGCGCGTGGGGATCGGTTTGTTGGCGTCGTTCGCCGCTCGCGAGGTCTTCGTCTCGACGATGGGCGTGGTCTACGCCGTCGGTGCGGGTGACGCGGAGGTCACGGAGGCCCAACTCGAAGGGGCGTTCCGGACCGCGGTCCACGACGGTACGACCGTCCCCGTGTTCGGGATCGCTTCGCTCATTGCGCTGCTGCTTTTCTACATGATCGCTCCGCAGTGCGTCTCCACGCTCGCCGTCATCCGACGGGAAGCGGGCGGCTGGGGATGGGCGGCTCTCGCGTTCACCTATCTCACGGTGCTCGCGTACGTCGTGGCATGGGCGGGGAGGCAAATCGTCCTCGCCTTCGTCGGGTAACTGAACCGCCCTTCGCGGAATTCCGTTAACCTCAGCGTCGTCGCCCCGGAGTCTTCCATGCTCACTCGTCGTTTGGTCGCCCTCGTCGTCGCCGTCTCCGTCCTCGGTTGCGGGAAGGAGGCCCCGACATCGCCTTCTCCGAGCCCCGCAACGCCGTCTCCCGTCGCGGTCGAGCCCGATCCGCCGGGTACGAAGACGTGGAAGGATCAGGCGAAGGCCGCCGCGGACAAGGCGGTTCGATTCCTGCGCGAGAAGCAGGAAGGCGACGGTTGGAAGTTCTCCGCGAAGGCGCCGACTCCCGATATCGGGATCACGTCGTTGTGCGTGCTCGCGATGCTCGAATCGCCGCGCAAGTATCGGGAAACGGACGGTCCGTTCATCGGCAAGCCGCTCGCGTGGCTCGCGGCTTCGCAGCAGAAGGACGGCTCGATCCACGGCGGCATGCTCGCGACGTACAACACGTCCGTCGCGGTGCTCGCGCTCGCGGCTTCCGGCAACGACGCATTCAAGCCGGTGTTGGCGAAAGCCGGCGAATACCTGCGCGTCGTGCAGTCGGACGAGGCCGAGGGCTACCAGTCGGGGGATCGGTTCTACGGCGGAGTCGGCTACGGTGGCGACGAACGCCCGGACATGTCGAACACTCAATTCGCGGTTGAAGCCGCCGCCGCCGCGGGAGTTCCGAAGAACGACCCGTTCTTCAAGAAGGCCGCCACTTTCGCGACGCGGTCGCAGAACCTCAGTGAAACCAACGATCTGAAGGACAAGGAGCCTGCGGTGGGCAACGACGGGGGCGGGTACTACGCTCCCGGCGTGACCGCGAACGAAGCGAAGGCCGGATTCGTCACGCTCTCCGACGGCAGAAAGATTCGTAAGTCCTACGGTTCGATGTCGTATGCGCTGCTCAAGACGTACGTCTTCTGCGACATCGAACGTCGCGATCCGCGCGTGAAAGCGCTTCTCGATTGGATGGGGAAGAACTACTCCGTGACGGAGAACCCCGGGATGCGGCAGGAAGGAAAGCCGCTCAGCGAAAAGACCGGGCTTTTCTACTACTACTTGACGATGGCGCGCGCGCTCGACGCCGTCGGTGAAGGCGCGTTGGTCGGAGAGAGCGGAAAGCCGATCGCGTGGAAAGAAGACCTCGCGAAACAACTCGTCGCGCTGCAGCGCGCGGACGGGTCGTGGGCGAACGAGAACGCGGAGTTCTGGGAGAACTCGCCCGTCCTCGCGACCGCCATGGCGTTGAACGCATTGAACGCGTGCCTGAAGTGACCCCGCTGCGCGTTTCCGCTTGGATCCCGGCCGCGTTCATCTCGATGAGCGCGGCCGTCGGTGCTTGGGGTGGGGGCCGTGACGGGATGGTCGTCGGAGTCCTCGGCGGATGCGTGTCCGCGGCCCCGTTGTGCGGCACCGCGGCGGTCGCCGCTCTCGTTCCCGGCGCGGTGGCTTTCGTCGCCTCCGTCGGCTGCGGATTCATCCTCGGCGCGCGTATGGGGGAGTGGACGACCGCCGTCGCTTCCATCTTGACCCTGGGGATCGGTCTCACCACCTTGGTGGCGTCGGCGGCGCGGGGAGCGGCGCAGGGCGTCGGTTGGGTCGTCGGCGCGGCCGTCGCGGCGGTTCCACTGAGAGCGATTCCCGTCGATGGGGTCGTCCCTTGGTGGGCGGGTCCGACGAACCCCGCGACGGGCCTTTTCTACGCCGCGGGTATCGACTGGTTCCGCAAACCGGGCCTCTACGACGCTCTCGGAACCGCGTATTTCTCTCCGGCGTCGTCGAACGGGGGGCCGTTCGTGCAACTCTTCGCGATCATCGGCGTGACGACTTGGGCGCTCGCGGGTATCCTCGAGGGGATGCGACGTCGTCGCGGCTCCCGAAGCCCATGAAACAGAAACTCTTGCTCACGTTTCCGCAGCAGGTCTTGAACGAGCCCGTGATCTATCTGCTCGGCAAGGACTTCAACCTCGTTCCGAACATCCGGGGCGCGACGATCAGCGACAGCGAAGGGATGATGGCCCTCGAACTCGACGGCGACGAGGCGGAAATCGAGCGTGCGATCGCGTTCCTTGTGGCGCGCAACGTCCGCATCGAAAGGGTGTAACGGCGTTTATTGCCGCCTTCGTGCGCCGAAAATCCCGCCCCCCAAAGGGCGGGATTTGTCATTTTGGTATGCGCTTCCGGGGTGTGTGTGGCGGGAATCTCCGTGTCGATCCGCGCAGCGGTAAGTATGGGGGCCGCCTTGGCTTATGCTTCTTGTATATAAACGGCAGGGATTTTTTTGCCGTGGCGCGTTGACGGGGCCGAGAAGTCAAATCATAGTGGTGCCTCAAGCCGGTGGGCGGTTGGGAATTCAGAGGCTCCGCGTGCGCGGAGAATCGAACCCGGACACCGACTTGGGGGTAGACCCGAGAAAGATTTCGAGTCCGCTCCTGCGGCTCGTTCTTGGAGAATGAAAAATATGAAGACCTTTAAGATGATGCCGGTTGCGGTGGCCCTCGTGGCCTCGTTCGCCGCGGCCCAGAGCACCGAAGACGTCCAGAAGCAGCTCGCCCGTCAAGAGGCCGAGCTCAAGCGCATCAACGCCGAGCTCACCGAGCTCAAGGCGAACGGTGCGATGACCGCGGCCGACGCGGCCCTCGAGACGGAAGTCAACCGCCTCTCGGAGCGCCTCGCCGCCGCGACGACCGTGAAGTCGGGCGCGAACCAGATCACCTTCGCCGGTGAATTCCGCTCGCGCTTCGAGATGTCGAGCGACTTCGTCGCCTCCGGCTGGGCTCGCCAAAACCACAACCTCGCTCGCGTTGCGATGCACTACGATTTTTCGAAGGACATCACCGCGGCGATCGCCCTCCAGAACACCTGGGTGACGGGCACCGAGCCGGGCACCGGCTCGAACGACAACGTCGACGCGTACGAAGCTTGGGTCGAGATGCGCAACTTCTTCACGAACGGCTTGACCCTCAAGCACGGTCGTCAGGAGTTCGTCAAGGGCACCGAGTTCCAGTTCGGCAACCAGAGCTTCGAGGACGGCCTCGTTTGGGACGGTCACCGTCTCGACTGGTCGAACGAGTCGTTCGGCATCACGGGTTTCCTGTTCAACGAGACGGGCAACCTGACGACGGTCGACGTCTACACCTCGGGCATCTACGGCACGATCAAGTCCATCAAGGACATGACGATCGACGCCTACTGGATCAACCGTGACGACAGCGGTTCGCACTTCTCGACGGACACCATCGGTGCCCGCGCGGGTGGCGCGATGAGCAACGTCGACTTCAACCTCGAAGTCGCCTTCCAGGACAACAACCTGACGGACGACCCGATGGCCCTCGAAGCCAACGTCGGCTACATGTTCTCGAAGGACAACAAGTTCCACGCCCACGCCCAGTACGCCCTCCTCGAGGACGGCTACCAGGCCCCGGCGATGGATCTCGGCGCCGACCGCTACGGCTACGCCCTGACGCTCTTCAGCGCGGGTGCCGGTGCCAACGCGGTGTTCAACCTCGAGTCGATCTCGCTCGGCCTGTCGTTCGACCCGTCGGCCCACTGGTCGCTCTCGGCCAAGGCCTTCTTCAACGACCAGGACGTGTCGCTCCCGGGTGCCGATGATTCCTACACGGAAATCGACGTCTCGGCCGACTACCGTTACTCGGACAACCTGACCTTGACCGTCGGTCTCGGTTTCGTGATGCCGGGCGACGATGCCGTGGAAGATGCGTTCCTCGGCTACCTCCAGGCCCGCCTCACGTTCTGATCCAACCGGATCCGAACGCCGAACACGCCCCCGGTTACCCGGGGGCGTGTTTCTTTTTGTAAGGGACCGATCGAGCGCGTGTACGATTCGACGGCGTTAGGATGATGGAACGGAGACCGAAAATGGCCGGAATCGCTCGGGTCGTCGGTGCAGCGTTGATTGCGGGAAGCCTGTTCGCACAGCTTCCGTCTCCCGTCGCGCCCGGAACTCAGGGTGGAAGCGACGCGCCTCCCCGTGTCGGCCCTTCGGTCGCGCCGGTGTCGCCCGCTCCGAAGCCCGCCCCCGCGGTGCGTCCGGCTCCGATGCCTAGCCCCGCGCCCGTGCGTTCGGTACCCGTGGCAACCCCGGTCCCGCGTCCGCAGCCGACGTCGTCCCCGCCGCGTTCGACGCCTCTCGCCAACCCCGTGCCGACGGCTCCCGTGACCCCCGATCCGCAGTCTCAACGTGCGCTTCCGGGGAGAACGGCCCCCAAGTCGTCGATGGGGGCGCGGCGCCCGCCGTCGATCCCGACCGGGGAGCGCGGACCGACCGTTCCGGTATCGGCCCCGACTCCCGCCAACGAGGTCACTCCTGCACGCCCGACACCCGCGCCCGTTCCAACGGCACCGGTAGACGTCGCCGTCGATGGCGGTGGGGAACCACCGCGTGTTCGCGTCGTTCGTGAACCGCCGCCCGCGCGTCCTTCGTCACTCAGCCCAAAAACGTCGCGGTCACCGCTCGCGAAAGGCAACCTGATGCCGACGGCCGGTGCGCGGGCCGTGGTGACTCCCGCGACATCGTTGTTGGCGACCGCCGGCCCCGGATCGATTCTCCCGACGGCACCGACGGCAGGTGTCGGCGCACCGAGCCTCGTGATGGCGGGTGGTACGCAGACGGTCGGGATCGCGTCGGCGATCGTCAACGCGCACACTCCTTACGGGTGTGCGCCCTACCTCTACAACCCGCCGGGAGTGTTGTGGCGCTCACCCGCACAGGCCGGATGGTGGCGCCCTTTGCAGTGGAACGGTTCGTGGTGCGCCACGGGTGCGGGGATGTGGAACAACTACTGCGATCAGCGGTACGCGTGGGGATTCGGTTGGTGCTACACGCCCGACCAATGGTGCGACACGTGGTACCCGTCTTACCGCGTGTACGGCTACTACCCGTGGAACTACTACGACGGCTGCACGACACCCGTCATCGCGACGGTGTGGCATGCGACTTCCGCGGTCCCGGTCGTCGAGACCTCGGACCCTTATGTGGAGTTCGATGCCTCCGGTGTCGAGAGCGATCCGGAGCCGCCGGCGGCCGAAGACCGACCGGGCTTGGCGTCGCGCCCCGCTCCGCTCACGTTCAACCGTGGGGGAGGACTCCCGGCGACGGGCGCGAGCGTCCCGTCGTCGTTCGGGAACGCGCTCTTGGGAGCGGCACCCGTTTTTGCGGGCGTCGGTGACGCGGAAGCGGCGGCGCAGCGCGCGTCGAACGAAGGGAAGTGGCTGGAGGCCGCCGAAGCGTGGCGGCAAACCTGGGCCGCAGTACCGGAGCGCGCATCGTCCGCGTATCGCATGGGTCTTTGCCTCGCGGCGGCGGGACGGCATGACCTGTCGGTGGAGGCCTTGCGTCATGCCGTCGCCCTCGAAGACGGAAAGCCGACGCGTCGCGTCGACGACGTGAGGATCGTGTTCGGCGCGACCACGACGCCCGCTGCCGTCCGCGCCCGCCTCGAAATGCGCGTGACGGAGACTCCGGGAGATCGCGATGCGCGGTTCCTGCTCGGGTGGTTCCAGCTCGCGGCGGGCGATGCCTACGCCGCCCGCAACGAATGGGCGCTGCTCGCGTCGTCGTCCGCGGGTGACGCCGTCGTCGCCGCCTTGCGCGATCTCGCGGAGCGCACGTTCGTCGAAACGCCCCGCTGAACCCGGCTGTGGTCCGCGTGGGAGGCGAATTCGTCGGATTTCTTCTCCGGGAGCGTTGACGTCCCCCGAAAGTCGGGGCATAGTTGGAACCGAAGTCGATGCGCGGTTGGGAATTCCGACGATCCGCGTGCGCGGAGAATCGGACCCGGACATCGGCTTCGAAGTAGCCCCGAGAAGTATTTCGAGTCCGCTTCGGCGGCTCGTTCTTGGAGAATGAACAAAAAATGAAGACCTTTAAGATGATGCCGGTTGCGGTGGCCCTCGTGGCCTCGTTCGCCGCGGCCCAGAGCACCGAAGACGTCCAGAAGCAGCTCGCCCGTCAAGAGGCCGAGCTCAAGCGCATCAACGCCGAGCTCACCGAGCTCAAGGCGAACGGTGCGATGACCGCGGCCGACGCGGCCCTCGAGACGGAAGTCAACCGCCTCTCGGAGCGCCTCGCCGCCGCGACGACCGTGAAGTCGGGCGCGAACCAGATCACCTTCGCCGGTGAATTCCGCTCGCGCTTCGAGATGTCGAGCGACTTCGTCGCCTCCGGCTGGGCTCGCCAAAACCACAACCTCGCTCGCGTTGCGATGCACTACGATTTTTCGAAGGACATCACCGCGGCGATCGCCCTCCAGAACACCTGGGTGACGGGCACCGAGCCGGGCACCGGCTCGAACGACAACGTCGACGCGTACGAAGCTTGGGTCGAGATGCGCAACTTCTTCACGAACGGCTTGACCCTCAAGCACGGTCGTCAGGAGTTCGTCAAGGGCACCGAGTTCCAGTTCGGCAACCAGAGCTTCGAGGACGGCCTCGTTTGGGACGGTCACCGTCTCGACTGGTCGAACGAGTCGTTCGGCATCACGGGTTTCCTGTTCAACGAGACGGGCAACCTGACGACGGTCGACGTCTACACCTCGGGCATCTACGGCACGATCAAGTCCATCAAGGACATGACGATCGACGCCTACTGGATCAACCGTGACGACAGCGGTTCGCACTTCTCGACGGACACCATCGGTGCCCGCGCGGGTGGCGCGATGAGCAACGTCGACTTCAACCTCGAAGTCGCCTTCCAGGACAACAACCTGACGGACGACCCGATGGCCCTCGAAGCCAACGTCGGCTACATGTTCTCGAAGGACAACAAGTTCCACGCCCACGCCCAGTACGCCCTCCTCGAGGACGGCTACCAGGCCCCGGCGATGGATCTCGGCGCCGACCGCTACGGCTACGCCCTGACGCTCTTCAGCGCGGGTGCCGGTGCCAACGCGGTGTTCAACCTCGAGTCGATCTCGCTCGGCCTGTCGTTCGACCCGTCGGCCCACTGGTCGCTCTCGGCCAAGGCCTTCTTCAACGACCAGGACGTGTCGCTCCCGGGTGCCGATGATTCCTACACGGAAATCGACGTCTCGGCCGACTACCGTTACTCGGACAACCTGACCTTGACCGTCGGTCTCGGTTTCGTGATGCCGGGCGACGATGCCGTGGAAGATGCGTTCCTCGGCTACCTCCAGGCCCGCCTCACGTTCTGATCCAACCGGATCCGAACGCCGAACACGCCCCCGGTGACCCCGGGGGCGTGTTTCTTTTTTGTCGGAGCGAATGCGCGGTCCTCTCCGACGGGATCTCGTGCAATTCCCCGGAGTCCGCCGATCCGCCTCGGGAATACGCGCGATCTCCCGGTTCTGGTCCTTCGCGATCTCGCGGAAGGCACGTTCGTCGCAACGTACCGGTGAGCTTCGTGGTGCCGGGCCCTGCTAACTTCGGAGAGTCATGGACGGCGTTCCATTCCGGTTGAATACCGACCTCGCGCCGTGCGGGGACCAACCCGCGGCGATCGAGGCGTTGGTACGTGCGCTCGGAGACGGGCGTCGCTACGCCACGTTGCTCGGCGTCACCGGATCGGGCAAGACCTTCACGGTCGCCCAGACGATTGCGCGGACGCAACGCCCCGCACTCATTCTCGCGCCCAACAAGACGCTCGCCGCCCAGTTGTTCACGGAAATGAAAGAGTTGTTTCCGGACAACGCGGTCGAGTATTTCGTTTCCTACTACGACTACTACCAACCCGAAGCCTACGTCGCGTCCTCGGATACCTACATCGCGAAGGACGCGGCGATCAACGAGCAGATCGACCGCATGCGGCATGCCGCGACCGCGTCGTTGATGACGCGACGGGATGTGATCATCGTCGCTTCGGTCTCTTGCATCTACGGGCTCGGTTCGCCGGAAATGTACGGCGACCTGCGCGTGGAGATCCGAAAAGGCCAAGACCTCGACCGTGACGAAATTCTGCGACGACTCGTCCGGATTCAGTACAGCCGCAACGACATCGCCCCCCAACGCGGGACTTTCCGCGCACGCGGCGACGTCGTGGAGATTTTCCCTGCGGACGCCGACGGCCAACTCGTCCGCATCGAGTGGTTCGGCGACACGGTCGATGCGATCGCTCGCATCGACGTGGTCACCGGTGAAGTCGTCGAGGAGCCCGACGTCGTTTCGGTGTTCCCGACGTCGCACCACGTGACGACTCGCGAGCGCCTTCAGGCCGCGATTTCCGGGATCGAGGCGGAACTCGACGATCGGCTGCGTTGGTTCAAGGAGCGCGGCAAACTCCTCGAGGCCCAACGTCTCGAGATGCGCACACGTCTCGATTTGGAACTGCTGACGGAACTCGGGCATTGCGCCGGAATCGAAAACTACAGCCGTCATCTCGACGGTCGCGGCCCCGGATTGCCGCCCGCGACGTTGGTGGACTATTTCCCCGAAGACTTCGTCGTGTTCGTCGACGAAAGTCACGTCACCATGCCGCAGCTCGGCGGCATGTACCGCGGCGACCGGGCCCGTAAGGACACGTTGGTCGAGCACGGTTTCCGTCTGCCGTCGGCGATCGACAATCGTCCGTTGACGGCCGAAGAGTTCGAGCAGCGTATGCGCCAAGCGGTCTACGTGTCGGCGACGCCGAGCGACGAGGATCTGCGGCGATCCCAAGGAGTGACCGCCGAACAGGTGATCCGTCCGACGGGTCTCGTCGATCCGGTCGTGGAGATCCGTCCGGCCACCGGACAGGCGGACGACCTGCTGTCGGAAATCAAGAAGACGGTGGCGGCGGGGTGGCGCGTCCTCGTCACCAGTCTGACGAAGCGGATGGCGGAAGACCTGACGGGCTATTGGCGCGAACTCGGCGTGCGCACCCGTTTCCTTCACTCCGACGTCGACACGCTCGAGCGCATGCAGATCCTTCGCAGTCTGCGTCTCGGCGAATTCGATGTCCTCGTCGGCGTCAATCTGCTTCGCGAAGGACTGGACCTTCCGGAGGTCGCTCTGGTCGGCATCCTCGACGCGGACAAGGAAGGCTTCCTTCGCAGTCATCGGTCGCTGATTCAGACGATCGGACGCGCCGCGCGCAACGTCGAGGGGCGCGTGATCCTGTACGCCGATCAGCGGACCGGGTCGATCGAAACGGCCATTCGGGAGACCGAGCGTCGACGTGCCATCCAACTCGCGTGGAACACGGAACACGGGATCACGCCGCTCGGCATCAAGAAGAAGATCGCCGATCTCATCGAGAGTCTCTACGAAAAAGACTACGTCACCGTCGGGACGCAGGATGTCGGGAAGGCGTTCGGCAAACGAGGCAAAAAGTCGAAGGGGCTCATCGCGCTCGACGAGTCGGGGCCGCCGCCGGGGGGTGACGTCGCCGGAGAAATCGCCCGTCTGACGGGCCTGATGCGCGCCGCCGCGAAAGAACTTCGCTTCGAAGAAGCCGCGCAGATCCGGGACCAAGTCAAGCGCCTCGAAGCGCGCTTCCTTCGGGAGCAGTGACCCGTGGCAAAGGTCCCCTTCGACGCCGACGGTGTGGCGACTCTACCTTCGGATGCGGGTGTCTACGTGTTCCTCGACGCCGCGTCGAAACCGATCTACATCGGCAAGGCGGCGGGTTTGCGCAACCGCGTACGCGCGTATCTCAACGGGACCGACGCGCGGCCTTCGGTCCGGCACATTCGTCGTCTCGCGCGGGAAGTCGACGTGTTCGTCACCGAAACGACGAAGGATGCGCTGCTTCTCGAGAACGCTCTGATCAAGCAGCATCAACCCCGTTTCAATATCCGCCTTCGCGACGACAAGACGTACTTCAGCCTCCGACTCGACATGAAGGCCGAATGGCCGCGGCTCGAGATCGTGCGGCGCCGACGGGTCGACGGGGCCCACTACTTCGGACCGTATCCTTCCGGCTTCGCATGCCGTCGCACCATCCAGTGGCTGAACGCGTTGTTTCCCATCCGGACGTGTCAGGATTCCGTGTTGTACAACCGGATGCGGCCGTGTCTCGCCTACGAAATCAAGCGTTGCGTGGCTCCGTGCGTCGGCCTCGTTTCGCGCGACGATTACCTCGCGATCGTTCGCAAGGTCGTCCGTTTCCTTTCCGGCGAAGACCGCGAAGTGGTCGCCGAACTCGAGCGCGACATGGAGCATGCGGCCGAATCTTTGGATTTCGAGCGCGCCGCGGAACTCCGTGATCGACTGCTTGCGGTGAAGACGACGGTCGACCATCCGATGGTTGCGAAGGGGCCGTCGCTCGACCGGGATGCGGTCGCGGTGGCGACGGCAGGTACGTTGGGCGCGGTGGCGGTCGTGTCGGTGCGATCGGGAGTGCTTCGAAACGGCGAAACGTTCCGCGTGAAGTGCGACGGTGGGGCCGCGGAGATTCTCTCGGCCTTCTTCGGGCAGTACTACGACGCATCCCGTCCGCTCCCGGGTGAGATATTCGTCCCCGAGTTGCCGGACGACTGCGCATTGTTCACCGACATCTTCGCGGGCCGCCGCCCCGGAGGCGTTGCGATCAAGGTGCCGGAGAGGGGGGAAGGCGTACGGCTTCTCGACATGGCCCGGCGCAATGCCGAGTTGGCGCTTTCCGACGACGGTGGGGGAGAGGAACGCGCCTCCGAGACGCTGCTCGGCCTCGAGCGCAAACTCGATCTCGCGCGCACTCCGCGCCGCATGGAGTGCTACGACATCTCCCATCTCGCGGGAGGGCAGGTCGTCGGCAGTCGCGTGGCGTTCACGGACGGCAAACCCGACAAGTCGCGATACAGGCACTACAAGGTCGGCGAAGAGAAGAACGACGACTTCGCGGCGCTCGAAGAGGTCTTGCGCCGACGGCTCGAGTCGGGCAGGGAAGACGGTGATCTTCCGGATCTCGTCGTCATCGACGGCGGACGCCCGCAGCTGCGACGGGTCTTGGAGGTCGTCAAGGAATTGAAGATCGTCGGCGTCGACGTGATCGGGTTCGCCAAAGCACGCACGGGCGCACGCGCGATGGGCCGATTCGGCGGTGACGAGCGCGTCGTCAAGGAGGAGAGGGATCTGCCGATCGTGCTCGATCCCACGTCGGAGGAATTGAAACTTCTCGTTCGCATTCGTGACGAAGCGCATCGTTTCGCGATCACGTTCTCGAGGAAGTTGCGTGCGAAACAAGCCGTGACGTCCGTCCTCGAAACGATTCCCGGTGTGGGGACGAAGCGTGCGCGTGCGCTGCTGAAACACTTCGGCGGCCTCGCGGGGGTGAAGCGCGCATCGCAGGCGGAACTGGCGGCGGTGCCGGGAATCGATGCGACAACCGCGGCCGCCGTCGCGACTTGGGTCACTGAACGACTTGATCGACTCGATCCCGACGTTCGCGCCTAAGCCCATCCGACGTTTGGGTTTCGGTGTGAGTCGGAATTGGTGAAAAAAACTCCGCCCCTAATCGTCATTTCGGGGTAAGGTTTTTAATCTTCGCTATTCCGCCGAGGGGAAATACTCTAAGATGGGGTTTGGAATCTGCGGAGGCTCCTTTCCGTGCGCCGGTGAAGTTCGGCGTGGGACCGGAAGCAACCGATAAGCATGATCGAACCGGAGTTCAACGTGGGCAAGAAGCATGGCGCGAAGGGCGGGGTCAACCGCCGCAATTTCCTCGGAACCGTTGGTGCCGGCGCGGCGGTGGTCGCGAGCGGTGCCACGTTGACGGGCTGCGGCGGCGCGGATGCGGCGGCGCTCCCCCTGACCGGCCTCGAAGCCCGCCGAGCGGATGCGCGCCAGGTGCGTCGCGACTGCGCCGACCTCCAATACCAAACGGGCGTGGTCCCGCAGGCCGACAACGGCGACCAAGCGCTGCGTCCCGACGGAGCCTTCAGCTACTCCAAGGGTCTTCCTCACGATGCCCTCGGACGTCCCGACGCGAACGCGTGGGGGCAGTTCCGCTCCGCCTTGGCGAACGCCGATTTGGCGGCCCTCGCGGCGGTGCCCTACGGCGGACCGGTCAAGTTGCACAGCCCGCAGGCGGGGCTCTCCTACGACCTGATCGGTCGCGACAGCCACCAGTTGACGATGGCCCCGGCGCCGACCTTCCAGTCCGCCGAGCAGGCGGGAGAGTTGGTCGAGCTCTACTGGATGGCCCTCGTTCGCGACCTGCATTTCTCGAACTGGAACGGTGATGCGGACATCGCCGCCGCGTGCGCCGAACTGTCGGGGCTTTCGGACTTCCGCGGTCCGAAGTCGGGCGGCGCGGTGACCCCGTCGACGTTGTTCCGTTCGGGCACGACGGGCGACCTTCGCGGTCCGTACATCTCCCAGTACCTCCTGCGCCCGTTCAACTACGGGTCGATCCGCATCCCGTACAAGCAGCGCACGTTGGTCCCGGGCGTGAACTATATGACGGACTTGGCGTCATGGTTGGCCGTCCAGAACGGTCAGACGCCGCCCGGCACGCTCACGCTCGACTCGACGGAACGTTACATCCGCAATCTTCGCGATCTCGCGTACTACGCGCGTGTCGATGTCTCCTACCAAGCCTACGTGTTTGCGGCGCTTCAAACGGCGCAGGCGGGTTGCGGCTTCAAGCCGGAGATGAGCCCGTACGCGAGCAGCACCAATCAGCAGGGCTTCGTGAACTTCGGCATGCCGCACTTGGTGACGTTGATCGCCGAAGTGGCGCTGCGCGCCCTGAAGGCGGTTTGGTACCAGAAGTGGTTCGTGCATCGCCGTATTCGCCCGGAAGAGTACGCGGGTCGCGTCCACGTACAGCACGCGGGTCTCGACAACTTCGGAGTCCACGGCGACGTCCTCAACTCGGTGGCGCGTCAGCGCGTCGAGACGATGTACGGCACCTCGCTGCTCCCGATGGCCTACAACGAAGGGTGCCCTCCGCATCCGTCGTACGGCGCGGGCCACAACGTCATCGCCGGCGCGTGCGTCACGGTGCTCAAGGCGTTCTTCAACGAGAATTTCGTCCTGCCGCAGACGTGGGTCCCGTCGGCCGACGGGACGGCGCTCGAGGCCTACACCGGCCCCGAGGCCGGAACCCTCACGGTGGGTGAAGAACTCGACAAGTTGGCGTCGAACATCGCGCAGGGTCGCAACTGCGGCGGCGTCCACTGGCGCTCGGAAGCGCTGAGCTCGTTCATGCACGGACAAGAGCTCGCCGTGTCCGTGATGCAGGAGCAGCGTCTCACGTTCACCGAGTCCTACACCATCAAGTTCCGTGGATTCGACGGCGTGGACGTGATGGTCTGATCCCGAAGGGATCCACGATTCGGGGCGGCGTCGGCGTCAGGCCGAGGCCGCCTCGATCATTTTCAGGCAGGCGTCTCCGTCGTCGACGGGCGAGAGCCCGACCTTCGAGTCGGTGAAGTGCATCGGTTTTACGGGCAGTCCGAAAGCCAGTTCCGCGATGGGCGCGGCAATCTCCGATGCGATCCAACGGGGCCCCTGCGGCGACCGTCCCTCGTTCAGGCGCTCCGCGAGGGTGAGAAGATCGAAGCGACGCGGCGTGGGCGTGACGCGATCGAACCAACTGTGCGTCGTGTGGACGAAGCGTATGCGGGCCCCGTCGGGACCGTGCGTCCGCGTCAGAATGCGACAACACGGCTGCGCGAGCGTGACGACGGCCGCCGTGTCGAGCTCGTGGTCCGTGTCGACGACGGCGAGCGAGCCCGGCCGTTTTTCCATGCGCGAGCGACCCGACGCGAACGAGGCCATCGTCGCGTCGAAGGCGCGCACGGCGTCGATCCACAGCGGTTCGAGAGGGCCTTGATCGCGCAGCAGTTCCGGAGTGCGATCGATCAGCCAACGTGTCGAGCGGCGCCACCGTTCGAACGACCGCAACCCGCGTACGTCGTCCGCCAAGGGAGAAGCGGGATGGGTACCGATTTCCATGACGATTGCGTCGAATCGGAGGGCCGCTTCCGAACGGACGACCATGAAGTCGCCCGCCGTGGCCGCATCGAGCATCGGTCCGGCGAGGGGCAACGCCCGCTCGGGGTGAAGCACCGCGAAAACGGAGAGCACGCCGTCCGTGTCGTAGTGGTTGTTGGCGACGGTCGTCACATCGCGCAGGAGGGCGTCGCGATCCGGATCGGCGGCGAAGAGGAGCGCGCTGCCCGTCGAGAGATCGTGGCGGTACTTCGCGGGCGTTCGATGTCCCGGCCAATGCGAGAGATTCGGCCCGACGCCGAAGACCCCGTCCACGGCGAGGACGTCCGTCCGACTCGAAAGTTGACCTTCGTCGAGGTCGAATCGAAGCGTCATACGCGGGAACTCCCGAGGCGGATGTCCGGGGGAGGCGAGCGTCGATCCGCTTGGTGCGTCGTCATCGGAGTCCCGCGTGCGCCATGGCCGCCTTCAGCGCGGCGAGGAAGGCCGGATAGGTCAGCTTTCCCGTATTCACGTTGTAGCGCGACGTGTGGAACGTGTCGACGAGAATCGGGAGATCGTCGCCGAAACGGTGGACTTTTTCGTGAGCGAACGGATGGGCCGCGCGGCGAACGGGCGTCCCCCGTGCGGCGATGTGGGCGAGCCATGCGTCGTGCGCGGTCTTGCCGAGAGCGAGCACGGCTCGGATCTCTCCGAGGATGTCGAGTTCCTTCGCCAGGAACGGCGCGCAGGCGCGCACCTCCGTCGGAGTGGGTTTGTTCTCGGGGGGACAGCACTTCACGGAATTGGTGATCCACGCGGATCGGAGGACGAGCCCGTCGTCCCGCGACACCGATTCGGGGCGCGACGCCAGTCCGACTTCGTGGAGTCCGCGATAAAGGAAGTCGCCGGCGGCGTCGCCGGTGAACGGTCTTCCCGTTCGGTTGGCTCCGTGGGCGCCCGGGGCGAGCCCGAGAATCAGGAGGACGGCTTTCGGGTCGCCGAATCCGGGGACGCCTCGCGCCCAGTATTCGCGGTCCTTGCGGAAGGTCCCGCACCACGAGGCCAATCGCGGGCAACGCGCGCAGGCCGAGATGTCGTCGGCGACGCGACGCAGGGGAGCGGGGAGCGGCGCGGGACTACGCACGGGGATGATGCTTTTTGTGGACCGACGCGAGGCGACCGGCGTCGACCGCGGTGTAGATCTGCGTGGTGTCGATCGACGCATGCCCGAGCATCTCCTGCACCGCGCGGATGTCGGCTCCGTTGCCGACGAGATGCGTCGCGAACGAGTGACGCAACGTATGGGGCGAAGTCGTCGACGCGGCGCCCGAGAGGCGCGCGCGACGTTTCACGATTCCGGCCAACGTTTGTCGCGTCAACGGGCGTCCGCGATCCCCGACGAAAACGAAGTCTCCCGATTCGGGGCGGACCAGTCCGGGCCGGCCCGACTTGATCCAACGGCGGACGGCGTCGCAGGCGGCGGTGCCGAGTTGCACGATCCGTTCCTTGTCGCCTTTCCCGAGCACGCGCGCCCGACCATCGTCGAGTTGAAGGTCGCGGAGGCGAAGGCCGCAGAGTTCGGAGGCGCGGAGGCCGCCGCCGTACAGGACTTCGAGAATCGCCCGATCGCGGAGGTCGCGGGGGGCGTCGCCTTCGGGGCTCTCGACCAGTCGTCGGGTGGTCGGTTCGGGAAGTGCTTTCGGCAGCGTGCGCGGGCGCCGCGGCTGGGGCAGCGGAGCGGTGGGGTCTTTGGTCAGTTGTCCCTCGCGCAGGCAGTGTTTGAAGAACGAACGCAGGGCGGCGAATCGGCGGGCGACCGTGGAAGCGGCGTCTCCGCGCTCGCGGCAGCGCCCGAGGAAGTCGGCCACGTCCGCGGTGGTCGCCGCTTCGAATCCCGACACGCCCCGGGCCGCGAGGGACTCCGCGAACGCCGTCAGGTCACGTCGGTAGGCGTCGAGCGTGTGGCGCCCCGCCCCCCGCGTGGTGGCGAGATCCTCGAGAAACGCCGTCACCAACCCCTGCATTGTTCTTGAAACCTAAGGGGGGGATGGGTTTCCGTCAAATCGCCCCTTCGTTGATCCCCCCTCCCTGACCACCTAGAATCCAAAGAGATCCATCCCATGAGCACCCCCTTGAGGACCCCCGACGTGCCCGCCGCGTCTCCCGAGGCCCTCCTGCGCGCCCTTCGCATCGTGGAGGACCGTTGGTTGGGGACGCGTCCCGGAATGGCGCGGCTCGCGGACGTCGCGCCCTCCGAAGCCGGGGCTCTCGCGACCGCCGTCGCGGAACTGCGGGCGGTGCTGCAAGCCCCGAAGACGCCGGAATGAATATCCGGTTGGGATTCCTCGTCTTCGTCGTGATCGGCATCGTCGCCGACTTGTGGACCAAGGATTGGGCGTTCCGGGTCATTCCGGACAACGGCTACCGCAACATCATCGTGATCCCCGGGTGGCTCGAGATCACGAACGTCCGCAATTCGGGAATGGCGTGGAGTCTCTTCCAAGGCCTCGACCCGAGGATTTGGGTGGCGGTTCGCGGCCTTCTGACCGTCGGACTCATTTGGATGTGGAATCGCTCGGCGTCCGGCGGGTGGTGGATCAACCTCGCATTCGCATGCGTGGTTTCCGGCGCGATCGGCAATCTGCACGACAACATCTTCGCCGACCACGGACACGTACGCGACTTCGTTTCGGTGATCCTCGGTGGTTGGCGCTTCCCGGTCTTCAACGTCGCCGACTCGTTGATCACGTGCGGCGCCCCGATTCTCGTCTTCACGATGGCCAACGAGCCGGAACCGTCCGGCAAGGTGTCCGCATGACCTCGCCGCTTTCCGTCGACGTCGGAGGTGTCCGTCTCCGTAATCCCGTGCTGGTCGCATCCGGGACGTTCGGTGCGGGGCTCGAAGCCGTCGAGCAGGGGGTCGATCTCGCCGCGATCGGCGGCGTGGTGACGAAATCCGTGACGACGCAGCCGCGTGCCGGAAATCCGCCGCCGCGCATCTGCGAAACCGCTTCGGGGATGCTGAATTCGATCGGCATCATGAACCCCGGGGTCGACGGATTCCTCGCCGAAATCATGCCGCGATTCGCCGCGCTTCCGTGCGCCCGCGTGGTGAACGTCGCCGGCGAGTCGGCCGAAGATTTCGAAATTCTCGTCGGACGATTCGACGCCGTCGACGGATGCGACGCGATTGAACTCAACGTCTCGTGCCCCAACGTTTCCGGTGGTCTCGACTTCGGTATCGATGTCCACCTTCTCGAATCCCTCGTTCGCGGTTGCCGGGCGCGCACGCGCAAGCCGCTGTGGGTGAAGTTGACGCCGAACGTCACCGACGTCGTTCCTTTGGCGCGCGCGGCGGTCGCCGGCGGCGCAGACGCTCTCGCGTTGACGAACACGTTCCTCGGCATGGCCGTCGACTGGCGCCGACGACTTCCTCGTCTCGGATCGAAGACGGGAGCGGGCGGGCTTTCCGGTCCCGCCATCAAGCCGCTCGCGTTGCACGCCGTCTTCAAGGTGGCGCGCGCGGTCGATGTTCCGATCGTCGGCATCGGCGGGATTCGAGACGCCGACGACGCGATGGAATTCATCGTGGCCGGTGCGACGGCGGTCCAAGTGGGAACGTCCAACTTCACCGACCCCGCGGCCGCCGTCGACGTCGCGGATCAACTCGCCGCCTTCGTGCGGGAGGGCCTGTTCGCCGACCTCGCGTCCGTTCGCAAGACTTTGGTGGTCCCGAGGCCCCACGCGTGAGACTCGAGGAAACTCCGCCGTCGATGGTCGCGAAAGCCGTCGACACCTACTTGGCCGTCGCTTGGGGCGAAGAGACGGGCAAGCGTCGTCCGAGCGTCGGTTTCGAAGGATGCGCGACGATCGACGACGCCCTCGCGAAGTTCACCGACGATCGCCGACAAGGGAAAATGCGTCGTTGGACGCTGCGGCTCGGCAATCGCAAGTATCCCTTCATGAAGTTGGTATTCCAAGAACTCCTCGTCCGCGACGACTTCTTCTTCGCCGTGGATACGCACGACGACCTGGAACTCCACGGCGCGATGGACGACTTCGAGGGTTGGCTCGCGCTCCGTCGGTTCAACGCCGACCTCAAGATCGAGATCGAACGTGCTTGGGTGCGCGAAGGCGTCCCGACGTTCGCCGCCGTCGTCGCCGAAATGGAACGCGCGGCCCGTCGGACCACACCCGCGGCGGATGCCCCGTTGGTGCTCGTCGTCGACGACGACGTCAACATCGCGGCCGG
>JAFMJN010000170.1 GCA_017853435.1 Planctomycetota bacterium | reverse complement strand
CCTTTCGGTCTTGCGTTCGGCGAGTCCGGGGCTTCCGGTCGCCGTCGGTATCGGAACCGAACTCCAACTGACGACGTATCTCCCTTCGGTGCAGTTCCTCTCGTCGAATCCCTCGAAGGCCCTCTTCGCGATGACGGGATTCGCGGGGCAGGATCGCTTCTTCCCTCTCGCGATCCCCATGCCGCCGAATACGCTCTCGGGAGTTCGCGGCTACTACTTCGTCTTCCAGGGCGCCGACGACCTCTACACGAATCTGTACCTCACGAACTCGACGCTGCTCGTCCTTCCCTACTGATCGACGACGCGCTTCCGAACGGGTTCCGTGCCTTCGGGGACGGAACCCGTCGTTCGTTCACCCGTGGATGCGGGGATCACACGGAAGTGATGCGACGATGACCGCTTCCGCGTCGAGAAGCGTGTCCTTCCGTCGAGCGACGGACTCCGCGCCGACGAGTCTTTCGGCGAGCCCCACGAACAGCGCATGGTGCCCCGCCTCGCAGACGGCGAACTCGGACCAAAGGTCGCGAAGCGCCGCGTCCACCGCGGCATCGGCGAGAAGTTCGAACCGTTCGCAGGACCGCGCTTCGACGATCGACGAGACGAGGAGGAGATCGACGAGTCGCCGCGGTTCGTCGGCGGCCACGTGCGCCCGCAGCGCTTTCGCGTAGGGATCCGCGCCATGGGGCTCCGGATGGACGCCCCGACGACGCAATTCGGCCGCCACCTGTTCGTAGTGCGCGATCTCCTGCCGGGCCAAGGCGAGCATCGCATCGGCGACCTCGGGAAAGGCGGCGTAACGCGCGGCCATCATGAGCGCCGTCGTCGCCGCTTTCATCTCGCAATGCGCGTGATCCACCAACGTCGCGACGGGATCGGCGACGACCGCCTCCACCCACGTTCGCGACGTCGGAACCCGAAGTCCGAAGCGCGCGCGAAGATCAGCGTCGGGCATGCGCCTCGATCACATGGGCGACGCACGCGGTCAGGCGGCGCGCCGTGGCGATTTCGAGGAACTCGTTCGGGCCGTGCGCGTTCGAGTGTGGGCCGAGAACTCCCGTGATGAGGAACTGGGCCTTCGGGAACTTCTTCCCGAGCATGCCCATGAACGGGATGGATCCACCCTCACCCATGCACACGGACGGTTGTCCGAAGTACTCGCGCGAGGCGGCATCCACCGCCTGCTCGAGCCACGGCGCGAACGCGGGGGCGTTCCATCCGGATCCGGACTTCTCGGGGTTGAAGGTGACCTTCGCACCGTACGGCGGATCCGCCTCGAGCAACTTCTTGAGGGCTTCGGCACAGGCGTCCGCGTCCGCCGTCGGCGGGACGCGCAACGACAATTTGAACGCCGTCTTCGGACGCAGGACGTTCCCCGCCGATGAAAGCGGCGGCAATCCGTCGACGCCGGTGACGGCCAACGACGGGCGCCACGTCCGGTTCAGCATGAGTTCGACCGGATCGTCCGTCACGGGACGAACACCCGCGTGCAACGGAAGTTTGCCCGCGATGGTGTCGCCGAGCACTTCCGCCGTGAGCCCCACCTGACGGATGCGGTCCGTCGGAATACGGACGTGGAAGTCCTTCGGGATGATGGTCCCGGTGTCCGAGTCTTCGAGACGCTCGAGCAAGCGTCGCAACACGCGGAACGACGAAGCGACGAGCCCGCCGCCGTCGCCCGAATGGATTCCTTCCCGCAACAATTCGACCGTGAGGTCGCCCGCGACGAGGCCGCGCAGCGACGTCGTCACCCAAAGACGCTCGTAGTCGCCGCATCCCGAATCGAGACACACCACCAGTTCCGGTGAACCGATCCGTGCGGCCAGATGGTCGATGTACGCGGGAAGATCGTAGGACCCCGATTCCTCGCAGCACTCGATGACCATCACGAGACGTGCGTGACGAATGCCCTGATCCTTCAGCGCCTTCGCGGCGGCGACGGACGCGAAGACGGCGTAGCCGTCGTCCGCTCCACCGCGCCCGTAGAGCTTGCCGTCACGGATGACGGGCGTGAAGGGGTCGAGTCCTTCGGCCCACGGCAACATCGGGGGCTGCTTGTCGAGGTGACCGTAGAGCAGCACGGTCCCGGGCGCGTCGCCGGGGATTTCGATGAACAGAACCGGCGTGCGTCCGGGCATGCGCACGACTTCGTGCTTCAGCCCCGGAATCCCCTGCGCACCGACCCACTTCGCGGCGAGATCGACGGCGCGATCCATATGACCGTTCTCGACCCATTGCTTGTCGAAGTACGGGGAGAGATTCGGAATGCGGATGTAGTCGCAGAGAGTCGGGATGATGGACGCGTCGAAGAGCCCATCGACGGTGTTGCGGGTGCGTGAGGAATCCATGGGCGGATTGTACCGCCCCGGCACGCGCCTAACCGCCGATCATCGGCCTCACGTCCACGACGTCCATTCCCGCCGCCAGACCGGCCTCGATGCCGGGATCACCGTCCTCGAACACGAGACACCGAGGGGCCTCCACGGCGAGCCGACGCGCCGCCGCCAAGAACGGATCGGGGTGAGGCTTTCCACGTTCCGTGTCCTCGGCCGTCACGATGACGTCGAAGTAGCGAAGGAGCCCGGTGTGCTCGAGAGTCCGCACCACCGCCCGCCGAATACCGCCCGAAACCACCGCGACCGGGACACGGCCGTGGGCGGCCGCGAGGAGCTCGACCACCACGGGAATCGGCTTCACGGCATGCATGCGCTCGACGAAGCGACGTTCCTTTTCCGGAAGCAGCGTGTCGACGTCGACCGCGATGCCCTGCTCGCGACCGAGGGTTTCGAGGATCTTTCGCGTGGGGGTCCCGGCCATCGACGTGTAGCGCGCGTGGGGAAATACCAAACCGAGCGGTTCGACCGTTTCACGCCACGCCTCGTAGTGGAGGCCCATCGTATCGGCCAACGTCCCGTCGCAGTCGAACAAGAGCGCCCCGTATCCGGAGCAGAAGTCGATCGTCGCCGTCGTATGGATGCGCGGCACGAATCAGCCCTCGCCGATCACGAGGAGCACGTCTCCCCCGTTCACCGTCTGTCGATCGGCCACGCGAATCTCCTTGACGACGCCGGTGGATTCGGCGCGGATCTCGTTCTCCATCTTCATGGCTTCGATGATCGCGACCGGCGTTCCCTTGACCACCTTGTCGCCGACGCGAACGAGGACCTTCGAGACGAATCCGGGCATCGACGCTTTGACGACCGACGGTTTCGCAGCCCCGCCGCCACCCGCGACCGCGCGGGCGTTGCGCTCCTGCTCCGACTCGACCGAAACTTCCAACGTCCGCCCGCGAACGACGAGACGCCACGGCCCGTCGTCGGGGCGGCCCTGCGCCTCGACGGACTTCGCGCCGATCATCAAGGAATGGAGATCACCGGTGGATCGAACGTCGACGACGACGGTTTCGCCGCGATGAGTGACTTCCCAACGACCGTCGTCGCGCCGGCGGACGCCGACGGCTTGATCCCCGCCGCCGATGTTCACGATGTAATTCATCGGCCACCTCCGAATCGGAATGCGGATCTCCACGCATCCATTCCGCCCGTGCGTCCCTCGGCCGCCACGGGCTTCGCGGACTCCGCGTACTCGTGCTTCAGGACCGCGGCGGTGATCAACGCAAGGCGCTCGGTTTCGGCGTCGGGAGCCGAAACGGCCATACGACCGAGGATGCCCGTGTCGTAGGCGCCCGAAAGGAACTCGGGATCACGCAGGATCCGAGCGAGGAACGCGAGATTCGTCCGAAGGCCGCTGATGCGCATCTCGGCGAGCGCTTGCCGCATGCGCGCAGCCGCCTCGTCGCGCGTGGGCGCCCAAACGCACAACTTCGCGAGCATCGAGTCGTAGAACGGCGAAATCTCGAGCCCGGGGAACAAGCAGGAATCGAGACGCACGTGCGGCCCGCCCGGAAGAAGCAAACCGTCGATGACGCCCGTCGACGGAAGGTATCCGGACTCCGGATCTTCCGCGCATACGCGCACTTCGATGGCGTGCCCGGACTGCCCGATGTCCTTTTGACGGAACGAAAGCGGTTCGCCCGCGGCGACACGCAACTGCTCGGCGACGAGGTCGATCCCCGTCACCAGTTCGGTGATGGGATGCTCGACTTGGAGCCGCGTATTCATTTCGAGGAAGTAGAACTCGCGCCGCGCGTCCACGAGGAATTCCACCGTTCCCGCGTTGACGTAGCCGACCGCGCGGGCGGCCGCGACGGCGGCCTCGCACATACGAGCCCGCAGGTCGGGGGTCACGAAAGGCGACGGCGATTCTTCGACGACCTTCTGGTGACGTCGCTGAACCGAGCACTCGCGCTCGAAGACGTGGACGATGTTCCCATGGTGGTCGCCGAACACCTGGACTTCGACGTGATGCGGTCCTTCCACGAATCGCTCGAGGAAGACGGTGCCGTCGCCGAAGGCTTTCTCGGCTTCCGCACGCGCGCGTTCGAACGCCTCACGAAGTTCCGACATCGTGCGCACGATGCGGATTCCCTTGCCGCCGCCGCCCGCGGACGCCTTCAGCATCAACGGGAAGCCGACGCGGGTGGCCGCCTCTTCGAGCGTGTCTTCGTTCACCGCGTCTTCGCCGGGGACGACGGGCACTCCCGCCGCCTTCATCCGCAAGCGCGACTGGATCTTGTCGCCCATCGCACGAATGGCTTCGGGCGGCGGCCCGATGAAGACGATTCCGGCGTCGCGGCATTTCGCGGCGAAGGCGGCATTTTCCGAGAGGAATCCGTAACCCGGATGGATCGCGTTCGCACCGGAGATCCGTGCCGCTTCGAGAATCTTCTCGTGGACGAGATACGACTCCCGCGGCGCCGAAGGTCCGATATGGACTGCCTCGTCGGCGAGGCGTACGTGCAAACCGTTCCGATCGGCGTCGCTGTAGACCGCGACCGTCGGAATTCCTCGGGCGTGGCAGGCGCGGATCACGCGCAACGCGATTTCACCGCGGTTGGCGATCAACACCTTTTTGAGGGGATGGGCGGGGGGCTTCACAGCGGAATGTTCCCGTGCTTCTTCGGCGGATTACGGTCGCGCTTGCTTTCGAGAAGACGCAACGCCTTCGCGAGGCGCGAGCGCGTCTCCCGAGGTTCGATCACGTCGTCGATGTACCCGCGCGCCGCGGCGACGAACGGACTCGCGAACTTGTCCTTGTAGTCGCGGATCAATCGGTCTTCTTCGGCCGCTCGATCCGGCGCTTCGTCGATCTGCCGTTTGAAGATGATCTCGACCGCGCCCTTCGGCCCCATGACGGCGACTTCCGCCGTGGGCCACGCGAGATTCAGATCGCCGCGAATATGCTTCGAATTGAGCACGTCGTAGGCACCGCCGTACGCCTTGCGCGTGATGACGGTGATGCGCGGCACGGTCGCTTCACAGAAGGCGTAGAGCAACTTCGCTCCGTGGCGGATGATGCCCCCGTGCTCCTGCGAAACCCCCGGAAGGAATCCGGGGACGTCTTCGAACACCACCAGAGGAATGTTGAAGCAGTCGCAGAAACGGACGAAGCGCGCGCCCTTCGTGGACGCGTCGATGTCGAGCACCCCCGCGAGAACCGCGGGCTGATTCGCGACGATGCCGACGACGCGCCCGTCGATGCGGGCGAACGCGCAGATGATGTTGCGGGCGAACTCCGGCTGAATTTCGAGGAACTTGCCGTCGTCGACGATGTGGCCGATCACGTCCTTCATGTCGTAAGGACGGTTCGGATTCTCGGGCACGATGGCGTCGAGTTCGGGAGCCGCGCGGTCGGCGGCGTCCTTCGACACCGTCCGAGGCGGATCTTCCGTGTTGTTCAACGGGAGGTACGACAAAAGATCGCGGACGCGCGCCAACGCCTCCGCGTCGGTACCGGCCGTCATGTGCGCCACGCCCGACTTGGCCGCGTGGACGGACGCGCCGCCGAGTTCTTCCGACGTCACGTCTTCGTGCGTGACGGTCTTCACCACGTTGGGGCCCGTGATGAACATGTAGGAGGTGTTCTCCACCATCACGATGAAATCGGTGATGGCGGGCGAATACACCGCGCCGCCG
>JAFMJN010000169.1 GCA_017853435.1 Planctomycetota bacterium | reverse complement strand
TGTCGACCTCGTCGAGGGCGTCGTCACGACGCGGCACGAAGTCGGGAGTCGGCGTCGCGTCCGGGAGTCCCGCATGGGGATCGGCGGGGGAGACGCGGGCCAACGTCAACGCGTCGCCGATCGCTTCGTCGATACGGTCGACGTTGTTGACCGTCGCGAATCCGACGCGGCGTCCGTCGATGACGCGGATTCCGATCGTCGTCGAATCGGAAGACTTTCCACCGAGAATGTCGCCGGCGCGGATCTGCGCGACCGCGTGACGCCGCCGGGAGATGCAAACCTCGACCTCGTCGGCCCCGCGCGCGACGGCACGTGCGACGGCATCCTTCGCGATGTCCTTCAGCGTGTCGACGGAGAGGTTCACGAGGCACTCCCGAGCAATGCGTGGCATCGGACGTACGGTCCACCCGCATCGACCTTCATGAGTTGTCCCTTGCCGCAATAACCGGACCCGAGATCCCAACGGAATTCGCGGCTGACGGCGTCGACGCTCATGAGCGTTTCGAAGGCGATGCCGGAAACCGTCACGCCCTTTTCGAGTCCGACGACCTTGCCGTTGCGGATGCGCCACGCGCGTTCCACGCCGAACATGAATTCTCCCGTGGCGTCTGCTTGGCCGTTCTTCGGGCCTTCGAGCAGATACCCGTCCGCCGTCGACGCGACGATGTCCTCGAACGGAGTCGCTCCGGGTTCGATGTAGGTGTTCCGCATGCGGATGAGCGGTTCGTCCTCGAACGTGAACGCTCGGGCGTTGCCCGTCGGAGCGACACCCGCGCGGGCCGCCGATTCGCGATCGTGCAGGTAACTCCGAAGGACGCCGCGTTCGATGATGCAGGTGCGCCCCGCGACCACCCCTTCGTCGTCCACGGGGATGGTGCCGCCCGCGCCGTCTTGATGTTCACTTTTTCCCGAGTCGCACAGCGTGACGAGATCGGACGCGACGCGCGTGCCGAGCTTGCCCGCGGCGACGGATCCGGCGGCGACGAAGTCCGCTTCGACGGTGTGCCCGATGGCTTCGTGCACCAAGAGTCCGACGATCGAGGGGTCGAGAATGATCGTCCGCCGCCCACCTTCGGGGCGCGGAGCTTTCAGAAGATCGACGGCCGTCTTCGCGGCGGCTTCGGCGAGGGCCGTATCGTTTCCGCCGCGGAACAGACAATCCCAACCACCGGTGGCGCCGCGCGTACGGGTGCCGACTTCCCGGATGCCGTCGCGCATCGCGATCGCGGTCACGCGGAATTCGGGACGCACGAGTTCGAAGGAAGCCGAAGCCCCGTCGCTCGTCACGATCGCCTTCGCCTCGTGGATTTCCGAATACGCGGCGTTCGCGGAACTGATCGCGCTCGACGCCGCCTTCGCGGCCTTCTCGGCGTCGCGGGCGACCGCGAGTTTCTCTTCCAAGGGGCGCCTCAGCACGTCGGCGACGCCTTCCGCACCAAAATCTCCGCGCGCGAGTTGCCCCGACGGAAGCACGGGCAACTTCAGGTGGCGCCGCGACGCCGCCGCCTTCGCCGCCGCGCGCGCCGCCGCGATCGCCGACTTGATGGAGGCGACGTCCACGGTGCTCGACGACGAGTGTCCGAACGTTCCGTCCTCGATCACGCGGACCGAAATGCCGTCTTCGTGGCGGGCGCTCGCACTGGCGACGCGGCCGTCTTCGACGCCGATTCCGCGGGACGACTTCCTGTGCCAACGAAGTTCCACCCAGCCGGATTCCGACTTGAGCACGTTTTCCAACACTTCGCGCATCCGTGCCGCATCACTCGCCATCGTGGTGTCCCCGTCTTGGGTAACCGCCTCCGCGGTGCCCATCCTTCTGATACGTCATCCTCGACCGTCCGCCTTCGTGATCCTGAGAATCGGAAGCACGGAGCGTTCCTTTCCGTCCTCCGCGGGGAGGTTCACCGGGCGGACGTGATCCCAGGCGCCGAGACCGTCGTCGGTGTCCGCCTCGAGTAGATGGAAGGCGAGGCGCGCCAACGGCGTCGTCGACGGGACCTCCAACGCCCCTCGGGGGATCGTCCTGCGTTCCTTCGCGAGCGTCACTTTGAAGGGGCGCACTTTGCGGATGTCGGCCCAACTCCCTTCGCGGCGGCCTTCGATGACGGGCACTTCGACGTCGGTCGTTTGCTCGGTCGTCCGACGCACGTACGGGATGCCGTGGACGTCGAGGACCTTCGCGGCCGCATCCATGTCGCCGACGACGATCCACGCATCGGGGACGGAGCGTTCGTCGGTGCCGTCGAACCACGCCCACACCGGCATCGGCAGGGGCGTCGATATGCCGGTGTCCCACTGGCGTACGAGGCCGGTCACCGGGTCGGCGATTTCGCGCACGGATCCGACGGGAACGGGTTCCGCTTCGTGGGTGCGCGCGAACGTCGCCCGCGTGGGCAGTGATTGACCCGCGAGGAATCCGGAGAAGCGGGCCGCCGTGCGTCGCGCTTCGATCGTTTCGGCGGCGTTGCGGCCGATCCACCCGAGGCTTTCTTCGACGAACGCCCGCGTCGACGCGATGCGCCGGTCGAAAGGGTCGTGGCTGTACGCTTCCGAGAGAATCGTGAAACGGTTGCAGAGCCCGAAGTAAGTCGTTCCGAACCGCGGGTGGGGCTCGAACGACTCCCAACCTTTGGACGGATCCTGCGGGTCTCTCCAGTTGCCGTAGTCGAACGTCGCCCAGCCGCGTCGATGCATCGCCGCCCGGAGATCGGGGAGAAGGCGCCCCCGCGTGATGCCGAGGATCGGCGGCGCCGTCGCGGGCGAAAGCGGGCCCGCATAGGTGAGGTCGTAGCCGTGGAACGAACCGTTCGTGGTGTGGAGATCCATCACGACGTCGGCGTCGATTCGGGAGACGGCGGCGAGCAGTGCTCGGGTTTCCGGTTCCCACACACGCATGTAGTCGCGATTCAGGTCGCGATCACGGGCGTTTCGGCGACGCCCTACGCCTTCGACGGGGCCCGCCTGATCGGGACGCTCGCGACGCGACATTCGATCGTTTCCGTCGGCGTTGTAGTTCGGGATGAACAACACGACGCACCCGTTCGCTTCCGGGAATCCGTCTTCGAACGCGTCGCGTCGTAACAGTTCGAGAACGGCCTCTTTCCCTTCGACTTCCCCGGCGTGGATATTCGCCATCACGACGACTTTCGGCTCGGATCGCAGCCGCGCGTCGTCGAGCGAATCGACGGGGGGATTCGCTCTGAGAACACCGATCATGTCGCGGCCCTCGCTCGTCGTGCCGAGACCGACGCGACGGAGGCGTGGCGAGGCGGCGACGCACGCGTCGACGAACATCGCCACGTCTTCCGAGGTCGAAGTCCGCGCGTAGGCGGACCGTTCGGGGACCGTGCGGGGGGCCGTCGACGCGCATCCCTGAAGGAGCGCGAAGAGGCAGGTTACGGAGAGGACACCGAGAGTTCCGATAGGGCGGGACACGGAGACGATCGTAGCGGACCGAACCCGCCGAGGGAGGCGGGTTTGCGCTTGTCGATCATGCCGTCGGGGCGTAGCCTCGCAACAGGAGTCCGGCGCACCGGAACCGACCGTATGAGCACCCAACGTCGGCGCATCGACACGTACCTCGAACAACTCCTCGACGAGGACCGTTTCGCGTTCTACCGCGCCGTGGCGGATTTCGGGGACTCCGAGATCGCGCCGCACCTGCTCGGTTGGGAACGCGAGCATCGGCTCGTGCCCGACGACGCCATCGCGAAGATGGGAGAGATGGGCCTCTTCGGCTTGCCCATCGAATCGGAATACGGCGGGCAAGGCGGTTCGCAACTCGACCTCGTCCTCATGGGGTTGGCGCTCGGGTACCACAGCCATTCCGTCGCGATCACGCCCGGAGCGGCCACGTCCCTCGGTTCGAAGCCGTTGCAGCTTTTCGGAACCGAAGCGCAGAAGCGCGCGCACCTTCCCGATTTGGCGGCGGGTCGCCGGATGTTCGTCTTCGGACTGTCGGAACCCGGACGCGGTTCCGATGCGGCGAATCCCGAGGTGAAGGCCGTCCGCAACGGCAATGGTTGGGTGATCACGGGCGAGAAGTGCTGGTCGACCAACGCGCGTTGGGCGAGCCATGTCGTGGTGCACGCCCTGACCGAACCGTCGGGCCGCAAGGGGCATCGTTCCACTTGCTTCCTTGTTCCGATGAACGCCCGCGGAGTGACTTACGGAGAAATGGGAGGGAAGATGGTGTGGCGTCAATCGTCCACCGGATCCATCTCCTTCGACCGCGTGGAAGTCGGCGACGACGCGATCCTCGGTGCTTTGAACGGCGGATTCAAAGTGATGGCGGAAACGCTCAACGGCGGTCGACTCTTCGTCGCATCGCTGGCGGTCGCGTCGACCGCGTTCGCGCTCGACAAGGTCGCGACCTACGTTCAGGAACGCATCCAGTTCGACGGCAAGGCGATCGGTCGCTTCCAACGCGTGCAGGACGTGGTCTTCGAACTCGATCTCGCGGTCGAACAGGGATTGACTTGGCTCACGCATCTCCTCGGGCTCTACGCGAAGGGGACGCTCACGCGCGAGCAGGCCGCCAAGGTCAAGATCGCATGTTCGCGTCGCGCCTCGGAACTTCTGCTCGAAGCCATGGAAATTTGCGGCGGCGTCGCATGCCTCGACGAATTCGGACTGATCCGCCATCACGACGATTTGTTCGTGACGCGCGTCGGCGAGGGTTCGAACCGGGCGCTGATGTCGCAAATCGCGCGTCCGCTGCTCCCCGACATCGTGAAGGATCTGCAGTGACCGCATCGATTTCGACAACCGCGGCGCGCCGTGCGATCCGTCATCTCGCGCTCGTCGCGGAACGCGCCGAAGACATTCTCGCCGCTCTCGGACGCGACGGGGGTGCGAAATTCGAGATGGCTACGAAGTCGGATTTGGAACTTTTCCTTCCCGCCGCTCTCACGGCGTCGGGAAAGCCCGGATTCGAAAGCGAAGCGGCGACCCCCGTCGCGCGTGACGGCGCGGAAGAAGCGGTGCGTTTCATGCACACGCGTCGTCGCGGATTGGCGCGTCTCGGCGCTCCCGCGGACATGGACCTCGCCGCGGCCGTCACGGTGCCCGGTGGCGGGACGGTCACGCTGGCCGAATGGCTCGTCGCCTGGGACGTCCACACGTCCGGCTTGCTCGGCGTCGCTTCCGAATCGACCGCGGACTAGAGCAGCGCGTAGGCGGTGTCGCGCTTTCGGGGCGTGAACCCCGCCGCGACGATGGCGTCGCGCAACGCGGTTTCGCTGGCGGAAGCGTGGACGCTTCCCGCTTGCGAGACGACGTTCTCTTCCATCATCGTACCGCCCATATCGTCGCACGAGGCGAGCAGTGCCCGTGCGGCTACGTCGACGCCCATCGTCGGCCACGACGCCTGCATGTGGGGCACGTTGTCCAACCACACGCGCGCGAAAGCCGCGTGGCGCAGATATTCGTCGGGTTCGGCGCCGAGTTTGACGCCCTTCTTGAGGCCCCAAAGCTCGCCGTAACGGCTTTCGTGCTGCAGGGGCCACGAAGCGAATCCGACGAAGCCGCGTCCGAACCGCGAAAGCGAGAGGTCCTGGCGATCGCGGATCGCCGCGAACGCGTTGCAGCGGTGACGCACTTCTTCGCCGAAACCGAAGACCATCGTCACCGTCGTCGAAAGTCCGAGTTCGTGCGCTTCGCCCATGATGCGCAGCCACTCCGCCGACATCGTCTTCTTCGGCGAAACGCGGCGACGGATTTCGTCGTCGAGCATTTCTCCGCCGCCGCCCGGAAGTCCCTTCAAGCCGGCCTCCCGAAGACGCACGAGGACGTCGCGGGTCGAAAGTCCTTCGAGGCGCGCGAGGTGTTCGATCTCGGGCGGGGAGAACGCATCCGGGCGGATGTCGGGGAACTCGTCGGTCAGAAAGCGAAGGAGTTCCTCGTACCACTCGATCCGAAGATCGGGGTTGTGACCGCCTTGAAGCAGGACGCGCGTGCCGCCCGCCGCGCGCAACTCGGAGAGCTTCGCGCGCATGGCGTCCTTCGGAAGAACGTAAGCCTCCTTGTCGCCCGGACGTCGGTAGAACTCGCAGAACGTGCAATCGG
>JAFMJN010000168.1 GCA_017853435.1 Planctomycetota bacterium | reverse complement strand
TGTCGCCGACGAGGTAGGTCTTGTAGTCGATGTACTGAATGAGGGCCAACGGATCATCGGTTCCGGCCGTCGCGGCAGGGCGCTCGAAGACGGCTCGGGCGCTGTAACCACCCAAACTCGCCTTGAGTTTGCGGCTGTAGAGCGCGGACCGCGCGTCGTCGCGCAGGATCGACATCGAATGGAAGTACCCTTCGACGGAGGTCCGAGCGATCCCTTGGAAGGTCGTCTTGGCGCGGAGGAAGCGCGGCGCCCAATCGGCCTTCGGATACAACGCCGCCAACGTTCGAAAGACCGGTCGACGCAGTCCGAGCGGCAGGAATCGCCGCATCCGTTCTTCCATGAGGTGCAAACGATAGCGTCGATAGCCGCCGAACGTTTCGTCGCCGCCGTCGCCGGACAAGGCGACGGTCACCTTCGCGCGGGCGAGTTGGCACACGCGGTAGGTCGGAATGGCGGAGCTGTCCGAATACGGCTCGTCGTAGAGTTCGGCGAGCGTGTCGATGAGATCGAAGTCGTCGCTGGCGACGGTTTCGACGTGATGGCGCGTGTTGAACCGCCGGGCGACTTCCAACGCGAACGCGGATTCGTTGAAGGCGGGATCGTCGAACGCCATGGAACAGGTGTTCACGGGTTCGTCCGAAAGTTCCGCCATCGTCGCGACGACCGCGCTCGAATCGACACCCCCGGAGAGGAACGCGCCGAGCGGAACTTCCGAGATCATCCGCAACTTCACGGACTCGGTCAGGCGACGCCTGAGTTCGGCGATCGCATCTTGCTCCGAGATCTTCGCGTCGTTCGTGAAACGAACGTCCCAGTAGGGAACCGGCCGCGGGATCGGCTTCCCACGTTGAATGGTCAGCGTATGCGCGGGCGGCAGTTTCGCCGCTTGCCGGAAGATCGTCCTCGGTTCCGCGACGTAGCCGAGGGCGAAATACTCCTCGATCCCCTGGATCTCGATGGATCGATCCATGCCTCCGTGCGCGAGGAGCGCCTTCAACTCCGAGCCGAACAAAAGCCAACCGTCGCTCAAGATCGCGTAATGCATGGGCTTCACGCCCATGCGGTCACGCGCGAGGAAAAGGGTGTCGTGTTTGCGATCGAACAACGCGAAGGCGAACATGCCTCGGAAGCGGGTCACGCACTTTTCGCCCCACTCCTCCCAAGCGTGCACGATGACTTCCGTATCGCTGCGCGTGCGGAACACATGGCCCGCCGCTTGGAGTTCCGGGATGAGATCCTTGTAGTTGTAGATCTCGCCGTTGAACACGATCCAAACGGTGCCGTCTTCGTTCGAGAGCGGCTGTTGCCCCGTCGAAAGATCGATGATCGAAAGGCGACGATGGGCGAATCCGGTACCGGGTTCGAGATGCAGCCCTCCTTCGTCGGGGCCGCGATGGAACTGGGATTCGTTCATCCGATGCAGGATGGCCCGATCCGGTTCCCTCCGCGCCTGTGTATCGAAGATTCCCGCGATGCCGCACATACGAAGTAGTTAACCCCAAACCGCGAAGGGTTGCGGCGTTGCGACACGGGTGCAGGCTGAACCCTCGATCGAAAAAGCGGCGTCGACTTCGAACTTAGGTCGCAGGGAATCCACGTTCACGGCTCGTTCCGCTCGACGAACGTTTCCCAACCGTCGTAGTCTCCCCCTTCGCGAGCGATGCCGTCCAAGATCTCGCCGGTCAGCGCGTCGATCCGGTCACGACCGGGAACATCCGCGCGGGCGAAGCGAACTCCGAACCCGTGCCGTTCCGCCGCGGGATCGATCTTCTCTTCGATCCGGAAGCCCTTCTCGGCGATCGCCGCCGCGAATCGATCCGCGGCCTCCGACGACGGGAAGTAGGCCCAGTGCATGATCTCGCGAGGCTTCGTCAACGTATCGCCGTGCTTCTCGAGATTGTCGCAGACACGGCGATTCATGATGGATTGCAGGTCGTCGCGACCGGGAAACAACCAATGAAGATAGGTTTCCCAACCGGGCTCTTCACCGACGACGATCTCGGGGCGGTAGGCGGCGAATCGCGCGAAGACGCCGCCGACCGCCGCATCGAGCCCCGAGCGCGACGCGAAGTAGAAGTAGAAGTCGCGGTGTCCTTCCGTCGTGCAGCGACCGACGTAGGTCGCATCGACGGCGGGAACCACGGATGCGATCAACGCTTCTTCGATCTCTTCGAGGCGATCGAACTCCGTACGATCCGAGAGTCCGTCGGGACGTGCGACGAGGAGCGGGATTCTCACGAATCCCATGAGCGGCCGTCCCGCGTCCGGCGCCGTCGCCGCGAGCCCGAGATCCAACGCCATCGACGCGAGCTTCCCGTCGACGCGACACATGTAGAAGTCCCAGTCTTCCGCCATAGGTCTATGGTAACCGTGGCGAACGGCGGAACCCCGTGCGGGACAACTACTTCCGCGCAGGCGTCTCCCACGCATGCAGAACCGTTCCGTTGGCCTCGTCTCCCGAGCGACGGGTTCCGCGATTTTCGGAAGCCAACGATGTCCGGACGAACTCCACCTTCGTGTTTTGCGCACCGACGCGGACGCGGAGATATCCGGGGCTGCCGAGAATCGTCCCCGATTTGTACCCGTATTCTTCGGCACTGCGCGTGCCGCCGCGCGGGTTGCCCGGCTGGGGCACGCACTGGTAGATCACGCCGTCGAGCTGGCTTTGCACATAGAGGTGATCGTGCCCGTGGAAGACGGCGTTGACGCCGTACTTCACGAGGGCCGCATGGATCGGCATCGCCCAACCGGGTCGCCGTGCCGCGAACCCGTCCGAACCGTCGGCGTTCTTTCCGCCCCATTCGAAGTACGGAGCGGATTCGACGCCTCCGCGCGTCGCGCTTCCGAGCCCACCCACGAGATGGTGGATGAACACGAATCTGTATTTGGCCTTCGACGACGACAGCGTCTTCAAGAGCCAGTCGTACTGCGCCTTGCCCAACGTCAGATTCCAGTTGGCATCGGAGAGCGTCGTTTCGCCGGACTCTCCCCCACGCCCGCCGCCGCCGCGCGGTCGTTGACGCGTCGGCGTGTAGGGATCGAGAGCGACGATCAACGCATCGCCCCACTCGAAGGCGTACCAATTGCCGCCCTCTCCGTCCTTCCAAGAGGTCTTACCCGTATAGAAGCCTCCCTCACGGTCGATCGCGGGCGGCGGGAAGTACTTCGTGCGATTTCCGAAGGACCACGCGGCGATGTCGTCGGCACCTTTGTTGTATCCGTACTCGCCGTCGTGATTGCCGAGGACCATGAACAACGGGGCCCGGCTGCAGAGATGGCCGAAGTACCACCGCTGCGCGAGGTACTGCGGTAACGACTCCTTGTAGTCGCGACGCTTGTCCGTCATGAAGGTATCGCCGAGATCCACGTGAAAGTCGGGGTTGTCCGCCGATGCGTTCTTGAGCGTCTTCACGTACGCCTCGGGCATCACGTTCGTATCGAGGTGCGAATCCGCTTGAATCGTGAACGCGAACGCGTCGCCGGGCGTCCGCGGGGTGCGGAACGTGTAGGGGTCGCTCGAAATCGGCTCTTTCTCGACGGGCTCTCCATCCGCGTCCAACGTCCGATATCTGAATCGGTACTCCCAAGCGGGCGCCTCCTTCAATCCCGACAACGGGATGAGTAGCGGCTCGCCCGCCTTGAACGTCGACGGCTGCGTCTTCGCGGGCGGCTTGCCGGGCACACCCCACTCGATCCACCCCTCGGCGTCGGATGCCGTCATCACGCTGACTCCGACCGAGTCCTTCGTGGGATTCACGAGAAATAGATCGAACGGATGAGCGGGAACGTCCATCTTGAAGGCCGCGAGTTGTGCCGAGAGCCCGCCTTGGCGCCCTCCACCTTGACGGTTCCCGCCGCCTTCGTTGCGACGCCCGCGCGGACGCGATTCCGCTCCGTCCTGCGGCGGAGGCGGCGAGGCTTCGGAGGTTCCCAACTCGGCATCGTCGATCCGTCCGTCGCGATTGCGATCCGACTTGTCGAAGATCTTGAGCACCTGCCCCATCATCTCGTCGCGCGAGATGTCGCCGTCCCCGTCGGGATCGAGTTCACGCATGTGCAATTGCACGAAACCGCCCAAGGGCAGTCGCGGTGCGCGTGCACCCTGCGCGCGGTCGTATTCGGTCGGGATGAGTTTGCCGTCCTGATTGCGGTCGTACGCATCGAAGGCGAGACGCGCCTGTTCGGTCATTTCGGCGCGCGTGACGGCCCCGTCGCCGTCTTTGTCGACTTCCTTCGCATGAACGAGAATCCAGGGCTTCGACGGCGTTCCGGACGGTCGCGCGCCTCCCTCTTCCGGCGGACGTTCGCCGCCTCCGTTGCCGCCGCGGCCGCCTCCGGGACCACCGCCGTTCCCCCCGCGCTCACCCCCGCGTTCGCGGTTGCCACCGCCACCGCCTCCGCCACCTTGGCGCGGCGTGTACGTCTCGGTCTTGACCTTGCCGTCCGCACCGACGAAATCGAAAATGAACTTGTTGCCGTCCTCGATGCGGAAGCGCACGAAGAACTTGGCGTCGCCGATCATGTATTCGAGTTCCCACGCCTGCGGTCCGAGCGTCTTGAACCCGGTGATCTTCGCGCCGCGCAACGCCGTGAGCCACGGACGAACCGAACGCGTCTTGGGCTGCGGTTCGATTTGGTCGTCCACGACCGTGACTTTGCCGCGAACGCCCCCGTTGATGTACGGGTACCCCTTGCTCGCGTGATAGTGATAAAGGCCGCGCGTGCCGTCCTTGTCCGCCGCGTAGTGACCGTTGAGATCGTCGAGGGCTTCCTTGCCGCCGAGCGGGCAAGCGTCCGCCGCGGTCGACGACGCCTTCGGATCGAAGAGCCCGTAGATGGGGAAACCGTCCAACGCGTAGGCGATGGGCTTTCCGGGACCGAGCACCTTCGCGAGCGCCAACGGAGCGATGTGATAGTGGTAATCGTCGCCGCGACCGCAGTGCCCACCGAACTCGTCGAGTTCGCCCGCGAGCAGCGCATCTTCGCCGCGATTGGTCAACGCGTTGAAAATCGGAACGCCGTTGGCGGCGAGCGCGATCGCGCCGCGAAGCAGCGCCTTCTTCCCCGAAATCGGGGCGTCCGCCATCACGGGCTTCAACGGAATCTGCCACGCGTTCGTGCCGGTGTACGGCTGCGGCAACGGCACCTGTTGTTGCCAACGCACGATCCCGACCATCAGTTGGTGCGGGAGCGGGTCGTGCGGGAGCCCGTCCGATTCGACGTAAAGCCAGCGGTCATCCCACCGCGTTTTCACCGCGGGTGCGAACTTTTCGAAGATCTCGGCCTGAACCGGCTTGTCGCCCTGCGCGGCGCTCGCCCGCGCGACCATCTCTTCGTTGAACGCCCGAATCCGGGCGATGGTGGCGCGCACGAGGGCGCGGTCTTCTTCCACCAATTCGGCCAACGGCATGCGAACGACACCGCCGTCGGCCTTCTCGATGGACACCCACCCCTCGCGGGACGCGAGGTACGTACCGCGCACCACCTCCCCGGTCATGGAGGACGTCCACTCCTTGAGATCGGATTCCGCATGCTCGTGATCTTCGAGCGCATGGCTGTGGACGTGCGGGTGTCGGTGGCTATGGGACGGCGTAGCGCCCCCACCGTCCTGAGCCACGAGGGCCGCCATCAACAACAAGCCCGAACCGAGCGTGCGAAGAACGTTCATCGGCGATTCATCCGTCGAAAAAAGCGAGAAGGGTGGCCGCACCCGCGACCACCCTTCTTCAACGCCCCGATCGTCCCGGGATTTCGCCCTCGGGGACGAAAGGACGCCCCCTGAGATCGCCCGGACGCCGGGACGGCGATCCGCCCCGGGATCAGCGCTTCAGATCGAAAGATTCGATGGACTTCGCACCGCCCACCGCTTCGACTTCCACCCACAACTTCGCGTCGGTCGGAAGCGGATTCGGGATCTCGGCATGCGTGTGCCAACGCGTGGGTTCCTTGGGGTCTTCGATCGCTGCGCGCGCCTTGACCGAACCCTTGGCGTCACGGGTGCCGATCCAGAATCGCACGGCGACCGGAGCTTTGGCCGTCGCGGCGGGAGTCACCGTCACATCGATCGGAGCATCCTTGCCCGCCACGATCGCCCCGTCGTCGCGGGTCGCCTTCA
>JAFMJN010000167.1 GCA_017853435.1 Planctomycetota bacterium | reverse complement strand
CGAGATCGAGGTGGAGCTCGGGCCGCGCGTCGCCCACCTGTCGCATGGGGACCAGTTTTGTCTCGACGACCGCTCGTACCTCGTGTCACGCATCGTTCTCAGATTTCCCCCGGTGACGTGGCTCGTGAAGGCGTTGCCGCTCTTCGTCGCCGGTGCATTGGCCCGTGGGTACCGCCGTCACTCCTCCCGGAAGATGGCGTCTCTTCGGGGAGCCGGAAAGAACCGCCTCGGCACGATCCTTCGCGGGGTGGAGACGCTGCTTCGCCGAAAGTCCTACGACTACGTGATTTGCGGGCATATCCATCATTTGGCGGAAACGCCGATCGAAAACCGCCCCGGAACGCGCCTTTTCACGACCGGCGCCTGGGAAGAGGGGCCGAATTGCCTGCATTTCGACGGGAACGACCTTCGGATCGTCCGACTTTGACCCTTTTTGCCGGTGGGGAAACGAGTTAGGGTTTCCTTCTCGGAGGTGGGCTTTGAAGGTCCGTCTCCGAAGTCGTTGTGATCGTCACCATCGACGGACCTGCCGGATCGGGAAAGAGCACGGTCGCGCGCCTCTTGGCGGAGCGTCTCGGGTTTCGGTTTCTCGATTCGGGGGCGCTCTACCGCTGCGTCACGTTGGCGGCCATCGAGCGCGGGGTTCCGTTGTCGGACGGTGCGGCGCTCGGTCGCCTCGCGACCGGACTCCGCATCGCCTTCGGCGAGGGGAAAACCGTTCTTCTCGATGGAGTCGACGTCACCACGGAGATCCGCTCCGAGCGCGTTTCCACGAACGTCTCGGAGGTGGCTTCGAAGGCGGAAGTGCGTTCGGCCCTCACCGGGCTTCAACGCCGTTGCGCCGAGGGGGCCGACCTCGTGTGCGAGGGACGCGACATGGGCACCGTCATTTTTCCGCTTGCGGACGTGAAGGTGTACCTCGACGCGGCGCCGCAAACCCGGGCGGAACGTCGACGGCTCGAACTCTCCGCGCGCGGCGAGGACGTTTCGGTCGACGTGCTCGTGGCGCGGATGAAGGAGCGGGACCGTCTCGATTCTTCCCGCGAAACCGCTCCGCTTCGGCGGGCGGACGACCAAATCCTCGTGGATACGTCGGGTCTGACCATCGATGAGGTAGTCGATCGGCTGTCCGGCCTGGTGCCACCCGGGCGATAAGCACGTGGCAGGGATGCGACCGACGGTACGGGCCCGTCGTCGGCGTCTCCCGCGGAACACCAAGGTGGTGTTTCGAAATGGATGAAGAGGCCCCGCCGTCGCACGATCGGTGCGTCGGAAGGATCGATATGACCAGCAAGAATTCGCGCCAAACCGTCAAGAAGTGGTCGGCGAACAACGACGACATCGAAAAGCTCCTCGCGCAGGCGCTCGCGGGAGAAGGCGATCTCGCCACCGTCATCGCCTCGTCGGGCGAAGGCACCCCGAAGACCGGCGGCATCGTCAAGGGCCGCGTGGTGCGCATCGACCGCGATTCGGTCGCGATCGACATCGGCGCCAAGGCGGACGGTTTGGTGGACCTCTCGGAGTTCCCGGAAGGTGCGCCGAAGGTCGGTGACGAGGTGGAAGTCCACGTCGACGACGTCGCGACCGACGCGTCCTCGGTGGAGATTTCGAAGCGCCGCGCCGACCGCATCCGTGGTTGGGAGCGCATCATCGCGACCCACAAGGAAGGCGATCTCGTCAAGGGCATGTGCACCCGCAAGATCAAGGGTGGATTGCTCGTCGACATCGGCATCCCGGTGTTCCTCCCGGCGTCGCAGATCGAAATCCGTCGCGCGAGCGACGTTTCGCAGTACATCGGCAAGGAAGTCGAGGCCCGGATCATCAAGATCGACGAGGCCCGCATGAACATCGTGATCTCGCGCCGCAAGATGCTCGAAGAGAGCCGCGAGACCCGCAAGAAGGACCTCCTCGACACGTTGTCGGAAGGCCAGATTCGCCGCGGCACCGTCAAGAACATCGCCGACTTCGGCGCGTTCATCGACCTCGGCGGCATCGATGGTCTTCTCCACATCACGGACATGTCGTGGGGCCGCATCAATCATCCGTCCGAGATGCTCGCGATCGACGATCAGATCGACGTCAAGGTGCTCAAGTTCGACCGTGAAGCGGAACGCATCGCTCTCGGCCTGAAGCAGAAGACGTCGTCGCCGTGGGAGAACATCGAAGCCCGTTACACGACGGGAATGAAGCTCCAGGGCGAGATCGTGAACGTGATGTCGTACGGCGCCTTCGTGAAGCTCGAAGAAGGTGTCGAAGGTCTCGTTCACATCTCGGAGATGTCGTGGACCCGTCGCGTCAACCACCCGTCCGAGCTCGTTTCGGCCGGTCAGGTCGTCGACGTCGTCGTCCTCAACGTCAACGCGCAGAAGCAGGAAATCTCGCTCGGCATGAAGCAGGTCGAGGAGAATCCGTGGGACGTCGTCGAGACCAAGTACCCGGTCGGAACGATCATCCGCGGCAAGGTGCGCAACCTCACGAACTTCGGCGCCTTCGTCGAAATCGAAGAGGGCATCGACGGTCTCCTCCACGTTTCCGACATGTCGTGGACCAAGAAGGTCGCTCACCCGTCCGAACTCCTCAAGAAGGGGGACACGGTCGAGGCGATCGTCCTTCAGGTCGATCAGGAGAAGAAGCGCGTGGCCCTCGGCCTCAAGCAGCTCTCCGAAGATCCGTGGGAATCCGAGATTCCGAACAAGTATCTCGTCGGTGCGGATCTCGACGGCACCGTCACGAAGATCACGAACTTCGGCGTCTTCGTCGAACTCGAGAACGACCTCGAAGGGTTGCTCCACATCTCGGAACTCTCCGAGACGAAGGTCAACAACCCCGAAGAAGTGGTCTCGGTCGGCGACAAGGTGCGCGTGAAGGTCATTCGCGTGAATCCGGAAGAGCGCAAGATCGGTTTGACGCTCCTCGAAGTCACCGAAGCGGCTCCGCGTCAGCCCAAGTCCGCCGAAACCGCGTCGACCGAGGAAGTCTCGTCGGACGATGCCGAGCCGACCGAAGAAGGTTGATTCGAATGGAGTGCGCGTGCGCGCACTCCTTCTCCCGTTGATCGTCGCGACGTGCCTCGGGTGCGTCGCGGCGGAAGCCGGCGACGAAGGTCCGTCGGGTGCGGTCGCAAGCCGCCCCGCCGGGCCTTCCGCCGTTTCCGGAGGACCGACTCCGATCGTCCCGTCGGCGGAGGACGTCGCCGCCGCTTTGGAAGAGGTCGGCCGCCTCTCGGCGGCGGGGGATCTGCACGCCGCCTCGGCCTTGGCCGAAGCGTGGTTGGCCCGACCACTCTCCGTTTCCGATCGTCGTCGCTTCGAGGCCCTTCGGACCGACGTGCGACGGCGGATGCTGCAGACGCTCGTTCTCGACGGATTCGTACGTGCGGAGCCGTCCCGACTGACCGTGGGCGGTGCGGTGACGTTGGAGGTCCTTCTCGTGAACCTCTCCGGGAGGGATTTGCGCATTCCCTCCGAGGCGCCCGGAGCCTCACCGACGACCCTTCATCTGAAATTGGAATGCGTCGAAATCGCCGCGGACGGGTCGAGGGTCGACGATCGTCGCACCGATGTGGTGGCCCTCGGCGAGGACGTGGTCTTGGCTCCCGGGGAGCGGAAAGCGTTTCGCATCCCCATGGGAACCGACGATCGGAACCCGTCGTCCCTCGCCCTGCGACGATTTACAGTCTCGGCCACCCTTTGGCCCGCCCGCCTCGAAGTCGGGGGAGAGTCCTTCCCCGGGTCCGTCGTCCTGAAGCCCGCGATCATCGATGCGTTTCCCCGTAACTGGGAACACCTCTCCGCTGCCCCGGTCGAGCGTCTCGCCGAAGCGTTGCGCAAGCGCAGCGCGGTGCACATACCGTTGGCGGCCGCCCTCGTCGACGCGCCGGATCGGCCGAAGGCTTTCGACCTGCTGAAGGCCCATCTGCAAGAACAGGGGGCTTCGGGCCCGCCATTCTCGTCCCGGGTCGCAGCCTGCGTTGCGCTCCGCCTCGTAACCGGGAAGGATTTGCCCGCCGATCCCGCGGTTTGGCTCAAAGCCCTCGAAGAAGGAACCGTCCCGTGACCGAAGCTTCGACGAATCCGGAAGTGCGTGCGGAAGTGGAACGCCAAATGGCCGTCCTCCGTCGAGGGGCCGTCGACATCGTTTCGGAAGCGGAGCTCCGTCGAAAGCTCACGCGTTCGGTGGCGACGGGTGTCCCGTTGCGCGTCAAACTCGGCGTCGACCCGACCGCCACCATGTTGCATCTCGGGTTCACGGTGGCCCTCGGTCGGCTTCGGGCCTTCCAGGACTGCGGGCATCGCGCCGTGTTGATCATCGGCGATGCGACGGCGATGGTCGGCGATCCCACGGGTCGCAACGCCACGCGCCCGCAGCTCACCCGCGAGGTCGTCGAGAGCAACGCGGCTTCGTACCTCGAACAGGTGGTCAAGATCCTCGACCCCCGAACGTTGGAGGTGCGGCGCAACGGCGAGTGGCTCGCCTCTCTCGACTTCTTCGGGATGATCGGACTTCTTTCGAAGCGAACACTCGCGCAAGTCTTCGAGCGCGAGGACTTCCGCAATCGTTTCCGCGACGGAACGCCGATTCATCTCCATGAACTCGTGTATCCGCTGCTTCAGGGGTACGACTCCGTCGTGGTCAAAGCCGACGTCGAGCTCGGCGGTACGGAACAATTGTTCAATTTGATGGTCGGACGGGATCTTCAGTCGGCGGACGGTCAGGAGCCGCAGGTGTGCATGACGTTGCCGCTCCTCGTCGGACTCGACGGTTCCCAGAAGATGTCGAAGTCCTACGGCAACACGATCGGTATCTCCGACGCCCCCGACGACATGTTCGGAAAGACGATGAGTCTTCCGGACGCCCAAACGCGTGCGTGGTTCACGCTGCTCACCGACATCCCTTCCGATGAAATCGAGCGCCTGTGTACCGGGCACCCGCGTGACGCGAAGGTGGCGCTCGCCCGTTTCATCGTCGCGCGGTACCACGGAGCGGATGCGGCCGATGCGGCGGTGGAGAGGTTCCGTCGCGTCTTTTCGAACAAGGAAGTTCCGGCGGACCTCCCCGACGTCGTCGTCCCCGTCGGTCTTCGACGGGCGGAGGGGCGGTACGCGGTGTTGGATTTGGCGATGCTTCTCGGACACTTGAAGTCGAAGTCCGACGCGCGTCGGTTGATCGCTCAGGGCGGATTGACGTTGAACGGAACCAAGATCGTCGACCCGGCGGGGCTCGTCGTCGTTCAAACGGGTGACGTTCTCCGCGCGGGCAAACTGCACTTCGGAAAACTCGTCGTTCACGACTGAGGACACACGTGGAATTCGATCTCGTCATCATCGGTGGTCGCGTCTATCTCGACGGAAAGTTCGAAACGCGCAACATCGGCGTTTTGGACGGGCGCGTGGCGGCATTGGCCGTCGAGCCCTTGCGCGCGCGCGCGGGCGGCACGCGTATCGATGCGGCGGGCCGTCTGGTCTATCCGGGAACCATCGATACCCACGTCCACTTTCGTGACCCGGGACGTACCGACAAGGAGGATTTCGGCACGGGAACCGCCGCGGCCGCCGCGGGTGGAGTGACGACCGTACTCGATATCCAAAACAACATCCCTTTGACCACCGACGCCGATGTCGCGCGCGCCAAGCTCGAGGAGATCACCCCGAAGGCTCGCGTCGACTTCGGTATCTACGGGTCGGTCGGAGTGCAGAATCTCGACAAACTCGCCGGAATGGCCGACTACGTCGTCGCCTACAAGGCGTTCATGACGAAGTCGGTCGGTCCGCTCACGGTGACGGACCTCGGAGATCTGTCGAAGGCGTTTTCGGCGCTTCGCGGATTGGGGCGCGTCTTCACCATCCATGCCGAGTCCGACGCGATCGTGCAGGTGGCGAAGGAAGGCTTGCCGGATCACATCGCGTCGCACGTCAAGTCGCGTCCCCGAGTCGCCGAATGGGTCGCCGTCGCCGAGGCGTTGGAACTTTGTCGCGAATACCGGGTTCCGCTGAACATTCCGCACATCTCCACGGGGCGTGCGGCGATGCTCGTCGGTCGGGCGAAGGAAGACGGCTTGCCCGTTTCAGGCGCGACCTGTGCGCACTACCTTCATTTCACCGACGACGACGTCGTCGCCGGGGGAGCGGAGTGGAAGGTGAACCCTCCGATCAAATTCGCGGAAGATCGTGAGATCCTTCTTCAGGCCGTGAAGTCCGGCGTCGTGGACCACGTTCATTCGGATCACGCACCCCA
>JAFMJN010000016.1 GCA_017853435.1 Planctomycetota bacterium | reverse complement strand
CCGACAAGCCCGAACCGCAACGGCAGTACGGCGACGCCGAATACGCCGTCGACGTGAAGCCGCGCGCGGAAGTCGAACGCGACTTGGCGCAGAAGCAGACGCGTCTTCGCGATCGCGTCCGCGATCTCGTCCGCCTCGCGGAGATCCGCCTCGCCGAAACCGAAGACGTGCTCGCGAAGGCGACGTCGGGCGGCGACGGCGTCGCGCCGGACGCGGTGAAGGCGCTGCAGAACGTCGAAACCTCGCAGTCCCGTCTTTCGGCGGAGATCGCCGCATCGGCTCGCCAGTTCGCGCGCGTCTTCGACGGTTACCTCTACAACCGTCTCGACCCGGGTCCGTTGACCAATCGCCTCCTCGCGAACCTGCTCGCGGCGTGGCGCGCGAAGCCTTCCGAAGACGGGCTTCTCCTCTACGGTCGCGCGCTCGAAGACGCACGGCCTTTGGCGGGCGACGCGCAACTCATGGGACGTCTCGTCAACATCCTCGACTTGTTCATCAAGTCGGCGACGACGACCTCGCCGGAAGCCGCACGCCGACTCGGCCAAGCGGCGCTCGCTGCCGCCCCCGAAGCGCGTCTCGCCGAAATCCGCGCGGGACTCGCCGCACAGAAATCGCTCGTCGAAGACCTCCGCGTCCTCGAAGACCGCCTGCTCGCCTGGGAGGACTACCTCGACGTCGTCCAAGGACTGCAGGATCTGATCGAACTCCAAAAGGGCATCCGCAGCAAGGCGGAGAAGCTCTCGACCAAGTAGGAGGCCGTCATGCCCCGTCATCTCTTCATCCTCGCCGTCGCGTTCTGCGGCGCGGCTCTGACCGCGCAGGACAACGTCGCCGAGACCGACCGTGAACTTCAGTCGGTCATCCGCGAGCAGGAGAACGCGCTGCGCCGTCTCAAGTCGCTCCGCACCCGCATGGAACGACTGAAGGCGCGCATGGCGGAAGAGGGCCGTGATCAGGCCGCCGCGCTCTTGCAGCGCGGCCTCGACGAACTCGCCGCGTCGAAGTTGGAAGACCGCATGTCGGACGTCGCGGGCAAGCTCAAGGCGAACGAACGGCTCGCGGGCCTCGCCGAAGCGGACGCGGTGCTCGGCCGACTGGTCTCGATCCTGGAAATCCTTCAGGAGAAACCGCCGCAGAACTCCGAAGTCGACAAGAAGGTCGCGGAGATCGACAAGGCCCTCGCGGACGTGAAGATGCTCTCCGACGAGCAGAAGGAACTCCGCAACAAGACGGAAGACATCCGCAACGCGCTGACGGAAGACCAGAAGCGCGCCTTCGAAGATGCGGCGAAGAAACTCCGCGATCTGAAGCGACAGGCCGAAGCGCTCCGCGACGACGCGCGTCGATCCGGCCCGGACGACGAAGCGCTCGCCGCCTTCGAAGCCGCCGCGGAAGCGTTGAAGCGCCGCGCCGAAGCCGCCGAGTCGCCGGAAGAACGCGCCGCCGCGGAGAAGGCCGAGGCGGCCGCCGCGGGAGCCGCGGCCCTCGACGCCGCGGCGAAGCGCGCCGAACAACTCGCCCGCGCCGCGGAAGCGACCGCCAAGGGTTTCGATGCGGCGGCGGCGTTGGCCGCTGCCGAAGACGCCGCGAAGAAGGCCGCCGAAGCCCTCGCGGCGGCTCGCCTCGCGAACGAAGAGGCCGCGTCGAAACCGCGTGAAGCGGGTGTCGCCGCGCGCGATGCCGCCGACAAGGCGTCGAAGACCGCCGCGGACGCCGCGAAAGCCGCCTCCGACGCCGCCGCGGCCGCCGCAGCCCGTGCCGCACGCGCCGCCGAAGAGACCGCGCGCGATTTGGCTTCCGCGCCGAAGGGGGCCGCCGTCGCCGCGCGCGCCGAAGCGGCGAAAGCCGCGGCCGACGTGAAGAAGAACGCCGACGCGATGCGCGACGCGGCGCTCCGTGCGATGACGGAAGCGAAGAACGCCGCCGAAGCCGCCGCACGCGGCGAAAGCGCGAAGGCCGCGGACGCACAGAAGACCGCCGGGGCCGACGCCGCGACCGCGGAGAAGGCCGCGGCGGACGCGGCTCGAAAAGCCCGCGCCCCGGGCGCCGGGAAGTCGGCCGCGGAAGCGCTCGCCGACGCCGCGAAGGAACTCGCCGAAAATGCGCGGAAGGCCGGAGCGGCCACGTCGGACGCCGACGCGGCACGCTCCGCGAACGACGCCGCGGAGTCCGCGAGCAACGCGGCGGAAGCGCTCGACGCCGCCTCGAAGGCGGCGACTGACGCCCCCGAAAGGGGCGCGTCGTCGGCACGCTCGGCGGCGGAACAACTCGAGAAGGCCGCGGAAGCGCTGCGCGGAGCCGCGCGTACCGCGGGCGCGCGCGCCGAAGAAGCCGGACAGGCGGGCGCCGCGGAAAATCGCGCGGCTGCGGAAGCCGCGGAGCAAGCGGCGGAAGGGCTTTCCCCGAAGTCGGAAGGTGCCGCCGATCCGCAAGCGGCGCCGGAAGCGGCCGCCGCACGCACCGCCGCCGATGCGCTACGCGACGCGGCCGATCGAATGAAGAAGGCGGATGCCGCCGACGCCGCCGGTGACCGTGCCGCGGCGAAGGCGGCCCGCGAGGCCGCGAAGGCCGCCGCGGCGAGCGCCGCCGAAGAGGCTCGCAAGGCGAAGAAGGATCTCTCCCGCAAGAAGGAGGAAGCCGAAGCCGCCGCGAAGAAGCGTCGCGACCTTTCCCGCAAGACGGACGAGGCGAAGAAGGACATCGACGCCCTCCGCGAACAAACCGGCAACGGCGCCGCGAAGGAAGCCGCCGCGGCCGCTTCCGCCGCGGCGTCCGCGATGAGCGCCGGAGCGGAGCAAGCCGAATCCGGACAATCGGGATCGGCTCAGGCCTCCGACGGCGAAGCGGCCGAGCAACTCGACCGCGCCGCGAGCGCCTTGGAGAAGGCCGCGGGAGGTCGCACCAAGGACGCCGCGAAGGACGCCGAGGCCATGAAGGACCTCGCGACGAAACAGCAGGAACTCGCCGAGAAGACGAAGAAGCTCGCCGAAAGCCTGAAGAACGTCTCGCCCAAAGGCGGCGAAGGCGCGTCGAAGGCCCAAGAGTCCATGGGCGCAGCGTCGCAGAAGATGCGCCGCGACGAAAAGGAAGCCGCCGAAGAAGCGGTCGAGAAGCAGGACGAAGCGATCGACTACTTGGATCAGGCGAAGGAAAACCTCGAGGAGCAGAAGGACGACTACCTCGGGCTTCAGCAGGAAGAACTGCTCTTCAAGATCGGCGAAGAGATCGAGAAGTTGCTCAAGGTCCAAGTCGAGATCAACAAGGAAACCGTGCGCCTCGACCGCGAGCGCGCAGTGGAAGGACGCCTCGGGCGTACGCAGCGTCGCGATCTGAAGACGATTCAAGACAAACAGACCGCCTCCCGCGATCAACTCGGCACGATGCTCGAAGCCCTCAAGAAGGAAGACGTGCTCGCCTTCACGTGGTTGCTCGACACCGTGAAGGCCGACATGACGCGTGCCGCGGAACTGATGGAACAGAAGGAAACCGGTCCGCTGCTCCAGTCCGTCGAAGAAGACATCGTCGCCGGCCTCGGTCAGTTGCAGACGACGCTCAAGGACGAGACCGAAGCCCGCAAGAAGATGAAGAAGGAGGAGCAGCAACAGGATCAGCAACAACAGCAGCAGAAAGAGCCGCTCGTTTCGATGCTCCAAGACCTGCTGCTCCTGCGCCGCCTTCAGATCACCATGAAGGAAGAGACGGAGAAGTTCTTCGCGAAGGATCCGACGGGAACGTCGACTCCGGTATCGCGTGAAATCCTCGACCGTCTCACCCACCGTCAAAGCAACATCCGCTCGCTCTTCGATCGCTTCCTCGAAAAGGCGAATCCGCAGGGCGGCAACGAAGACACCCCCGACGGCCCCGAATCGCGCCCCGGAGAAGGACGATGAAACGCACCCCGACGATGCTCGCCGTGTTCGGAATCCTCGCGGCGTCCGCGTTCGCACAGGAAGGCGCCGCCGACCCGCAGGAACTCATGCGGCAGGTGAAGCGCAACCTTCAGAAGATCGAAGACGAACTGAACCGCATGAAGGCGACGCCCGGCGACGGGGCCGTCGACGCTTCCGCGCGGGCGGCGGATCTCGACAAGCTGAAGCGCCGCCAAGATCAGGTCGTGAAGGACATCGACAAGATCATCGAGCAGATGAAGCAGCAGGGCGGCGGGGGCGGCTCTTCCGACGACCAAAAGCAGAACGACTCCGACAAGAGCAGCAAGGAACAGTCGAAGCCCAATTCCCGCGATCGCAACAAGTCGCAGAAGAACGACAAGGATCAACAGTCGAAGAGCGACAAGAAGCCGGGCGGCGACAAGAAGGACGGCGAGTCTTCGAAGAAGCCCGACGGAGGCAAGGAAGACGGCGGGAAGAAGAACGCCGACAAGCCGGAGAACGCCAAAGGCCCGTCGCCGCAACAAGACCCGCGCAAGCGAACCCAGCACGTCGACGTGAACGAAATCTGGGGCATTCTCCCGCCGGAGATGCGTCAGAAGTTGGTCGACCGAAACTTCGGAGAGTTCACCCCGGAATACGAGGACGAAGTCCGGCAGTACCTGAAGAAGGTGTCTTCGGGACGCTGAAGTCGCAGTCCCGCCCGACGACGGCGTCGCCCCACACGTGGGACGGCGCCGTCGCGCGTTTCAGCCGACGTAGTAGGCGATGTAGTCGAGAAAGTCCGGGATCTCTTCCGGTTCGATCGGGCCGTCGACGTCTTCGTCGTCCCCCGCACCGGTCCGGAACAACGACCGGACGTCGCATTCGAACGGTCGACGTCCCGACAGGATGTCTTCGAAGGTGCCGATCCACACGAGGTCGGTGATGGGCTCCATCGCTTCCGCGAGCGGGCCGAGCACGGCGTCGTCGAACAGTTTTTCCGGCGGACACGTCGCGAGGACGTCGGCGACCCGTCGATGGACCACTGCGTGCGTTTCGGCGTCGTCCGCGAGGCGCACCAACGAGTCGCCTCCGAGAGCGGTGCGGAGCGCGGCCGCCGTCGGGTACCACTCGAAGCACCCTTCGTCGGTGCCGTGGATCTTCATGGAGTTGCGGGAGTAGAAGCCGAAGCGATTCTCCTGCGGATTGCGCATGGACGGGCAGTCTTCCTCGTCGAAGAGGGAATCGCGGTAGGCGTCGAAGGAAGAGTCCTGGGAATTCGGGGACATCGTCGAGTCTCGGGGCCGATGCGGCGCCTTCGACCTGAAGGCGGGGTTCCGCTACCCGAAAAGACTAGAGCCACGGGGGGACATCCCTCCCCCGGCGCGCGCTACCATCGACGCAACCCCATGTCCGACCACGATGCACGCGTCCGCGCCTTGGCCGCGCGACTCCTCGCCGCGCGACCCGAAGACCGGGTCTCTGCGACGACGCTACGCCCGGCGGTGGTCGAAATCGCGCTCGAAAGGCCGGGGCACCCGACCTTTCGATTCCACGTCCACCGCTCCATCGACGCGATCACGGAATTCGACGTGATCAAAGCGGTCGACGACGCGGGCTGGTCCTGCTGCTGACCCCCACCGCGCGGGGCAATCGCTCTCCGATCAGAGAGAGGCCATCGCATCCGTCTCGGCGACGAGATGCGCGCGGATGCCGGGCTCGGTCATCGCATGCCCCGAATCCGGGACGACGATGAACTTGGCTTCCGGCCAGGCGCGATGGAGGTCCCACGCCGAGCGCATCGGGCACGGGATGTCGTAGCGCCCCTGCACGATGACCGCGGGAATGTTGCGGATCTTCTTCACGCCGCGCAGAAGTTGATCGTCGCGCTTCATGAATCCGCCGTTCACGAAGTAATGGCATTCGATGCGGGCAAACGCATCCGCGAACGCCCCGCCGCCGAACTTCTCGACCAACTTCGGATCGACGAACAGCTTGCTCGTGCGACCTTCCCACACCGACCACGCTTTCGCGGCGGCCATGCGGACCTTCTTGTCCTTGCTCGTGAGGCGCTTGTAGTACGCCTTCATCATGTCGCCGCGCTCGCGGGGCGGGATCGGAGCGACGTAATCTTCCCACGCGTCCGGGAAGAGTTGGTGGGCGCCCTCCTGATAGAACCACAAAAGTTCGGAGCGGCGGAGCATGAAGATCCCGCGCAGGACGAGCCCCTTCACCCGCGTCGGATGCGTCTGCGCGTAGGACAGCGCGAGGGTGGATCCCCAGCTGCCGCCGAAGACCACCCAACGGTCGATGCCGAAGTGCGTCCGCAGGCGCTCGATATCGGCGACCAAGTCCCACGTCGTGTTTTCGCGAAGTTCCGCGTGCGGCGTGCTCTTGCCGCAACCGCGTTGGTCGAAGAGCACGATGCGCCATTTCTTCGGATCGAAATAGCGTCGATACACGGGATCGATCCCGCCGCCGGGCCCTCCGTGGAGGAACACGATCGGCTTGCCCTTCGGATTGCCGACCTGCTCCCAGTGAATCGCGTGGATGTCGGAGACTCGGAGAGTGCCGACGTCGTACGGTTCGATTTCCGGAAACAACTCGGTCGGACGGCGGGATGACTTGGCGGGCATGGTGAACCTCAGCCGCAGTAGGGCAAAAATTCCGCGAAACGATCGCGCTCTTCGGGCGTGATCGGCACCGTGAGGGCTTCGTCGACCGGGTCGTGGTCGCAGCAGTCTCCGTCGTGGCAGTGCTCCCCTTCCTCGGGCGCGTCTTCGACGACGAGGGTCTTCTCGTCGCCGCCGACTTCGGCGTCCTGATCTTCGGGCTCGCGGAACGAGCCGCGGGCGACGGCCGCGAACGGGTGATCGCCGTTGCAGAGGTCGTCGAACGTCCCGGCCCAAAGCACGACCGCGTCCATGATGGCGTCGCTGACGGCGTCGAGGGTGTCGTCGGCGCAGAAGTCGCCCGAGCCGAGCGCGCGGGTGGCCCCGGCTCGCGCCTCTTCGGCGGCGGCCGCGTCTTCGGCCCATGCGACGGCGACGTCGTCGACGACCGCGGCGGCCCGGGCTTCCGGCGTGGCGTACCACGCGAACATGCCGGGGATGTCGTCGGCGGTCATCCCTTGGAGGAACATGCCGTGGACGCACGTCCGGGGGTCGCGATCTTTCGCTTCGAGGAGGCGGGTCTCGGCCGCGTCGCGAAGCATGTCGAATCCGATTTCGGAGGAATCCTGGTTCATGGACGCATCCTACGCGTTCCGCCGACGCCGCCGAACACGTCGCCCCGCGGAACTCGGAAGGCGCCGCCCCGCGGCGCGGATCCGACACTGTCGCCGGGCTCGACGCGTTACACTGTCGACATTCCCGTGGAACTTTCCCTCTGTTTGAAAATCGCCCGCGGCGAACCCGTGCCGGTGCCCGACGTCGAAGCCTTCGACAAACGACTGTTGGACATCGTCCGCTTCTGCATGGGCCGCATGAACGCGCTGCGGCGTCGCGTCGGCAGCGACGATCTGCGCTCCGAAGTGAAGTACGCGCTGATTCACGCGGTACCCACATTCAGGGGCGAAACCGAAGCGGAGTTCTGGACTTTCGTGCGCAGCATCGTGTCGAACGTCTATGTGGACGCGCAGCGGGCGGAAGGCGCCCAAAAGCGCGATCTGTCGAAATCGGAGTCCCTCGATGAACGTCCGATATCGAGCCCCGAAGGCGACGCCGAATCCGCGGCGATCGTGAAAGAAGAACTGGCGCGCACGGAGAAACTGATCGAATCCCTCCCTCCCGCCGAACGCGACGCCATGACGTTGGTCATGAAGGGATTTTCGCGCGCGGAGATCGCGGCGAAGCTGAAGATCGGCGAAGACGCGGTGCGTCAGCGCATTTCACGGGCACGAAAGTCCTTGGCCGAGTTGCGCAAGACCTCGCGCCCCGGCTCCGGCTGACGGGCGCCGCGCGTGACCACACGCAAAGGGACGTGGACCGTCGAAGGGCCGTTGGCCGTCGGAGGGTCCGCGGTGCTGTCGGTGGCGCGCGACGACGGCGGGCGCGTCGCCGCGTTGAAGGTCGTAAAGATCGACGACGACGTCCGACGCGACCGCTTCCTTCGCGAGGTCGCCGCGTTGGCCGCACTCGACGGCCACGCGGCCCCGCGACTGATGGACCACGGCGTCGACGGCGACGAAGGGTGGATCGCGATGGAACGGGTGCCGGGCCCCACCCTCGAACACGTCTTGGCGGGCCGCGACCTCCTCGAAGGGGTCACAGCCACGGCCACCGCCGACGGGGCGATGCGGCGCCAGATGCTCCGCGCCGCGACGAAGATCGCCGAGGCCGTCGCCACGATCCACGCGCGCGGATTCGTGCATCTCGACATCAAGGCGTCCAACATCATCCTGAGAAGCGCGCTCGAACCGCGCCTCGTCGACTTCGGAGCCTCGCGCCGCGTCGAAGAAACGTCTCCGCCGACGACCACGCGCACGCTCGCCGCGTGCGCCCCCGAGCAGATCGACCCGGCGATCGGACCTCTTTCACCGGCGACGGACGTCTACGCGCTCGGCATGCTGCTCGTGCGCATGATCGCGGGCGTTGACGCTCGGCCGCGCCCCGACGCGTTCCTCCGCAACCCTCGGATGCCGTTCCGGCCGGACGCGACGCTCGCGCGCACGCTCGGACCGAAACTCCTCCCCGTCGTGTGGGCCTGCCTCGACGTGGATCCGCGAAGGCGCTATCGGGACGCAGCCGCACTCGCCGACGATTTGAAGCGCGTCCTTCGCGACGATGCGCCCGCGGTCGGCTTGCCGCCGTGGCATCGACGCGTCGCCGCGCACCCTGCGGCACGTCCCGTCGCGGTCGCGGCCGCATTCGCGTGCGTCGTGGTCGCGGCGTTTTTGGTCGGTCGCGCCTTCCTCCCGAAGATGTGTCGCGTCTCCATCGACGCGCTGCATCGCGGAGGGACGTTGATGTTCGAAGACGGCGTCGGCGTCGTGCTTCCCGTGCGGCGTCTTCCGCTCGCCCCCGGAACCCATCCCGTGCGCTACGTCCCGAACGACGGCGCCTTCCAACCGTTGCAAACCACGCTCGAGGTGCCCGAAGACGCGCCGCACGCCTTTCATCTGCTTCCGACGATCCCACCGGACCCCGGCCGCGGCCCGCATGGACTCCTCGGGGTGGAAGCGGCCGACGGTGCCACCCTTTTCGTCGACGACGTCGCGCTTCCTCCGACGAAGGGCCCACGACGCGCACCGCTTCCCGTGAAGCCCGGCCGACACCATCTGCGTGCCGTCCGCGGATCGGCCGTCGAAGTCGTCGACGTCGACGTGCCCGAAGCGCACTTCGTGCCGGTGGTCCTCCTTCCTTCCGCGACGGCCGACGTGGACGCGGATTTCCGCGCGACGTGGGGCGGCGTCCTCGGACCGAAGCCCGCATCGATCCGCGTCGCCGCCGACCCCGGCGTCGGCGTCTTCGTGAACGAGTTCGCCGAACCGACGTTGCTCGGCGAAGGACGCCTCGGGCCGCGCACGTGTTTCTCCATCGTCGATCCCGACGGTCGGTCGCGTTCGGTGGTCGTGTCGGTGACGTTCCCGGAACCGATGCGCGGCTTTCGCGTCGCGATGACCATGGGCCCGGGCGCGCCCAACGAATCCGGGTCGTCCACCGAAGAGTTCCGCGTCGACGACGGGCCGTGGCGTCCGCTGCCGCCGCGCGAGACGACCGATGCGCTCGGCCCGGAAGTCTCCGTTCCCGAAGGCGCGCGGCGCCTCGACGTCCGCGTGCGCATGAGGGCCGTGGTCCTCGGGCCGGGTTTCGCCGTCGTCGAAGCCCTTTCTTCCGGATTCGACGCGGGTCCCGCGGGTCAACTGGCGTTCGCCGTCGTGGCGTGGCGCAAGGATCGATGAAATGACGACACGCGACGACCCCACGTGGCGCGATCGTCTCCGCGCTCTCGGAGACGCGACGACCTCGCCGCTCGACGCCCTTCTCGATCTTCTCGATCGCTCGCTCGACGATCTCCCCGGCTCGATCGGCGGCTACGCCATCGGTCGCACGCTCGGGCGCGGCGGTATGGGGTCGACCTACGAGGCCCGAGACGCCGACGGGCGTCGTGTCGCGCTGAAGATCGTCCCGATCACCACGGATCTGCGGCGGGAACGCGTCCGGCGCGAAGCCGACGTCCTGATGCGTCTGCGCCATCCCGGCATCGTCGACGCCGTCGGTTGGGGCGAACACGGCGGGCGACTCGCGTGGCTCGCGATGGAACTCGTCGAGGGTCCGACCTTGGCGCAGGCGGTTCTTTCGGGGACCTCTCTCGACACCGTCGGCGTCGTCGCCCGCTGCGCACGGGCGCTCGGAGCCGCCCACCGTCTCGGCATCGTGCACCGCGACCTGAAACCCGAGAACGTCATCCTGCACCCCGAACGCGGCGCCGTCGTCGTGGACTTCGGCCTCTCGCGCGATCTCTTCGAAGCGTGTTCGATCACCCGCTCCGGCGACGTACTCGGTTCCGATCTGTGGATGTCCCCCGAACAGCACGACGGTGATCCCGCGTCGTCGACGCCGCGATCCGACGTCTTCGCACTCGGCCTTCTCCTCGATTTTCTGCTTCACGGCCGCCCGCTGCGGGACCGACCCGGCGCCGACGCCCGCGACTTCGCCGACCCGGACCGACTCGCGCGCCGCTTCGCACCGAACATCCCCGCGCCGATTCGGTCGATCCTCTTTCGATGCCTTTCGGCGGATGCGACGCGCCGCTTCGCGGACGGCGACGCTTTGGCCGACGCGCTCGAACGCGTCGCCGCGGGCGCCTCGGTGCCGTGGTGGGGACCGACATGGCGCTCGCGCCTTCGCAAGCATCGACGCACGGCCGCCGTCGCGCTGTTCGCTCTCGGAGCCGCCGCGGGACTGAACGTCGGCATGACACCGCCGAAGCCTCCACCGTTGATCGACGTCGACGCGCTGAACGACGGTTCGGTCTGCACGCTCACCCGCCACGACGACGGAGCCGTCTTCCGTCTTCCGATTCCCGTGCGCGACTTCGAAGCGACGCCGGGCACGTGGACCGTCGACTACACCGCGAACCGTTCGTGCAAGTTCCCTTCACTCAGCCGCACCTTCACCGTCGGCCCCGACGGGACCCGCGTTCGGGTGAATCTCCTCACCGCATCGACGAAGGAAGGTGACACCGGCCTACGACGACGCGCCGTACCCGGACCCGACGACGCCTGGCTCCACGTGCGGCCGCTGACACCCTCCGCCGAGGTGACGATCGACGGACGCCGCATCGACCCTTCCGAGGGTTGGATCGGAGTGGCGGCCGGTCGCCGTCGCATCGAAGCTCGGACCCCCGACGGACTGCGGGAAGTGCAGGACGTCGTGTTGCGCCCTCGCGAAGCCGCGGCCGTCGCGCTTCTCCCCGCGTCCCTCACGCTCGATCCCCGCGACGACGTGAAGACGCTCGCGTGGAGTGAAAGTCCGATCCCGGAGGGCGTCACCGTTTCGGTGTCTCCGGGCGCCGCCTCCATCCTCGACGGCGGGCGGCCACCCTTTTGGGCGACGGGATACCTCTCATTCGGAGCGTCGTGGGCGCCTCTGTCGGTCGGCGTTTCGTCGGAAGTCGTGATCACGACGCGCTTCGACGGGCCGCGCGACGACATCCGTGCTCTGATTCAGGGATCGGCCGCGCCGGGTGCGGGGTCCCTCCGCCTCCGAGCCCGCTTCGACGACGAACCGTGGTTCGACGTCCCGACTCCGGGCCGTCCGCAGGCCGTGCTCGTGCGGTTGTCGCCGCTGCGCGCGACGGCCACGGGACGTCGGAGCGCCGCGACGACGGTTCACATCTCGGCGACGATGACGCTCGCGCAGGCGGACGCCTTCGATCCCCTCGTACGATTCGGCGCGTCGTTCGCCGATCCGCCACCCGCGACACCTGGACGATTCGTCCCAAGCGCGCCCGCCTTCGCAATCGCCGGACGCGCGCCGTGACCGATCGGCATTTCGCCAATTGGAATATTTGAATCCGCGACCCCGCGACTGATAGCCTCCCGTCCCCGTCATGGCAGTGATCGAACAGTGGGTACGCGCGGCGAAAGGCGAGGGCGACGACATCGCCCTGCGCAACGAATTCGAACGTCGCCTCATGTCTCTCGTGCGCAAACATCTGCCCACCACCGACCTCGTCCGCGCCCACATGGACAGTCAGGATCTCCGCTCCACGGTGCAATGCGCTCTGTTGAAAGACGTGGACGGCTTCCGCGGTACGACGGAAGCGTCCTTTTGGGCGTTCGTCGAGAGCGTCGTGGTGAACACGAAGATGGTCGTCCTGCGCGGTGCCGTCGCCGACAAGCGCAGCGTGACGCGCACTCAGCCCCTCACTCGATCGGACGACCCGCCGACGGAAGCACGCGGCCCCGCGACGGAAACGATGGAGCGCGACGACGTCGTCCGCCTCAAATCCATCGTCGCCCGCCTCCCCGACACCCATCGCGAAGTCCTCGAACTCTTCGCGGAAGGTGTTTCCGGTCCCGCGATGGCCGAGCGCCTCGGGGTCACGCCGGTCGCGGCACGCCAACGACTCGCCCGCGCGCTCTTCGCGCTTCGCGAAGCCTCCGGCGCTTCTTGATCGCGGTCGAGATCAGCGCTTCTTCAACAGGTCGCGGATCTCTTCGAGCAGTTCTTCCTGACGCGTCTTCACGGTCGGCTTCGCCGCTTCGGCGGCCGCTTCCCGTTCTTCGAAACGCTCGCGCGCGGCGTTGATCGCCTTCACCAACAGGAACACCGCGAAGGCGACCAACACGAAGTTGATCGATTGATTGATGAACTTTCCGATGTGGATCGACGCGGAGTCGGTCAATCGGATCTTGATGTTGCTGAAGTCGATGCCTTGGATCAGCACGCCGAGAGGCGGCATGATCACGTCTTCCACCAGCGACGCGACGATCTTGCCGAACGCGCCGCCGATGATCACGCCGACCGCGAGGTCGACGACGTTGCCTTTCATCGCGAACTTCTTGAACTCGTCGACGATGCCGGACATGGGCGTCTCCTCGCCGCGGAGGCGGCGTCAGCCGTCGTTGCCCGGAGCGGACCGCGGAGGCCCGTCCGGTCTGAAGGGTACGAATCCTTCGGGCGGCTTCACGACGCGGAACACGCGCGACTTCAGGTAGCGCGATTCGTCGTGCGGAAGCATCACGGGATGGTCGGCCCCTTGCGTGCCGCGGTGCAGCAGTTGGAAACGGCAGCCCGTTTCCTTCGCGACCGTGGAAAGCATGTGTTCGAAATCCGATTCCGACACATGCTGCGAGCATGAATGCGTGACGAGGATGCCGCCGTCTTCGAGAACACCGACGGCCTTGCGGTTGATCTCGTGATAGAGACGCAGGCCCTTTTCGAGTTCCATGCGACGGTGGACCAACTTCGGCGGGTCCACCATGACGACGCCGAACATACGGCCTTCGCGCCCCCATCGGTCGAGCACGCGCAGCACGTTGGCGTCTTCGAACGTCGCGCGTTCGGCGACGCCGTTCGACGCCGCGCCACGCTGCGCGAGTTCCAGCGCGAACCCCGACGAATCGAGGAAGTGCACGGACGCGGCTCCGCCGTGAACGAGCGCCGGAAGGCCGAATCCGCCGACGTAGCAGAACGCGTCGAGAACGGACTTGCCCTTCACATAAGGAAGGACCGCGCGACGGTTGTCGCGCTGATCCGCGAAGAATCCGGTCTTTTGACCGGCGCGGATGTCGCACCAGTAGCGCACGCCGTTTTCGACGACGCAGATGGGATGCACGGGAGCGTCGCCGTGGTGGACCGCATCGGCGCGGGCGATGCCTTCCTCTTCGGCGGCGTAGCCGGACGCGCGCTCGGTGATGCTCGCGGGAGCGAGACGCTCGACGAGTCGGGCGATGAGCGCGGGCAGATGCGCGGTCATGCCGAGCGCCGTCACCTGCATGACGAGGTGCAGCGCCCCTTCGGTCTCACCGGCCGCCTCGCGATAGGCGTCGATGACGAGTCCGGGCAGAAGGTCGCCTTCCGAGTGGACGAGACGGAACACCGAAGCCGTTTCCTGCAGGCGCATCGCGTCGAGGCGCAAGTCGATCGCACGATCGAGGCGCTTCACGAGCAGGGCGTCGTCGAGCGCCCCTTCGTGAGCCAAAGCGACCAGTCGCACCCGGATTTGGCTACGACCGTTCCACCAGCCCGAGCCGATGGTCTTACCTTCGTGGTCGCAGAGTTCGACCACGCTGCCGTCGCGGGGGTCTCCCTTGACGCGATCGATCGCGCCCGAAAAGACCCAAGGGTGACCGAACCAAAACGGCCGCGCCTTGCGCGGCTGAACGAAGACCTTCGCCATCGGGTGACTCCCGTAAAACTCGTAGGGGACGCGCACCTTAGCAGGAACGCGGGCCGATCGCCCGTTCGGGAGGGGCTTCGCTTGTGAGCGATTGGCTCGACGCCCCGTTCGCTGCTAACTTCCTACGGCGTTTTCGCAGCCGGAGCACCTTCAAATGGCCGCCCCCTTCAAGACCGACTTCTACGACATCGACAGCCTCCTCACCGAAGAGGAACTCATCGTTCGAGACTCCATCCGGAAGTGGTCGCGCGAAGAGTTTGCGCCGATCGTCGAACACCACTACCGCGAAGGCACCTTCCCCCTCAAGAAGGCCCTCGAACTCGCCCCGCTCGGCGCGTTCGGCGCGAACATCGAAGGCTACGGCTGCGCCGGGCTCTCGAACATCGCCTACGGCCTCATCATGCAGGAACTCGAGTACGTCGATTCGGGCCTGCGCTCGTTCGTGTCGGTGCAGGGCGCCCTCGTCATGTACCCGATCCACGCCTACGGGTCCGAGGAGCAGAAGAACTACTGGCTCCCGAAGCTCGCCGCCGGCGAGAAGATCGGCTGCTTCGGCCTCACGGAACCCGACTTCGGCTCCAACCCGGGCGGCATGCTGACCCGCGCCGAGGACAAGGGTGACCACTACGTGCTGAACGGCGCGAAGATGTGGATCACGAACGGCACCATGGCCGACGTGGCGGTGGTGTGGGCGAAGCTCGACGGCGAAATCCGCGGTTTCCTCGTCGAAAAGGACACGCCGGGATTCTCCGCGCCGCTCCAGCACCGCAAGTGGTCGCTGCGCTGCTCGGTGACCTCCGAACTCATCCTGAAGGACGTCAAGATCCCGAAGTCGAACCTCCTCCCGAACGCGAAGGGACTCCCCGCCGCTCTCGGCTGCCTGACGCAGGCCCGTTACGGCATCGCGTGGGGTGCGATGGGCGCGGCCATGTCGTGCTTCGAAACCGCCCGCGAATACGCGCTGAGCCGCATCCAGTTCGACAAGCCGATCGCCTCGTTCCAGCTCGTGCAGAACAAGCTCGCGATCATGCTGACCGAAATCGTGAAGGGCCAGTTGATCGTGTGGCGCGCCGGTCGCCTGAAGGACGAAGGCAAGCTCGACTTCGCCCAAGTGTCCCTCGCGAAGCGCAACAACGTGGCGGCGGCCCTCGATATCGCGCGTGAAGCGCGCGACATCCTCGGCGCCAACGGCATCACCGACGAATACTCGGTGGGACGCCACATGATGAACCTCGAAACCGTGAAGACCTACGAGGGCACGCACGACATCCACGCGCTCATCCTCGGTCAACGCATCACGGGCATTCCGGCGTACGCCTGATCGCATGACCGTCGGCCGGGATGTCGCGCAAGCGCTGATTTCGGCCCACGGGTCTCCGCTGTACGTCTACGAGGCGGCGGTCCTCCGAGCGAGGGCGCGCCGCCTCCGTCGTTCCATCGGACGTGACGGCGTCCGTTGGTTCTTCGCCGCGAAGGCGAACGGCAATCGCGAGATCCTGAAGGTGCTGCGCGAAGAAGGCTGGGGCGTCGACGCGGTGTCGATCGGCGAAGTCCTCGCGGCTCGCACCGCGGGATTCACCCCCGCCGAAATCACCTACAACGGCAACAACGTGACCGACGACGAACTCCGTGCGGTCGCCGCCGAAGGCGTCCACATCTCCGTCGACGGTCTGCCGCAACTGCGTCGCGTCGCGGCCCTCGGCCTCGCCCCCACCGTCGGACTGCGGCTCAACCCCGACGTCGGTGCGGGCCATCATCATCACGTCATCACCGGCGGCCCCGACGCGAAGTTCGGCGCCGCGCCCGAAGAACTCGACGAAGCGCTGTCGATCGCCCGCGACGCGGGGATCGTGATCGACGGCCTGCAACAGCACATCGGATCCGGGATTCTCGATACCGATCCGTGGCTCGCCGCCGTCGACGTCATGCTTCGCCATGCGGAGCGTCTTCCCGACCTCGCGTTCGTGGACTTCGGCGGCGGTTTCGGCGTCCCCTACCGTCCCGAAGAACACCCCTTCGACGTCGACGCGTTCGGCGCCGCCGTCACCCCGCGTCTCGACGCGTTCGAAAAACGCGTCGGGCGTGCGATCGAATGGCGTTTCGAACCGGGTCGTTATCCGGTCTGCGAGAGCGGCACGTTGCTCGTGACCGTCACCGCGGTGAAGCGCACGTCGCGCCATCTTTTCGTCGGCGTGGATTCGGGAATGAACCACCTGATCCGCCCCGCGCTTTACGACGCATGGCATCCGATCTTCAATCTGAGCCGCCCGGACGCGCCGACATCGGTCGTGCGCGTGGCGGGACAGATCTGCGAGTCGGGAGACCTTCTCGCGGTCGACCGCGAACTGCCGACGCCGCAGGAAGGCGACATTCTCGCGATCGGCAACGCGGGCGCCTACGGATTCGCGATGGCGTCGACGTACAACCTCCGCCCGCGTCCCGCGGAAGTGATGATCGACGACGACGGTGCGACCCGCGTGATCCGGCGCCGCGAAACCATCGCGGACCTTCTCGGCTGATCCGACGCGGATGGGACTTTTGGCGGCTTTGGTGATCGTGTTCGCCGCGGCGCAAGCGCCGCGCGCCACGACCGTGATCGCCGTCGAACCCGATCCGGCGGTCGTTCGCGACCCGGACGTCCGCGACGCGATCCGCGACGTGAAGAAGCCGTGGAAGATCCGCGACGAGGCGACGGGAGTGACGTTCGTGCTGATTCCGTCGGGCGTGTCCTACGTCGGCGCGAACGACGACGACCCGGTCGCGGCCCCCGACGAGAAGCCGCGGTTTCACGTCACGTGCACGAAAGCCTTCTACATGGCCGAGACCGAGACGACCTTCCGCCAGTGGCGTTCGGTCGACGGCTACCGCGGCCATGCGGTCGACCCGCTCGGCGACCTCGTCGTCGACGCCGACGATCAACCGGTGTCGATGGTGTCCCACGCCGACGCGACGCTTTGGTGCACGAAGTCCGGATGGCGTCTCCCCGACGAACGCGAATGGGAATACGCCGCACGCGGACGCGTCGACGCGCTGCGCCCGACGGCGTGGCCGTGGGGTGACGCGAAAGACGGCGGCGCGGGTTGGGGCAACGTACCGGACCTCGCGGCTCGGAAGTTGGAAGACGGCTGGGATGTTCTCGGGTTCGACGACGGCTTCGCGGTCACCGCGCCCGTCGGAAAGTTCCGCGCGAACGGATTCGGGCTTCGCGACATGATCGGCAACGTGTCGGAATGGTGCGCCAATCGGTTCGATCCGAAGGCGTACGCGGGTTGGTCGAAACTCCGCGGCCTGCGAACGATGCCGAAGGGATTCGTCGATGCGCCGCCGAAGGACGACGCGCCCGATCTCCGCAGCGCGCGCGGCGGATCGTGGTACCCGCCCGCGACCGCGTGCCGCGCCTCGCATCGGTGGGGCTACGACGCGTCGACGCGTCTCGCGACGCTCGGCTTCCGCGCCGTGCGCGATATCTGACGCGACTCAATTCGGGACGATGATGTCGAACGCGACGTCGCCGTCCGCGGCGGGACGCACGACGACCGCATGCCCTTCGAGTTCGAGTCGACGCACGGCGAGCCCCGGCGGGGACGCATGCCGGAACAAGCGCCACGACGCCAGTTGACGATTCTGCCCCGGTTCGACGACGGGCACGGGCCGGGCGTCGACGGACGTCGCCGCCGGAGGTCCGGGACGCCATGCGTCGAGCTTCACGCGATCTCCGCGCGCGACGAGTCGACCCACCGCCCCCTTCAGCGAACGGCCTTCGCGAACGACGTGCGTCGCGTCGACGAGCAACGTCTCGGACGTGGTCAGTCCGGTCACGACGCCGCTCGATAGATCCACTTCGACCGCCGCATCTTCGCCGACCCCGATCCCCACGCGCAGACCGTCGGCGACGAGCGCGGCGACGAGTCGCCCCATACGGTCACGCTCGAACCAATGCGAATCGGTGAGCGCATGCGGAAGGAAGTCCATCCCGAGCCCCGTGCGCGGACCGAGAACGACGGGTCCGTCCCCCGGATCCTTCGGAGGAATGCCGAGCGCGGACGCGCTGGCACCACCGAGGATCATGCGCGGTCCCATCATCGCGTCCCCCGCGCTCGCCCCGGCGATGACGCCGCCGCGATCGAGCAAGCGCCGCATCGCGTCCCATTCCGGCGTCGATCGTCCCTCGGGCCGATAGCGGTCGGTGATTCGCTTCTGATCGCCTCCGGTGAAAAACATGGCCGTGGCCCCGTCGATCATCGCGACGGACGCAGCCGTCGGCGTCTCGCGACGCAGGATGTCGACGGCGATACCGGGGCTCCACACGGACAAAGATTCCGCCTTGTCGACGGCCTCTTCGTCCTGAGGGCCGGTCGCCGCGGTCGCGATCACGATGCGCGGCGTTCCGTAGGCGGATGCCAGTTCGACGAATCGGCGCCACACGTAGGCCGCGTCGTCGTCGAGACCTCCACCGATCAAGATCAACGTTCCTCGACGTAATTCGGACGACGCTCCGCCGTCGATCCCGGCGCAGGACGCCAACAGGACGAGCACACCGACGAAAGAGGCGAGCGCGGCTTTCATGCCGACATCATCGCGCGCGGGATCGGATCCGGCTCGACGGCGATCGGTCAAAGTCGCGGGAACATGGTGCGTGCGGCTTCGACGAGTTCGAGGCACTTCGCGGCCGAGTATCCCCGATCGTGGAACCAGCGGATGCGTCCGTCGCCGTCCACGAGAAGGACGCGCATGTTCGGCCCACCCGAGTTCCCGGTGAGGGCGACGACCGTCGACGCATCGGAACCGTAGAGGGTGACCACCGAGCCCCAGTCCTCGGACGGGATACCCGCGCGCATGCCGTCGTCGATCATTCCGGCGAACATTCCGGGAATCATTCCCTTGATCGTGGGCACCTCGAGGATGCGGACCGTCGTCTTCGCCTGCAACAGTCCCATGATCCAACGGTCGGCGTCGAACTGCGCCTGCTGCACGTAGCCCAAAAGCAGAATCGCGGGCTTGCCCGCCAAGTCCTTCGGCAGTTCGACCTTCTTGCCGTCGAGCGCTTCGCCGACCACCGTCGGCAGCGGCTCGCCGAGGGGCGTGCGGTTGGGCACGCGCGACGCGCACCCCGAAACCGCGAGCAGAACGACGGCGAACACGATGCGCACGCGCGTGGTCGAGGTGGAGATCATGGTCGGAGGCTCCTGACGGACCGACGGAGAATGAGACGCACGTTCAGACGTCCAACGCGGACGGCAGCGACCCCGAACCCTGACGGTATCCGTCGAGATCGAGCGCGACCCAACGGTAGCCGAGGGCGCGCAGGGCGTCGGCGATGCGCGCACGGACGTCGGGGGCCGCCGCCCGCGCGATATCCGCCGCGCCGAGTTCGAGGCGCGCGATGTCGCCGTGATCCCGCACGCGGAAGTCGACGAACCCGAGATCGCGAAGCACCGCTTCGGCGCGTTCGACGCGTCCGAGGCCGGACACGGTGACGGGGACTCCCGCCGGAAAGCGCGACGCGAGGCACGGCGACGACGGCAGGTCGGCGGTCGGCAATCCGCGTCGACGCGACAGGGTGCGGATGTCGTCTTTCCTCAGCCCCACCTCGAGCAGCGGGCTGCGCACGCCGGCCTTCTGCGCCGCCGCATGACCGGGTCGGTGGCCGTCGACGTCGTCGCGATTCGTCCCGTCGACGATGACCCATCCGGTCGGCACCCCCATCCCGGCGAGGACCGCGTAGAGCGTGTCCTTGCAGTGGAAGCACCGATCCCCCCGATTCGCGATGTAGTCGGGATTTTCCGTCTCGGCTGTTTCGGCGATCTCGATGCGGACGCCGAGTTGATCGGCCACCGCCCGCGCCTGGGCCCTTTGGACTTCCGGAACGCTCGCCGACACCCCCATCACCGCGCGAATCCGCGATGTTCCGAGCCGATCCGCCGCCACCGCGAGGAGATACGAGGAGTCGACGCCCCCCGAGAACGCCACGAGGACCCCGGGAACGTCGCCGAGCCACGCGACGAGCCTCTGCTCGCGCGCCTCCGGTGAAAGTAGGGGTTCAACCGTCGATGCCGGGGATTCCACGGGGCAAGAGTAGCCGATTCTCCCGGGCATTCGTAGAGTGCCTGAAGGGCGCGTCGGCGGTCCGAAATCCTCGGCACCGTCTCCGTATCCTCCATTAGGACGCGGTTCGCCCGCGTCGATCCCACACAGGGGCTTCGGCCCCGCCAACCCGAGACCACCATGAAGCGCACCCTCAGCCTCGTCCTCGTCGCCGTTCTGGCGCTCCTCCCGGCGTGCATGAAGTTGTCCGTCGGCAACACCGTCAACGCCGACGGCTCCGGCGATATGGAAATGTCGCTCGGCTACAAGCTCGACACCGTCGAAATGCTCAAGGGCATGGTCGAAGGGCAGATGGGCGAAGAAGGCGGCGAAGGTGAAGATCCGTTCGCCAAGATGGACGAGGTGTTCGACGAGAAGAAGATGAAGGAGTCGATGACGAAGGCGGGCATGCACGACGTCACGACCAAGATCGAAGAGAAGGACGGTTGGAAGACGATGACCGTCAAGGGCAAGATCAAGAGCTACGACGAGATGATGAAGAAGGCGTCGGAATCGGACGACGTCAAGAAGGCCAAGGCGGAAGATCCCGAGGTCGGCGCCATGATGGACAAGCTCATGGGCGGCTCGTTCGGCTTCTTTAAGACCGACAAGGAAGACGTCGTCAAGATGTCCCTCATCCCGCCGATCGGCGACCTCCTCCCGGGCGGCGAAGAGAACCCGCTCGAGAAGCTCGACGAGATGGATGAAGATCAACGCGCCATGATCGAGCAGCAGATGGAGCAGATGCGCGCGATGTTCGCCCTCGACCAGATGAAGGTCGAAATGCGCGTCCGCCTCCCCGGCGAGATCATCGACGCCCAAGGCGTGAAGAAGGACGAGAAGGACGCCAACGTCGCGACGTGGACCCTGAAGGGCGCGGACGTCGGTCTCGACTCCGTCAAGTCGATGTTCGGCATGAAGAACGGCCTCTGGGTGAAGTTCAAGAAGCCCGCCAACTTCGGGATCACCCTGAAGGAAGAGAAGAAGGCCGAATCGAAGCCGGTCGGCGGCACGACGCCGAAGTCGCCCGAGAAGAAGTCGGGCGAGGAAGAGAAGAAGAAGAAGGAAGACGGCTGATCCTTCTCCGACCGCGGCACCGCGCCGCGTCGATGCAACCGGGTTCCCCACGGGGAGCCCGGTTTCTTTTTTCCCCGACTCGGACTTCGATCGGAGCACGTCGACGCAGGCGCGCGACGCGCTAACGTCACTCCATGGATCTTCTCGGCGGATTGAACCCCGAACAGCGTGAGGCGGTGACTCACCTGCACGGCCCGCTTTCCGTCGTCGCGGGCGCGGGATCCGGTAAGACGCGCGTCATCACCCACCGCATCGCGAACTTGATCGCCCACGGCGTCCCCGCGGAAGCGATCCTCGGGGTCACGTTCACCAACCGCGCCGCGAAGGAGATGCAGGAACGCGTGTGGGTGCTGACGGGCGGCGCGGGGCCGACACTCGCGACCTTCCACGGTTTCTGCGCCCGCCTCCTCCGCATCGAAGCCGAAGCGATCGGGCGCCGTGTCGATTTCACGATCTACGACGCGTCGGACGCCCTCGATCTCGTCAAGACCCTCTCGAAGGAACTCTCTCTCGACGAGGATCTCGCTTCGCCGTGGTCGCTGATGGACCACCTTTCGTCGAAACGCAATGCGCGCCCCGACGAACCCCACACGTGGAGCGGCAAGCGTTGGCCGACGGTCGACGACGACATCGCCCGTTTCGAAGCGGCGTACGACGAACGGCTGAAGACGTCGAACGCGTTCGACTTCGACTCTCTGCTGACCGAATCGGTCCGTCTGCTCGAAACCCGACCCGACGTCCTGGCCCGGTGGCGCACGCGCCTCACGCATGTGCTCGTCGACGAATTCCAGGACACCAACTGGCCGCAATATCGCCTCGTGCGCCTCCTCACGGGCGGCTCGGGCAATCTCTGCGTGACGGGCGACCCCGATCAGAGCATCTACACGTGGCGCGGCGCCGACCCGCGCAACTTCGTCGACTTCAAAGCCGATCACCCGGGCGCGAAGGAAGTGGTGCTCGCGCAGAACTACCGTTCGACCAACCACATCCTGCGGTGCGCATCGGCCGTCATGACTCCGGTTTCGGGCCGCGTTCCGAAGAACCTTTGGAGCGACCTCGGCGACGGCGAGCCCGTCCGCATCGTGCACTTCACCGACGACCGCGACGAAGCGCAGGCGGTGGCGCAGGCGGTGCTCGAATTCGAAGGCGACGGATTCGCACGCGACGAGATCGCGATCATGTTCCGGGTCAACGCGCTGTCGCTCCCCGTCGAACGCGCCCTGCTCGAGCGCGGCGTCCGCTACCGCGTCGTCGGCGGCCCCGAGTTCTTCGGTCGACAGGAAGTGAAGGACCTCCTCGCCTACCTTCGCCTCTTGGCCAACCCGCTCGACGGTCAAGCGCTCCTGCGCATCATCAACGTCCCCGCACGCGGACTCGGCGACCGTACGGTCGACGCATTGGCGGCGGAGGCGCGTCGGCAAGGCCGCCCGCTCGCGGAGATCATCGCGGCCCGCGCGTGGCCGACCACGCTCGCGAAAAAGGCCACGGGTTCGCTCGACGCATTCGCGAGCCTGCTCGATCGCCTCTCCGACGAAACCGAAGGCGCAGGGCCCGGAGCGACGCTCGAAGCCGTTCTGACCCACACGGGATACGCGGCGTGGTGGTCCGGTCGCGCCTCGAAGGGGCATTCGCAGGATCCGCTGCGCAACGTCGGTCAGTTCTTGGCGTTCGCGCACGAAGCGGAGGACTCCCTCAAGATCGATCTCCGCACGTTTCTCGAACAGACCACGCTGCTCGGGGATCGCGACGGCGACGACCGCGACAAGGTCACGCTGCTCACGGTTCACGCGGCGAAGGGATTGGAATACGCGGCGGTCATGTTGGTCGGCGTGGAAGACGACCTCATCCCCCACGCCAACGCACGCCTGTCGCCGGGCGGCTTGGACGAAGAGCGCCGTCTTCTCCACGTCGCGATGACGCGCGCGCGTCGTCGCCTGGTGCTCACCGTCGCGGGGCGTCGGGTGCGCTTCGGTCGCGAACAAGCGGCGTTGCCGTCGCGCTTCCTGCGTGATCTTCCGTCGAACGACGTCGAAACGTACGGAGACGTCCGACCCGCGTGGACGCTCGACGAGGACGAAGGCGAAACGTCGGGTTCGCGCGTCGTCCGCGAAGCGTCCGACGACCCGGACGATCCGTTGCTCGCGCTGCGACCGGGATCCACGGTGCGTCATCCCGAGTACGGGAACGGCACCGTCATTCGCATCCGAAGCCGCCACTTGGGGCTCGACGCGTCCGCCGTCGTGCGTTTCGGCGACGGATCCGAACGCACGCTCATCCTGCGATGGGCGAAGTTGATGGTGATCGACGCGGGTGGCGACGACGCGTCGGGCGACTACGACTTCTGACGCGACTCAGCGACCGAGGGCCGCCGCGCGCTGTTCCCACATCGCCGCGTCGGGGCTCCCCTGCTCCTTCAGAATCAGAGCGAGGTTGCGCATCGCACGCGCGTCGCCGTTGTTGAGCGAAATCGCCTTCTTGTAGGAAGAGACGGCTTCGTTCTTCTGACCGAGCACGTGGTACATGAGTCCCGCGTTGCTCCATGCGTCGGCGTAGCTCGGATTGACCTTCGACGCCTTCACGAAGCAGTCGAGCGCTTCGCGGTTCTTCTGCTGGGACGCGTAGACGGCGCCGAGGTTGTTGTGCGCCGTCGGCATGTTCGGATTGATGGCGAGCGCATCCTTGTAGTGGCCGATCGCTTTCGCGTTGTCCTTGGCACGCCACGCGATCAAGCCGAGTTGAACGTGCGGCTCGGCGAACTTGGGCCACATCTCGATCGACTTTTCGAGCGCCGCCACGGCACGCGCCAAGATCGCCGGGTGCTCTTCCTTCGGGAACTTCGACAGGTGCATCTCCTTCATGAGATGGTTCCCGAGATAGAACTGCGTGCGCATGCTCTTCGGAGCGGTCACGACACCGCTCTCGTAAAGCGCGTTGTTGTCGGTCCAGACCGGGTTGCGACGCACCACCACGACGGCCCACACCGCCACGACGACGGCGACGAGCGCCGCCGCGATCACATGGCGTCGCACCGACGCATCGTCGTCTTCGCTGCGCCACGAACGGGCCAGAAGACACCCGACCGCCATCGCGATGCCGAACGACGGCGCGTACATGAGACGCTCGCCGTAGTTGGTGCCGATGAGCATCACCAGATTCGACGACACCGAAGCCGTCGAGAACCACGCGAGCATCGCGAATCCGAAGACGGAGCGTCGACGCAATCCCCACACGGCGACACCGGCCATGCCGAGCAACGCCAAGAGACTCGTGAGCGCCGCCGCGTCGCCGAAGCCGACGACGGGGATTTCCTGCAGCGAGGCGTCGAACGTGAGGCGCGTCGGAACGAGCATCTCGGTGAGATAGCG
>JAFMJN010000001.1 GCA_017853435.1 Planctomycetota bacterium | reverse complement strand
AATCACCTTGTTTCTGCAGGATCGCGCGGGCGCGGAGGAGATCCTGCACCACACGCCCATGTGCGACACCGACTATCGGCTTCGTTGACCGTCCCGACCCTCGCCCAAGGTCTCCCCGTCGACCCCTTCCGGCCCCTGGGCGGACCTCCTCCCTATCGCCCCTCCCACAAAAACATTCCAAAGAAAAAAGCAACGACTTTTGCGCTTAGGCGTCCTTCGGGTGTAGTGTCCGGTTCTGGAACTGGCAAATGAGCAACAGGCAACACCGGAGCGAGCCCACATCGGCGATGACCATCGTAGTGCCGCATTTCCGTGGAGACGTTGTTCTTTCGTGCCTTAACTCAATCTATAGTGATACCACTCGACCGATGACCGAAGTCGTCGTGGTTGATGACGGCCCTGGAGATCCTGCTGTTTTTGCTCAGATTGCAAGCAATTTTCCGCAAGCCCGTGTTGTGAGGGCGAGAGGCTCATCAGGGTTCGGAGCCGCCGCCAACGTTGGTGTCAAGCACGCATCGTTCCCTTTCATCGTCTTGATCAACAACGACGTCCAACTGCAGGCTGGCTCGCTTCGCGCGCTCCTCGATGCGGCGCTCGTCCATGGCGAGGCCGCCATTTTCCAACCCAAGATTCGATCAAGCCGCAATCCCACCCACTTTGACTACGCAGGGGCGGCAGGTGGCCTTCTTGACCGACTTGGCTACCCACTCGCGTTCGGTCGGCTTTTTGACGTCATCGAGGAAGACCGAGGGCAGTACGATCAGGTGGGGGAGATTCACTGGGCCTGCGGGGCTGCCATGGCGTTCTGGAAGCAGGACTTCCTTGACGTAGGGGGTTTCGATGAAGCCTTCTATATGCATATGGAGGAGATCGACCTCGCGTGGCGGCTTCGACTGCGCGGCAAGTCCGTGCGTCTTGTGAGTGACGCGGTCGCCTTCCACGTCGGGTCGTATACCCTGCCTCCGACGTCCTTCCTTAAGGCCTATCTGAACCATCGGAACAACTGGGTGCTCCTGTTTAAGAACATGAGCGGATGTTCCCTTGTGAAGGTAATCCCAGCACGACTTGCGCTCGAGGCAACGACGGTGCTGTACGGGGTGCGCCACCTTGATTACAGGACGCCTCTCGCGGCGCTCCTTGGGTTCATATGGTTGGTGCTCCATTTGCCGCAAGTCTTGGCGCGCAGGCGAGTTGCGCTCGCTACGAGGACCGCCTCCTTCGAACACGCGGAGGGGGCCCATTTCCGGACTTCTTCCGTCGTTTCAAGGTTCGTTCGCGGATTTAGGACTACAGGGGAGTTGACCCGGGCATCGCCATCGCGAGATGGGCGGGTCGAGACTCAGACCGGTGCCTCTAATCGCCATGTTCGTCAGGCCCTATCAACTGCCGAATCAGCCCCCGGCCACCGTCCTCGGCTCTCCGTGATCATCCCGACGTGGAACGAGGCGTTGAGTCTGCCGCGTCTCCTTCCACGACTGACTGAGGCTCTGCGGGGCGTCGCGCACGAGATTCTCGTCGTCGACGATGGGTCACCGGACGGGACCGCAGACGTCGCAGAGCGGCTCTCGAAGGAGTGCCACCCGACGGTCAGGGTTGTGCGACGTACGGGAGAGCGAGGCCTTTCGAGGGCGGTGCTTTGCGGATTTGGCCTTGCTCGTGGCGAGCTGGTGGGCGTCATGGACGCGGACTTGCAACACGATCCTGCTGATCTACGGCGGATGATGGAGGTGGCCCCGGGCTTCGACGTCACGATTGGGTCCCGTTACGTGCGTGGCGGAACTTGCGGCGCATGGTCCTCGGTGCGCGAGACGTTGAGCCGTCTTGCAGCGCGAGTGACTCGACGAGTTGTGCACTTGGACGCGCGTGATCCACTCTCGGGGTTCTTCGTCGCGAAGCGGCAGGTGGTGGAGCAAGCGCTGCCGTCTCTTCGTGGCGACGGTTGGAAGGTACTTCTGGACCTACTGGCGGCCTCGCCCGATGCGGCGATTGCCGAGGTTCCGATTCGGTTTCGGGAGCGCTGTTACGGGAAGAGCAAGATGTCATCAGGCGTGATCCTCCGATGGGCGCAGGCTTTGCTCCGCCACCGCCGACTCCGCGCATTGGGCAGCCTTTCGGCGCGTCCGGGATTGAGGACGGCGCCGTGACAACCAAGCGGAAGGTCTTCTGGGGGGTGTTCCTGCCGCTGACGCTGCTTTACGCAGCGACACGAGCGCCCACGGTGACAGGTGAAGACTCCGGCGAACTCGTGACCGCGGCTTGGACCCTCGGTGTTGGGCATCCTCCTGGATATCCGCTTTGGATTCTTCTGACACGCCTGTTCATGGGGATCGTGTGTCCCACCTTGTCCCCAGCGGATGGTGCGGCCTTGTTCTCTGGAATCACCACCGCACTCTCACTCGGGGTGTTCGCGACGGTGTCGTTCCGTCTGACGGGCGCGCCGCTCGCCTCGTGGATCACGGCGTTGCTGCTCGGGCTCGTCCCGGAGATCTGGAACCACGCGACGATCGCTGAGGTGTATCCCCTCAACCTCTTGCTGGTGATGTGGAGTTTGGCCCTCCTCCTTGACTGGCAGGAGCGTCCGGACACGCGGAGGCTCTTCGCCTTTGCGTTGGTGTGTGGGTTCGGTGTTTCAAACCACCCGTACTTCCTTCTACTGTTGCCGCTTTACGCGGTGTCGATGGTCGTTTCTCGGCGAGAGTTGCTCAGGGACTGGCGGGGGATTGGCGCGGGGGTTCTTGGAATTGTCCTTCCGCACTTGGTGTACCTGCAGGTCCTGATCGCTGCTGCATCGAAGCCGGTTGTGGACTGGGGTGTGAAGCCAACGCTTGCATCGGTGGTTGCGCATTACACCCGTGAGGTGTACTCCCACGGGCCGGCGAAGACGGTGATGGGGGCCGGCAAGCTGGCCGCCGTGTTTGAAGCGGTCGCACGGCATCACGTCTCCAACGTGACGTTGATGGGATGGGCACTGCTCGCTGCGGGGCTGGTGCTTCTCGCGGTGAAGTCGAAGATGAACGGACGGCTGCTGCTTGGTCAGTACCTCGTCGGAACGTTGGGTCTTATTCTGGCGGTCCCGTTTGATGTGGAACGCGAGGAGGTGTTCGCCGTCAGAGTGTTCTTGATTCCTGCGTACCTGCTGCTTGGATTCGGCGGGAGTCAGGTCCTTGCGCTGGTCGAGCGCGGGATTCCCGAAGAGCGCGTCAAGTGGGCGTTTGCACTCGGGCTGGTCCTGCCAGTTGGCCTTGGCGTTCTCAGGTACCGGCAACAGGACCGGACTCATTACTACTGGTCTGAAGACTACGGTCGGGCGATCTTGGACACGTGTCCGAAGAACGCGGTTCTTCTCCCTGGGGGGGATACCTCGACTTTCCCTGTCATCTACTTGCAGGCGTGCTTGAAGGAACGGCCGGACGTCACCGTCATTGACAAGAGCGGGACGATTGATCGTCCGGCGGCTCTCGCACTCCTTCCAAGTGAGATGCGGAAGCGAGCCGAGGACGCGCCACGAGAGGAACTCGTGAATCTGCTCGTCCGGCATTCGAAGCGCCCACTGGTGTCGCTGAAGCCCGAGATACGCAACGACGAAATCACCTACGTTCCCCATGGCGTGGGGTACGTGGCGGTCGGGACGGGAGACAAAGACACGAGGCGCGACCTCGGAGATAAGCAGAAGGCTTGGGTCAAAGGCCTCACGTTACGGAACGAGACGCGAGCGACGGTGGAGGACTACACGGCAGATCTCATACGCAGCCACTTGGCTCAAGTCCGCGCTGCGCATCACCTCACGTGTGGCGACCAAGCGAAAGGCCTCGCAGAGGCGGAGACCGCAGTCCGGTACGCCTCGGGCATCAAGGAAACCCTGAACAACACCGCCTCGTTGCTGGCAGATCACGGCGCGCTCGAGCGCGCGGCAGCCTTGTTTGCAAGAGCCGTCCAGATACGGCCGGACTATGCGATCGCGAGGCGAAACCTCGTCGTGGTACTTCGCCAACTCGGTCGCGAGGCGGACGCACTCGCCGAGGTCGGTCGGGGGTTGGCTCTCGACCCATCGGACACCCAACTGTTCGACGAGGGGGTCGAGGCGGCACGCAGCCTCGACGACGGCGCGGCGCTACAGTGGGTGTGCGAGGTTCGGATCGACTCCGTCCCGCAGGACCCCAAGCCTTACGAGTTGTTGGGTGATCACGCCCTCAATCGTGATGGATCAACAACGATCGCCTTGCTTCACTACGAGGCAGCGCTGATGCGGGATCCTGACAACCGACGGCTCCGAGCCCGCGTTGATGAGATACGCGCACGCGACCTCGGGCTCTCAAACCCCGATGCCTTCGCACGAGCAGGCTTCATGCGCGACGGCACTCCTCTGGATCATCGTTCGGAGTTTGATCGGTCGGACCCGAGTCCACGCCGTCGACGCTCTGAGAACCCCGACTTCACCCAAATTCATGTTGTTGGAGCAGGAATGTCACTGCCCCAAATTCCAAATTCGGACACGCTCACTCACCTATCGAACATGGGTGAGGTCCAGATCCCGGCGCCATCGGCGCAACCGGAGGGACTGCGATGATCAACCTCTCATGGAAAGTTCTTGCCCCGCTGAGTGCCGTAGCCGCGGGCGCCCTTATTTACGTGGACTTGGCTGTGATCGGCCCGATCGACACGTACATGCGGAACCTCGTCTCCGAGGTTAAGGCGCCCGAAGGGCGCGGGATCTTCGACAGACCTGTGCGGAGCCATGTCGGCGCCTCGGAGACTCTCGCCTCCGTGCATCCGACGGCAGCGGCCATCGAGATGCCAACGACACGCGCGGTGTCGCCACGTGTTCCAGCGCCCTGTGTGTCAGGGGAGCCGCTTGCTCTTGAAGGCTATCCTCGCAACGCCGGTGTGCGTGAGGTGACCTCGACGACATCGGTAACCGCTGCGGCAGGTACCCTTTTGCCCAAGGCGCCGCCGATTGTTCACCCGATTTTCACGGGGTCACGGCGGTCAACGGACAACCTTGCAACGAACGAGGCTTCGGGACTGCATACGCTCCCCATCACCTATGAGCGGTTCGCGATTGACGTGAGTCAAACGGATCCTGTGATCCCACTTACGGGCGAGTTCGTTTTCAGCCAGCCGCTTTTCACGTTGCCGGGAAACGGCTTGCCGTTGTCCGTCGGGCTCAGCTACCGATCCGGCTACACCTACAACGGTCCAGTGGGGATGAATTGGGAACACAACTGGAACGCGCGCATAAAGGAGGGCACCCCTGCCACGCACGACGGGGACCTCGATCTCTATGGGCACGGCCGGGTCGACCACTACACCGAGAGTGGGACGGCTGATGTGTTCACGATGCCAGTTGGCTCCTTCGAAAAGTCGGTGACGCGGTACCCCTCGCGTACCCCAGCCGCGGTCGAGCGTCTCCTGCAAGACGGGACGCTTGAGACGTATGAGAACCTCAACAACGCCGCGGAGCCAGGCTGGTACTTCCTCACGTCCGTGAAGCACCGTGATCGGGACAACGCCATCACTCTTGCCTATGACTCAGCTGCCAAACTGACGTCGATCACCGACACCCGCGGCAAGGCGATCACGTTCTCCTATGACAACAGCCACCGTGTCACGAAGGTATCGGACTGGAGTTCCGCGGGCGGGTCTGCGGATCGGTACTGGACGCTCGCGTACGACTCGAATGACGATCTGACGCGGGTATCCGCACCCTTAATCGGTGGGGTGATTCGCAACACGGAATTCACCTACGATACGAGCGACCGCATGCTCTCGGTCAAGGCGCCACGTGAAGTAGCGTCGAGCGGGGCTGCGTACTTGCAGATGGAGTACGACGGATCGGGGCGCGTTACGAAGCAGATTTTTGGCGACTCGTCGACGCAGAAATACGTCGTGACCTACGCGATGAACAAGACGACGGAGATCGATCGGGAAGGTGCGCGTCGCATTTTCGAGTTTGACTCGAACTATGCGATCACGAAGATCAAGCAGGAGCGATCCCCCGAATCCTTCGAAGACACGACGTGCTACTGGGACTCATCGACGGGACTTCTCACGAAATCCGTTGCACCTGAAGGCAACGGGATGCTCTACCAGTACTCCGGTGGGCTACTCACGGCATCCATCAAATCCACAGCATCGGGTCTCTCTGCAACCAGCATCGCGACGATGCGATCTGGGAGCGACCATCTTGTGACGGAGTACGTCTACCAGACCACGTCTGATTGGAAACTCCTCACGAAGGTCATCGATCCAAACGGCCGAGACTTCGAGATCACGCGCGACGGCAACGGCAACGTCACCAGCCAGAAGTCTCCAGAAACTGGCGCGTCGGGGTACAGCATCTCGTATGACTCCCTGAGCCGCCCGATCACCGTCACCGATCCAGAGTCGAAGGTGGTGGCATTTACGTACACTGGCGGCGGCCAGGTCTCGAAGGTGACCGTGGATCCGTCCGGCCTTGCCATCGAGACGACGTTTGCAAGAGACCAGTACGGCAACGTCACCTCCATCACCGATCCAACGAGCGGTACCACCACGATCTCGCGTAACGCGCTTGGCTACCCGACCTCGGTGACCTCGCCGACAGGTAAGGTGACCGACTACTTCTACGACTTAAACGACCGGGTGACCGAGACCCGTCGCGACCACGGCAACGCCGACATCTCGAACTCAGAGCAACGCATCCTCACGTCCTACACCCTCCTTGACGAGGTGTCGGCGATCACGATGCAGTACGGTTCGAGTTACGGGTCCAACCGCATCTGGGCCTTCGCCCGCGATAGGGAAGACCGGGTGACCTCCGTGACGCTCCCCCGCGGCAACTCGAAAACCACGACGTTCGACATGCGTGGCTTGGAAGTGACGAAGACCGTGGCGAGCGGGACGGCCTACGCCTCCTCGTCGGTCCGGGAGTACGACCAGAACCACCGCCTGACGAAGATGCAAGACGGTAAGGGGAACGCGACGACGCTCGCGTACGACGGGTTCGACCGGACGACGAAGATGACGGATCCGGGATCCCACTACGCAACGACGACGTTCGATAAGAACTCGAACGCGGTGACGCGTCAGCGGTACAACTCCGGCAACACGAAACTGATCGAGTCCCGGGCGTCCTACGACGGGGACAACCGCGTGACGTCCACCGCCCAATGGGCCAAGAAGGCCGATCTCTCGACGGACATCGAGAGCGGGACCGTGACCTTCACGATGTCCTACGACAAGAGCGGCCGCCTGACCCAGACGACCGACTCCTGCGGGTGCGGGGGTGGGGCTTCCACAACGACCTACACCTTCGACGGGGCTGGCCGCCGCTCGAAGGTGACAGACGCCCTCGGCAACTCTGTCACGAGCCAGTTGGACCCTTCCGGACGGGTGACAAAGACCACGGCCGACGAGGTGGAAGGCGGGACCACGAAGACCTACGTCGTGGAGCACGCCTACGATGCCGACGGGCACCTTACCTCGACCAGCGAGCGAGGGGGTGGCTCCGCCACGGCCTTGACCACGACCTACGACGTGGACGGGTTTGGCCGGGTCCGGACCGCAACGGACCCGAACGGCAACGTCGTTGCCAACCTCTATGACGATTTTGGCCGGGTGACGAAGGTGAGGCGGCGCCTTACCGGAGGCGGCAGCCCCACTTACCTCGATACGGTGATGGTCTACGACCTGAACGACAACCTGGTCACCCGGACGAACGTCCGAGGGTCTGGCGACACGTCCTGCCGCTACGAGTATGACCAGGCTGACCGCTTGACCCTGAGTTACGACGAGGCGGGCTCGGACACCGTGTCATTAACCTACGACCAAGCCCATAACGTCTCGACGAGGACCGACCGGAACGGGTCCTCGGCGACGTACACGTACGACAGCCGAAATCTGCTGCTGACGAAGTCGTATTCCCTAGCGACGAATGTGGTAGGCCCCACACTGGTGAAGTTCCTGTATGATGGCGTCGGCCGCCTGACCTCGGCCTACAATCGGGATTCCCTCGTGACGCGAACGTGGAACACCCTAGGCAAACTCGAATCCGAAACGACGTGGATCACGCCGACGGACGACAGCGGGTCTGGAACCACGTACCGGAAGGTCGAGTACACGTACGGGGGAGACGGGCTCCTTAGCCTCGTGAAGTATCCCGACGGCCTGACCGGAGTGAAGCGGACGTACGACTCCTTGAACCGCGTGAGCAAACTGGAGCGAACCGACGACATCACGGCCGGAAGCCCGACCTACGTCGTCGCTGCCGACTGGGACTTCGCTGGCCCACGCCGGATGACGAAGTTGACGCTTGGATCCGACCGCTCGCGCGAGACGCTCGCGTATGACGCGTACGGCCGCGCGACGCAGCTCACATGGGATAGGCTGAAGGACGGGACTCGGACAACGACGGTCGACCTGAAGCGCGGGTACGACGCGGGCGGCCGAGTGACCTTCGAACGCCGGGACTACATCAACGCCTCCACAGGGGCCACTCTGGGCGGAGTCCTCGACTACGGCGACCGGTACTACTACGACGGTGCCAACCGCCTGACGAAGACGCTTTACGGAGTGGGGTACGCGACCTCCAGCCACTCGGCTGTGGAGTCGGCCACCGAGTCCACAACGGACTTCGCCTACCGGCGTCAGTTCACGCTCGACGAAGTGGGTAACCGGAAGACGCTCCAATACGACACCCCGTCGCAGTCGGGCGTCCGCCGAGAAGACCACGTGTTCGACACGCAAAACCAGTTGGGCACCCGCACGGTGTACGACTGGAACGGCTCGACGCTGACGCAGACCTCCCAAGAGACCAACACGTTTGACACGAACGGGAACCAGAAGACGTCCCCGACGGTCAAGGTGGACATGGAGAACCGGATCTACGAAGCGACCGACGGCAGCGGTCATGTCTGGCGCTACCGGTACGACCCATTTGGCCGCCGCATCGAGCGCAAGGACACGAACGGCTCGTTCTGGACGCACACGTACTACGACGGTGAGCAACCGATCGAAGAGTTCGTGGTGCAAGCCGGGTCGAGCCCCCTGAGCGAGTCCCGCGTGAAGTTCGTGAGGGTGTACGGCCCCTACCTGATGGACCAGATCCTTTGGGCACGGGCGGACATCTTCAACGCAGGCCCAAGTTACTACTACGAGGGCTACTACCAGGGCGACTTCCTGGGGACCGTGCAGTGTGTCGTGTCGAATCTGACAAACACAATCACGATCGAAGGGGGTGTGCTCGAGACGTACCGGTACACCGACTACGGTCAGGTGCAGTTCTGCGACGGAACGGGGACGTACTACAGCCCGAACATGTCGCAGGGCGAGCAGGACTTCACGTACACGGGACGAGAGTGGAACCAGGAGATCGGGCTCTACTACTACCGTGCAAGGTGGTACCGGCCGGAGACGGGCGGGTTCCTTGAGAGGGACCCGATCCTCGATGCGTCGGGGGTCTATGGGTATGGGTATGTGGATGGGATGCCGACAGACCAGATCGACCCTGCTGGATTTCAAGCACTAAGACCGACTCCCTATCAGAAGAACAAAGAGTCGAGAAGTTCACTTAGGGCATTTGCTTGTCGACCAACGTGTGTCGATGCGAAGAAGGTGTGTGAGGCGAATGGGGGGAGTTTTGACACGGAATGCTGCAGTGAATTCGAAAGAAGTTGCCTTGACGCCGTTGACGACGCATGGGACAAGTGGCGCGAGAAGGCAGGACCTCTTGAGCGGCTGCTTGACGAGGGCCGATTTGTTAAAGGTACCGAACGGCAAATTCTTCTAGGGATGGCTGAGATGGCCGCGGGCGCTGGTGTCCTTGTGAAAGGTGCTGGAGTAGCACTGGGCTCTGTGGCTGTCAGCATTGTGGTCGTAGTAGGTAGTACTGCCACGACGGGTGGGGCGGGCACGATAATAGGCGTTGGAGTCGCTGTTGAAATCAGTGTTGGTGGAGTCGCACTGGGAGCAGCGGAAGTGGCCGGTGGCTCGGTTGGCGTAGTGGATGGTTGGACTAGATTCATGGGCAGCGACGACCACTACGAAGTACTGTCGAGCTCCGATGCCCGTGCAACGCTGGAGAAGTATGCAGCCGCACAATCCGAGGCGGCAAAAAATCTGAAGAAGGCGAAAGATGGGTACGCCCCCGAAAAGTGCTGCAGGAAGCGCAAGCCTCTAATTCCAGAAGTCGAACACAGTCCCGTTGACGTAAAGCCAGCCCCGGGGAGTCGTCCGGTTATCCCGGCAGATTCAAGGCCCAAGAAGTTAGGGCATTGAAGTACTGATTGTTGTGTACAGGGTAGAACATCATTAGCCGACGGATCCACCTCTTTGTATGAGTAAAATTTCTGTCTACAAACACCCTTCAACACCGCCAAGGGTCGCATCTGCGATACTGCTCATGGCGGTTTGGTTTGCTGCGTGCATGAGCTGCACGGTGCTACTGGATTTAGTTGCTGCTCGATCAATGTCTGTCCCTTTGTTCTTAGTCCTGTTTCACGGCGGGATCAGCCTTAGTCTGCGGCGTGGAATTATTTTGTTCGATTCGAAGTCCCTTCTGTTTGCGTGTGCTTTGACTCGTGATTTTGGAGCGGCCGTGTTGCAATTCGGGGGTTGGCACTTTACTTGGGCGCATCCGTCGTTGGAACTGGTTACGGTTCTACTGGTCGCTTGGGGCTATTCTGTTTGGAGTACATTTCGCCTTGGACGGTTGTCGGGCGCGCCGTTGCATTCGAGCTCGTCGGTTGGTAGTGAGAAGTGTTGGACCATGGAACGCGGCGTGTTGGTTGACATTAATTTCGATGATGTGGCTACGCTTGTTGGCCAAACGTTCACAGGCACGCCACAAGAGTCGATGCCTCCGGATTCACTCCGCCGAAGAATTCGCGAGGCACTCAGTTGGAAACGCCAAACTCATAGGAGCGCAGATCATCCACAGTGCTCAGCGTTAAGAGCGTTCTTCGGGCGCGGAATTATTTTTGATGCGGTTCTTTTTCGGGACCCGACATCCCGGGAAGCCGCAGTTCGAGTTGACGTGCTTAAGTTTATTTGGATTGGTTTTGTTCGACTTCCATTATTTATCTACAAAGACGTTGATACCGTGTGATGAGGCCCGTGCGATGCAATCGCTCGTCCGCGCCCGAAATCTTGGTTCGAAGGCCATTCGCTCACTCAATTCGCTCGCATCGACGGTGGAGAATCGTCCGACATGTCATGCTGCTCGTCGTCGGGTGACCCAAACCGTTCTCTTTGAGACGAGGTGTCCTGCCCCCGCCATCTTGGTCGCTGAGGACCATGCCCCATTGGCAGTCCTCTCCTCGTCAGCGCGCGTTCGCAGCGCATACAACGTCACCTCCATCACCGACCCAACGAGCGGTACCACCACGATCTCGCGTAACGCGCTTGGCTACCCGACCTCGGTGACCTCGCCGACAGGTAAGGTGACCGACTACTTCTACGACTTAAACGACCGGGTGACCGAGACCCGTCGCGACCACGGCAACGCCGACATCTCGAACTCAGAGCAACGCATCCTCACGTCCTACACCCTCCTTGACGAGGTGTCGGCGATCACGATGCAGTACGGTTCGAGTTACGGGTCCAACCGCATCTGGGCCTTCGCCCGCGATAGGGAAGACCGGGTGACCTCCGTGACGCTCCCCCGCGGCAACTCGAAAACCACGACGTTCGACATGCGTGGCTTGGAAGTGACGAAGACCGTGGCGAGCGGGACGGCCTACGCCTCCTCGTCGGTCCGGGAGTACGACCAGAACCACCGCCTGACGAAGATGCAAGACGGTAAGGGGAACGCGACGACGCTCGCGTACGACGGGTTCGACCGGACGACGAAGATGACGGATCCGGGATCCCACTACGCAACGACGACGTTCGATAAGAACTCGAACGCGGTGACGCGTCAGCGGTACAACTCCGGCAACACGAAACTGATCGAGTCCCGGGCGTCCTACGACGGGGACAACCGCGTGACGTCCACCGCCCAATGGGCCAAGAAGGCCGATCTCTCGACGGACATCGAGAGCGGGACCGTGACCTTCACGATGTCCTACGACAAGAGCGGCCGCCTGACCCAGACGACCGACTCCTGCGGGTGCGGGGGTGGGGCTTCCACAACGACCTACACCTTCGACGGGGCTGGCCGCCGCTCGAAGGTGACAGACGCCCTCGGCAACTCTGTCACGAGCCAGTTGGACCCTTCCGGACGGGTGACAAAGACCACGGCCGACGAGGTGGAAGGCGGGACCACGAAGACCTACGTCGTGGAGCACGCCTACGATGCCGACGGGCACCTTACCTCGACCAGCGAGCGAGGGGGTGGCTCCGCCACGGCCTTGACCACGACCTACGACGTGGACGGGTTTGGCCGGGTCCGGACCGCAACGGACCCGAACGGCAACGTCGTTGCCAACCTCTATGACGATTTTGGCCGGGTGACGAAGGTGAGGCGGCGCCTTACCGGAGGCGGCAGCCCCACTTACCTCGATACGGTGATGGTCTACGACCTGAACGACAACCTGGTCACCCGGACGAACGTCCGAGGGTCTGGCGACACGTCCTGCCGCTACGAGTATGACCAGGCTGACCGCTTGACCCTGAGTTACGACGAGGCGGGCTCGGACACCGTGTCATTAACCTACGACCAAGCCCATAACGTCTCGACGAGGACCGACCGGAACGGGTCCTCGGCGACGTACACGTACGACAGCCGAAATCTGCTGCTGACGAAGTCGTATTCCCTAGCGACGAATGTGGTAGGCCCCACACTGGTGAAGTTCCTGTATGATGGCGTCGGCCGCCTGACCTCGGCCTACAATCGGGATTCCCTCGTGACGCGAACGTGGAACACCCTAGGCAAACTCGAATCCGAAACGACGTGGATCACGCCGACGGACGACAGCGGGTCTGGAACCACGTACCGGAAGGTCGAGTACACGTACGGGGGAGACGGGCTCCTTAGCCTCGTGAAGTATCCCGACGGCCTGACCGGAGTGAAGCGGACGTACGACTCCTTGAACCGCGTGAGCAAACTGGAGCGAACCGACGACATCACGGCCGGAAGCCCGACCTACGTCGTCGCTGCCGACTGGGACTTCGCTGGCCCACGCCGGATGACGAAGTTGACGCTTGGATCCGACCGCTCGCGCGAGACGCTCGCGTATGACGCGTACGGCCGCGCGACGCAGCTCACATGGGATAGGCTGAAGGACGGGACTCGGACAACGACGGTCGACCTGAAGCGCGGGTACGACGCGGGCGGCCGAGTGACCTTCGAACGCCGGGACTACATCAACGCCTCCACAGGGGCCACTCTGGGCGGAGTCCTCGACTACGGCGACCGGTACTACTACGACGGTGCCAACCGCCTGACGAAGACGCTTTACGGAGTGGGGTACGCGACCTCCAGCCACTCGGCTGTGGAGTCGGCCACCGAGTCCACAACGGACTTCGCCTACCGGCGTCAGTTCACGCTCGACGAAGTGGGTAACCGGAAGACGCTCCAATACGACACCCCGTCGCAGTCGGGCGTCCGCCGAGAAGACCACGTGTTCGACACGCAAAACCAGTTGGGCACCCGCACGGTGTACGACTGGAACGGCTCGACGCTGACGCAGACCTCCCAAGAGACCAACACGTTTGACACGAACGGGAACCAGAAGACGTCCCCGACGGTCAAGGTGGACATGGAGAACCGGATCTACGAAGCGACCGACGGCAGCGGTCATGTCTGGCGCTACCGGTACGACCCATTTGGCCGCCGCATCGAGCGCAAGGACACGAACGGCTCGTTCTGGACGCACACGTACTACGACGGTGAGCAACCGATCGAAGAGTTCGTGGTGCAAGCCGGGTCGAGCCCCCTGAGCGAGTCCCGCGTGAAGTTCGTGAGGGTGTACGGCCCCTACCTGATGGACCAGATCCTTTGGGCACGGGCGGACATCTTCAACGCAGGCCCAAGTTACTACTACGAGGGCTACTACCAGGGCGACTTCCTGGGGACCGTGCAGTGTGTCGTGTCGAATCTGACAAACACAATCACGATCGAAGGGGGTGTGCTCGAGACGTACCGGTACACCGACTACGGTCAGGTGCAGTTCTGCGACGGAACGGGGACGTACTACAGCCCGAACATGTCGCAGGGCGAGCAGGACTTCACGTACACGGGACGAGAGTGGAACCAGGAGATCGGGCTCTACTACTACCGTGCAAGGTGGTACCGGCCGGAGACGGGCGGGTTCCTTGAGAGGGACCCGATCCTCGATGCGTCGGGGGTCTATGGGTATGGGTATGTGGATTCCATGCCACTTGACACAACGGATCCGCTTGGAGAGCAGGGCATGGGAGAGAACTCAGCCGGAGCCGCTCGGCGCGTTATGGGGCTGTCTGAGCCGCCTCCAACTCAGTCTGAAAGCTTGATGGCTGCGGCGTCAAGGGTGCTCCGGGAGCATGGATTTCCACCGGACGCACCGAATGAGGCCTTCAACGCAATGGTGCACTGTGTGGGAGCGTGTATGGCAGTGAGGCAGTATGGCGGGCTGGCCGCCAGAGCTGGAATGGGTTCGCATGAGCTCTTTGACACGGAAAACTGGGCAGGTGGGAAATGGAATGGTGAGAGTAGGAAGGACGTCCTTAATAACGAGGCTGGATTTCTGTGTGCATTTCCCAAGAAGACGCCTGACGATTGCTGGACTTGCTGCAAGGACAAACTCGACCGAGGGCTACTAATGCTTCGGTTCGCGTACCCATTGCGGCGGATTCCCGTGCACCGTGGAACCACACCTCCGCCATCTGGGGGAGGCAAGACGATGCCGCATGGGCCCGTGATTTGGCATGGACCCAAAGGCTGCAATCCGCTCAACGGCGGTGTTGAGTTGGATGGCGATCCGACGGGGGATATCCCTGTTGGCGCCGATCTGGACCTGTGGGCATACGGATATGCATTCGGCAAGATGACTAGGAGGAGGCCGAGGTGAACCTCCGTTCGCGAGTAAATTGTTCTGATTGGTTCTCGTGCCATTCACGGACACAATCGAGCAGATACTATTTCGGGCCGGTTTGTTCGAGATATGTCGGGTGCTTCGGTGTGATGCGGATCGGGTGTTGCGCGGGGGTTCAACTGTCATGACTATTATCGTGCACGAGCCTCTCGGGGGCACCCCGGTGAGTCATCAGGGGGGATACCATGTTGACTTCGTTTGAGTGGTTCACTGGAATGTTGTTGGCAGGTGGCGTTCAGGTTTTCTTGCTCCCGCTTGCGCTTTTGTCCGGGCTGATAGGCTTTGATTCCAGTCCAACTGGATTACTGGGGCTGGTGTGCTTCATGTGCTTTGGTTTTATGGTGTATGGATTGTTGGTCTTGATTCACCACCCACGGCGCGCGGGCAATTTCATTCGTTCATGGCGAGGACTGCTCTGGGTCGTCGGATTCCTAGGGTACTTGGTGTTCATTGGATCGCGATCCGAGTCGATGCACTTGAAGCAAGTCAAGTACTGGGACTCGTCCGCGTTTGATCCCTCCGTCTGGAAAAGCGCTCACGACACCGTCGGGTACCCGCGGCAGGTTCGCGCAACGATGGTTGGTGCATTGGCGCGAGACGGATCGATTCTGGGTCAGTCGACCACAGACGTGTTTGAGCGGGTAGGAGCGCCTGATCGTCGACACGGCGATCTGTCCGCAGAGTTCGATATGGGATCGACCGCGGGGCGTGGCTGGCCATCGCCTGAACCAAGGCGCATTGTCATGCGACTGAAATTCACACACGGCATTTGTAGTGAGTTAGGACTCTTCGAGGGCGCTAGTGCAATGCTAAGCGAAGCCCAACGATGATTCAAGTCAAATGGTCTGTTGCCGTTGCATTTGCCGGTCTCTTAGGTTGGGGGTTAGGCGCGTTCGCGGTAGCGGATGATGCTCACTACGATTTTGCGCGACTCATTCCATTTGCCCCAGATATTTGGAGGATGCGCGGCAGTGATGAGCTGAGCCCCGTTAATCGCCGTCCCTATATGGTTGGTGACTTGGTTGAACGAGAAGGGGTATTGCAAAGGACCGCTGCGTGGATCAATGACAACCTTGGCCCCCCTGATCGGGAGTCAGCCGCACCACCGATTACGATTCTTGAGTACCGTATGGGCGGGGTTCTCATTCCGTCCAAGTCAGGACCTACTAGCGATCTACTCCCCTCGTATTTTCGTCTGCACATTTCGGATGGTGTGTGCGTCGGCTATCGATTTCAAATTGGGAACGGTGAGCAGTTTCGACCATTGGCTCGGGGATCTCAGCCACCACCGCAGTAGCGCGCATGGGACCCTACGCCGCTCGCCTTCTCCCGACCCAAACGGTCCTCTTTGCGACGAGGTGTCCTGCCCCCCGTGTGGTGCGTCCGCTCATCCGCAATCGGAATCGCAGTTTGGAAGGCACTCGAACGATGGAGTCGCTCGCGTCGACGGCGGAAACTCGTCCGACATGTCATGCTGCTCGCCGTCTCGTGACCCAAGCAGTTCTCTTTGATACGAGATGTCCTGCCCCCGCCATCTTGGTTGCTGAGGACGTTGCTCCAGTGGCCGTCCTTCACTCGTCGGTGCGGGGTGTCGGTGGCCACGACGCCATCCTCTATCGGTGGAGGGTGCGGGTCCTTCGCTGGAAGGGGGAGTGCGGCTGCAGAGAGTGTAGAGGGGGCCGTAGCGGAGGGCAGGCCGAGTGTCCGCGCCCGCACTCCGATGGACACGTATCACTCGAGGCCATGACCGTCGTGTCCGGGGTCGGTTTAAACGGAGCGCGTGCGGGCAGCGAACGGCGATTCGGGGTCACCGTCCGCACCATCGCCTGAGATCCAAGCCATGACCGCTGGACTCGCGTCTAGTCGGTTCTACTTGCGGCAGATCCACTCTGCGATCGGTTGTTGAAGGCTTGGGATAACGGGCGTGGCGGCAATCGGTGGTGCCGGGTAACCGGGTTAGGGCATCGGTTCCTCGGCCCGGTAGGGCCGCAGATCGATGGCGGCACTCCGGCACTGGGAGGTGCGGGAACGGCGAAACCTCGCGAAATCTCAGCGGTCCCGGCCCGATTCGAACGGGCGACCTGCGGTTCCGAAGACCGATGCTCTATCCACTGAGCTACGGGACCCGTGCGTCTTCCGACGCAGCGAGCAGATCGTAGCGCGAATCGAGCCGCGAATCACGGGTTGGGGCGGATCGCACGAATCCCCCTTCGAAGTGGTCTCGAAATGTCCGTCGGTTTAGAGTCGAGTCGCCTCGGGATCCGGGGCCCTCGATCGGGGAACTCTTCGAGACCGTCGCCATCGTTTCGCAACTTCCATCGTCGTCGGTGGTTGGGGGAATCTCGGGCGACGGGTGGACGCGCACCGCACCATGCCAAAACTTGCCATCACGGACGCCGCCGGTTTTCGGGAATTGGCCCTCGGAAGCGAGGTCAAAGCCGGCCGATCGTCGACCAACGACGTCGTCCTCGACGTCCCCGAAGCGTCTCGGCAGCATTGCCGATTCTTCAAGGACGGTTCCGCTTGGTTCGTGGAAGATCTCGGTTCCTCCAACGGGACCTTGGTGAATGGTCGCAAGGTTTCGAAGTTCGAACTTCAAGACGGCGACGTGATCTCCGTCGGATCCGTTTCCATACGGTTTCTCGACGCCGGCGTCGAGGCTTCCGAACCCGCGGTTGAAGACGGTTGGGGCGAGGACGAAATCTCGCTCGAACAAGACGTCGTCCTCGTTCTCGGGACGGGTTCGCGACGCGGCGAGGTCGTCAAGATTTCGGGTGAGTCGTTCACCGTGGGGCGCAAGCCGCGCAACGCGCTCGTGCTTTCCGACCCGTCCGTGTCGGGCGATCATGCCGAATTGCGGAAAAAGGGATCGGGTTGGATGGTCAAGGACCTCGGTTCCTCCAATGGAACGAAGGTCGATGGAGAACCGGTCGAGGAAGCGGAACTCGCTTCCGGATCGGTCGTGACGTTCGGATCATTCACCGCGACGTTCGGCATCGGTGCCGCATCTGACTTCGCTCCGCCTCCGGAAGCGCTTGAAGAGGCGCCCGACGAACCGGAGGCGCGAACCGTGATTGCGCCCGCGTTCGACATGGGTGGCGCGAGCTTCGAAGTGAAGGTTCCGCCGAAGCGCTCCGACACCGTTTTCAACATCGTGATGCTTCTCGTCATCGTCGGGCTTCTGGGGGGCGTCGGCTACCTATGGATGCGCAACGAGGCGCGAAATGTTTCCGTCGCGGGTGCGTCGAGGCACGTCGCGTCGAACCTCGTTCCCGAAAAATGGTGGTCGTTCGAACCCGTGGCCGATGAGGGCGAATCGGCCGAAGCGGAAGGATGGAAACCGCTCGATCCGGCGGATCCCACATCGGTCGGCATGGTGGACGGACCTTCGGGCGTGGCGATGACGTTGGCGCGCGCCGAACGCGGACCGACGCCCGGAATCGTACGGCTCGAAGGGGCGTCGGGTGCCGTCGATGTCGCCGCCGGTCGCGCTTTTCGCGTGACGGCGCGCGTCCGCGCCGATTCGGGAGCGGACGCGGGATTGTGCCTCGACTGGCTCAACGCCGACGAATCGGTCGCGGTCCGCGACGTACTCCCTGCGGGAGAGTCGACCGATTTCAAATTGGTTTCCGGTGTTTTCGCCGATCCGGGCGGATACACGAAGGTGCGCGTCGGACTCATCCTCGCAGGCCGCGGGGAAGCCGCGTTCGACGATGTGTCCGTGGAGGCGGTCGATCCGCCGCCCGACTCCGCGACGAAGGCGGGGAATCTCGCCGTCGCGATGGGATCTTCGGGGGCCGTGCGTGCGACACGCCCCGGTCGCGTCGTGTTCCGCGACTTCGGAGCGTGGTCGTTCCGTGATCCGAAAGCTCCGGCGGGGCCCGGATTCGGCGGCCCGACGCCGGCAGTTGGAGGACTCAAGGCGACATTGACGGGAGAACCGGCGACCATCGGCTGGGAACTCGCGGGCGCCTCCGGCGAGACGGACTTCGCCGCGGTCGTCCCCGGTAGTCCGGCGGAAGTCACCGTGACGACGGTTGAAGGCGAGACCGGAGTCCGTCGACGGGGACCGTTCGCCGCGTCGCCGGCGTCGGCCGTCATCGTCGGCGACGCGGGCGCACGCGTCCGGTTGCGCTTCGTCGCGATGGATGGAAGCGCCGCGTCGATCCCCGTCTCGCTGATCGACGCTCGCGGAGTCGCCGTCCTCGTGATGAAACGAGGCGCGGCCACGAGTTTCCGCTGTGCGATCGATACCTCGTTCGAAGCCGAACTTTCAGCGGCCGGGGTGCTCCTCGCGAAAGCGCGCGAAGCGGAGCGCGCCGGACGCTTCGGAGAAGCGCTGTCCGCATTCGGACAGGTACTCGCACGCTTCCCGTTCGAGGATCGCATCGAATCCGAAGCGCGTACGGCGGTCGATCGACTTGCCGAAGTCGCGCGCAATCTTCAGCGCGATTTCGAGGCGAGGGCGGACGACGCGCGTTTCTTCCGTACGATCGTGACCGACGGCGCGTTGATCGCGTCGGTGCGCGACGCTGCGGGAAAATGGAAGGGCGCTCCCGTCGGAGACGCATTCGAACAACTCGCGCAGACTCTCGAAAAGGATCGCGTGACCACGTCGGGAGCCCGGGCGACGGCCGAGGCGCAGGCCTCGCTCCTGCGCGCGATCGACTACGCCGGTGATCCGAGGGGGCGTCGCGACGTCGCGGCCGCGCTGTTCGAATCGGTCATCCGACGTCATCCGGGATCGGAATCCGCCCGTGACGCGGAAGCGCGGCTGTCGCGTTTGCGCTCCGCCGGGGAGGGGAACAAGTGAAGGTTTTCGCAGGACTCGATCTCGGATCCAACCATGTCCGAATGGTCGTCGCCGAGCGTGCGGGGACGCGTTGGAAATTGCAGCGTGTGCTTCAGGCTTCGGTCGATTCGTCGGGGGACGGGGAATCGGCGACCCTCGCAGCGGTCGGAACACTCGCGGCGGAGCTCGGCCCGAAGGGACGCGTGCCCGGTGTGCGTTTCGGCATCTCCGGCCCTTCGCTGATCATCCGTTACACGACCGTTCCGAAGGTTCCGCTGTGGCGCCTTCGATTCCTTATGGACGTCGAGGTCCGCGACATGTCGCAGACCGTCGGAGACGCGCTCGCGAGCGACTGGAATCTCCTTCAACTGCCGAACGCGTCGGCGGGAGAAGAAAACGTCATGGTGGCCGTCTGCAAGGAGGGCTTCCTCTCGGCCCGCCATGACGCGGCCGCCACGGTCGGCGACCCGTCTTGCGGGACTCCGTCGTCGGTCGCCTTGGCGAACGCCTTCCTCGCGACGGGTGACCCGCGTGACGGCGAAGCCGCGCTTCTCGTCGATATCGGAGACCGCAACCTCGAAATCGCTTTGGTGAAGGACGGCGAGTTGCTGTTCGCACGCAACTTGGCGGGCGGAGGTCGTGCATTGACCGAGGCCGTCGCGTCCGGGTTCGGACTCGGAACGGCGGATGCCGAGGCGCTGAAACACCAGTCGGGCAACGTCAGCCCGAAGGGCCGCGCGGCGTACGCATCGGGCAAGGAAGAGAAAGTGGCGAACGCGTTGGTCGGCCCGGTCGGCCAACTAACCGCCATGATTCAGTCCAGTCTCGCGTTCATTCGGGCGCAGACGAAGATTCGCGACCTCGAACCCTCGCGCATCCTGCTTTCGGGCGGAGGTGCCCGCCTCCGAGGTCTCTCCGACTACCTGTCCGCCGCGTTCCGCTGCCCCGTCGTTCGGTTCCAACCGGAAAACGCGCTCGACACCTCCGCGTTACCCGCCGAGGACGCGAAGACGTTCCTCGAAGACCCGGGCGCGTTCGCGGTGGCTTTGGGGCTCATGATCACGTCGGGCGATCCGGCCGCGTTCAAACTCGACGTGGTCACTTCGGCGACGCGGACGCGACGAAGTTTCCGTGAACGAACTTTGTGGATGATCCTCTCGGGCGTCGCCGCCGCAGGATTCCTGGGGTTCCGCCTTTGGGACGGCATGGCCGAAGCCGGACGACTCGAAAAGGACGCCGCGGCGGAAGTCCGCGCGGCCGATAAGGCGAAGCGCGACCGCAAGACGTGGGATACCGAACAGGAACGTATCCGCGACATCAACCAAAGGATGGCCGCCCTCGCCGGATGGACGGAACCCGGCGAAGGACTCGCACGGATTCAAAAGGTCGTTCAAGAGGCGCTGCCGGAAGGCGCATGGGTCGGCTCGGTCACGGTTCAGCGCGAGGCGCGCCCCACCGACCCGAAGGACCCGAAGTCGCCGCGTGTGCTGCGCACCGTCGCCTACGTCGCGGGGCAGGCGACGTCGCAGGCGGGGCAGCCCGAGAAGGCTCTGCAGGATTTCGTCCTCGGCCTTCAAAAAGCGCTTCCGGGCTCGGACGTGTCGATCGCCGACCAAAAAGGCGGCGCGGCTCGAGGCGGCGGCGTGCTTTCCTACACGGTGCGCGTCGACTTGACCGGAGGGACGTGAGCCATGGGCGACATTTGGCAGGAACACCGCAAGTTCATCATGTCGGTCGTCGCGGGGGGGCTCTTGTTGCTCGTCGGCGTCCTCTTGATCGACGGAGCGTTCGACGGCCGTATTCAAGCCGCGCGCGCGAAGATCGGTCGTGCGAAGGCGGACCAGAAGCAGGCGCTGCCCGCCGGATTCGACCTCCGCAAGGCGGTCGAGAACCGCGGCACGCTTGAAGCGGGCTACGACGGTCTGCGTACGAACGTCGCCCGCGTTCCGGCGAAGGAATGGCGCATCGCATCCGACGTCGCCGATTCCGATCTTTACTACAACGCGCAACTCGAACGCTTCCGAAACGGGACGCTCGAAGCCTGTGCCGTCCGCAATATCGACGTCGACCAACGACTCGGCCTGCCCGACGCCTTCCCGTCCCAGCGATCCGATCAAGAACATTGGATGCGCGGACTCGACGTCGTCGAACAGGTCCTCGTGATCGCTCTCGCGGCGGAACGCGAAGTGGAGGGCGGGATCGCTCGCGTCGAACGCATCGAAATCGACAAGCCGGAAAAGAAGAGCCCGGGCGCGAAGACCCCGTTCGTCGCCGGGACGAAGGTGTCGCTGTCCGTCGTCGGCCACCCGCGCGCCGTGTCGATCGTGGTGCGCGCGCTCGCGCAGGACAACACCGGCAGCGAAGCGCTCGCCGGCCGTTGGCTCGCGGTCGAAAAAGCCGTGGTCACCAGTTTGGATTTCCCGCCCGACGGATCCGTGAAGGAACGGAAGGGTGCCGATCCGAACGACCGGCGTCGCGTGGAAGCCCGCTTCGATCTCCGCGCCCTCGACGTCAACCCCGAAGGCGCGCTGCGCTGAGCCCCGATGATGTCCATGAAGAAGGAACCGATCACGTTCGTGCTGACGCTGGCGCTTCTTGGGGGACTGGTGGCGCTCGGCGGTTCGTCGGGAGCGCCCTCGACGGGGCGCCGTGGCGGTGGCGGAAGCGCCCCGCCCGATGAAGTCGCCGCGAAACCGTCTCCGGGGCGATTCATCAAGCCCGACGTTTCGACGTGGTCCTCCGAAGGGCGGAATCCCTACGAGGCTCCCGTCGAGACGCGCGAATTGCCGCCTCTCGAACTCGCCGCCCCGGTGATGCCGCGACTGCCGGTGCCCGCACCGGTGCTTCCGTTCGATCTCGGCGGAACGCTCGGCCGCGCACTTCGCCGATCATTCAATCCGACGGCCACCGGCGCCGCGCCTGCAGCGACCGTGGTGCCTTCGGCGAGCACCGATGCGCCTCCGGTTCCGACGGCGGAAGGCGTCGTCCCGACCTCCGTCGACGGTGCTCTCGGACTGGCCGACCGCTTGCGAATGTCGGCGGCGGACCGCATCCGTCGCGAAGAGGAACAACGCCGGGCCGAAGAATCGGAAGCGGATCGCCGCAAGCGGCTCGATCGGATCACGTTCACGAACGGACAGTCGGCCCTCGGTGAATTCATGGCCGCGGATCGGAACAAGAACCGTTGGGATCTCCTCGCGGAATACAACGCGCTGCGCGGCAACACGGATCTTTCCGAGATCGCACGCACCGAGAAGATGAAGGCGTTGAAAGTCGCCTTCCGTGAAGACAAGAAGGGCAGACTACTCGCACGCACGGTCTACACGGCGGACGTCGTCGCGGAAATCGTCCTCGCGGAGAACCCCGTCAACCGTTTCGAGACCCGTCGCCGCACGTTGAAGTCGGACGACGCCGTCGGAGCTCTCGATGCGGTTCGCGGGATTTTCGAAGCCAAGGAATACGCCCTGTGCGTCGAATTCCTCGAAGGACTCCGCAAGAAAGGTGAACGCGCGATCGACGTGTTCGTCATGCTCTCCGATTGCCGTGAAGCGCTGTTCGACTACGACGCGGAAATGAGCGTCCTGCGCGACGGACTCCTGGCGCACCCCGGCGCGACGTCGCTGCTCGCTCGCAAGGCGCGCCTCGAGATGCGTCTCGGTCTCCGCGACGAAGCCGCGGCGACGGCGCGCGAAGCGATGGCGAAGGGTGCCGATGCGGTCGCCGCCGCGACGCTCGGAGAGGCTCTCCTGCGTACCGGCAAGGCTCGCGATGCGATCTCTCCGCTTCGTGACGCGCTCGCGTCGTCCGACGGCGATCGGGCCGAACGCATTCGCATGTTGCTCGCCGAAGCGTATCTCGCGGTCGGCGATCCGAAGAACGCCGAAGGCCAACTCGACGTGGTGATGGATCGTTGGCGTCGCGCGACGACCGCAGGAGCGGGAGGCGACGCCGATCGACAGCGCGCGCACGAACGGGCGTTGGCGCTGTCGGTGACGGCGTTGATCGCCGTCGGCAAGATCGAGGAAGCGAAGACCGCGTCGGCCGCCGCGTTGGCGTTGTTCCCGGCGAGCGGCACGTTGATGCACCTCTCGGGAGCCGCGAAGTTGCTGACGGGCGACGTCGGCGGTGCGCGAGCGGCGTTGGCGCTTGTGCCGGAACTCGATCCGCTTCTCGCCGCGCGCGCCGGGGCCGCGTCGGCCGCCGTCGAGGAACAATCGGGCAAGGACGATGCCGCGCTCGGCGTCGCGTCGACCGCCGCGACGGAGACGGGACCGTCGGACCCCGCCCTGCGACCCGCTTGGGGTCGCGCGTTGCTCATGAGCGGCGACCCCGTGAAGGCTCGCGAGGTGCTTCTCGGGGCGCTCGATGCATCGCCCGACGATCCGGATCTTCTCGCGGCTCTCGGTGATGCCGCGTACGCCGAGGGCGATCTCGCGCGTGCCTCGCGCTTTTACGATCGGCTCGCCGTGGTCGAACCGGGGTACCCCGGCGTCGGGCCTCGCCGTCTGCTGACCGCGGTGCGCCGACGTCGTATGGCCGACGCCGACGCGCTGGTCGCGAAGGCGTCCGCCGCGGATCTGAAGGATCCCGCGTGGCTCGCGGCCACGGCGTTCCACCAGTACCAGAAGTCGAACGAAGGCGAGGCTCTGCAGATCATGCAGCGCGTCGCCGATACCGCGTCGAAGGGCGGAGCGCTCGCCGCATGGGCGACGTCCGCCAACGCCGCCATCACGGCGCAGCGGTCGAAGCTCCTTTGGTCCGACGGTTTCTCCCGGTCGGGGACGCAGATCGGCCGCGAGTGGAAGAAGGAAATCGGTGCGGGCGTCGCTCCGGCCCTCGTCGACCAGAAACTCGTCTTCGAAGGGCAACAGCGCACGTTGTCGGACAAGCCGACGATCGTTTGGCAGGAACGCCAAGGCGACCGCTTCGTCTCCTTCGGAGTCGATCTCGACGTGGCGAAACAACAGGGCGTCCACGCCGGCATCGCGCTCATCGCGATGAATCAAGGTCGTGCGGGCGGAGAGAAGTGGCCGGGATTCCCGGAGGATCGTCCGGCGGGCTACCTCCCTTGGGGGGGCGTGCAGGTCGCTTTCTCGCCGGAAGGTCGGCTCGTTTGGCGCCGCCTCGAGAAGGGGAAAATGACGGATTGGGAACCGACCACGTCGACCTTCGCGGGCGGCGTCGTCAGTCTCGAAATCCGTTGGGCCGATCCGCGCGAAGGTCGCGTCGACATCCTCGCGAACAAGGAGGTCGTCGCCTCGGCGGTGTTGCAGGACATCCGCAACTGGAAGCGCACCTTCGAACTTTGGGTGTTTTCGCAGGCCGCGCTCGATCAAAAGGTCTCGTGGTCCGCGGACAACGCGACCGTCGTGACCACGAAGGAGAAGTAGGATGACTTCCGGCAACAAGGGTTTCACCCTCGTCGAACTTCTCGTCGTGATGGTCATCATCGCGTCGCTCGCGGGCATCGGAATGATCTCGATCCCGCCGATCCTCCGGAACATGGATCGGAAGGCGACCGAGGCGTATCTCATGAACCTCACGGCGGCGCTCGAGGCGTACCGATCCTCGGAGGGGACCTATCCGCCCACGACGCTGCGCGATTTTCCCGGCGTCGGTGCCGTCAACAGCCTCGAGAATTGCGGCGTTTCGGCGTTGGTCATGTGCCTCAACTCCAAAGCGTATTCGGGAGCCTTCGACTTCGAGGACGGGAAGATCGTCACGTTGTCGGAGGACGGTTCCGGGATGACCCAGGTCCAGTTGACGCGGTTCGGTGATCGCAAGTTGTATACGCTCGTCGACAAGTGGGGCACGACGTTGGCCTACGTGAACGCGACGGACTACGCGAATCCCGACGTGCGCAACGTGTCCGCCGTGGAAGGCACGTTGAAGTTCGTTCCGTGGCAGAGCCAAAAGACCAAGACGGCGTTCCGTCGGGACTCTTTCCAACTCGTTTCGGCCGGCCCCGATCGCGTCTTCAACACCGAAGACGACGTCACCAACTTCGACAGGAACTAGAAGCGCACGTATGCGTCGACGCCAATCGGGATTCACCATCGCGGAAGTTCTCGTCGTCACGACGATTCTCGCCGTGCTTCTGGGTTTCTCCGCGAATGCGCTTTCGCGCGCGGGGCAGGGGGCGGCGCTCGGCGGTTCGGTCCGCGTCACCCACGCGGCCTTGACGCGCGCAAAGCAACTCGCCCGTGCCGACCGCGCGCTCTCGTCGGTCGTTTGCATGCCCGGTGATCCGGCGACGGGCGCGCCCGGTTCGCTGCAGGTGCGGCTCTCGCGTCGCGCCGCCACTTTGAACTTCGACGCGGCGGACAACGGTCGGACGCCGATGGGGGATGCTCGCGAGGCGCTGCTCGCGGGCGCGGTGCTCGTCGACGGCGGCACCGTCCGCAAGGCCGCCAAGTTGGCCGGAGGCGGGCGTATTCTCGGTCCCGCGCTTTCGTCGGCACCTACGTTCGACCCGTCGGCGGGATTCATCTTCGAAGCGGATCTCATGCCTTCCGGCCCCGGACAGATCGTTCGCCTCGGCAGCGGTGCGGACGCGTATGCGTTCGCTCTCCTCCTCGAGCAGGACCTCTCGTTGACGGCCGAGATCATGGTGCGTCTCGCGGATCGCCCCGGCGACGAACCCGTCGTCCGTCGCGCGAAAACCGCGGCGGGAGTGGTCGAGTCCGACGCGTGGAACCGCGTCGGCGTGGCCTACGACGGCGTCGCTCTCGTCGTGACGGCGCACGGCGTCGTGGAAGCGGAAACGCTCGTCGCCGGCGAGGCGTCGTCGGCTCCCGACTACACGTTCATGATCGGCGGCGGAGTCGCGGGACTCGTCGACGGCGTGCGTTACGTCACCGTGGGCATCGGCGAACCCTTCTCCCTCGAGCGCGGCGTGGCCTTCGACATCAAAACCCCCTTGACGATCCGATTCGACGAGGAGGGACGGCTCGACCGTCGTCTGCACGGCGAACCCGTTCGGTTGCGTCTCGTTCAGGAAGAACGGATCGAGGAAGTCGCGGTCGATCTCGCGGGGGTGATCCGATGAACGGTCGACCGCAACGCGGCGTCGCCTTGGTCCTCGTCCTCTCGTGCCTTCTCGGGCTGATGGTGCTTGCGGCACCATTCCTCGCGATCGCCCTGAACGACAACGGCGCGAGCGAGAACCTCGTTTCCGAGGCACGGGTCAAGGTCGGGGCGCGCGCCGTGCTCGACCATGCGAAGGTGTCGCTCGAACGGACGACCTCCGAGCGCGAGTTCGAGCGCGGCGGCAATCCCGACACCGATCCGATGTCGACCCCGCTTTGGGACACGGAGGAAGAGTTCAAGATTCCGTTCGACCTCGTCGATTCGAAGGGCAAGCCGTTGGTCGATGCGGACGGAGTTCCGCTCCTCTATCGCAACGATCCGCGCGGCGACGTGTGGGACGTCTCGGTCCGCGATTCCCAGGCGACCCCGAATCTATGGACGTCTCCGCCCTTCCTCATCGCGGCGTCGCTCGGCAGGACCGTCCTCACGACGGAGATCACCGACACGGACGGCGTCATCACCGTCGAGGAAACGACCGGATTCCCTTCGACGAACGGATACCTCTTCCTCGAAGGCGAGCGCATTGCGTACGCGAAGGCCACCGGCAACCAGTTCCTCGGATGCCAGCGCGGGTTGCCAGGCGGCGGCAAGGCTCGGAAACATCAGACCGACGCCTTCGTGATCGACGACCGCGCGCGGGAACTCGCGATGCTCCCTTGGAAATCGCCCCGCAAATCCGGCGCGACGCGCCGCGAATCGTCGTGGCCGGGTTCTATGAAGGAAGTCGCTCTCTACTCCGACGTCCGATTGACCGCGAACGAGGTCGATCGACTCGCACGCGACTTTTCGCTCGTCGGGGGCCGTCCCACGTCGGACGGATTCGGAGCGCCGACGACGCTCGCGCAGGACACCGACCCGACCAACGCCGACGTGACCGACGGTTACAAGATCGTGGTCCGCGGGAACGACGGCATCTCGCCCGGCACGGTGATACGAATCACCAACGGAGCGACGACCGAATACAACATGGTGTTCGACTCGCAGCCGCGCGGTGCCGTTTCCGTGCTCGCGCTCTGCGATCCGCTCGCGAACGCCTACGCCTCCGAACAGACGTTCGTGGCGCCGTTGCTTCGCCATCCCGTGAATGTGAACACCGCCACGAAGGATACCCTTCTTCGTGTCGTGGAGGGCTTGCAGTTCACGCGGGGACGCCGCAGCGCGAACGGAACCACCGGTCGCGTGACGCGCCTCGGCGCGGAAGCGGTGGTGGACGCGTTGCTCGCGGCGCGTCCGGTTCGCAATCTCGAACAACTGCGCGATACGCTGCAGAACCTGCTGACGAACGCGCCCCTCATCTACGATCAATTGCAGATGCTCGCGGTGTTCCGCAACGCGATCGATCCGGGCGACAAGTTGTTCGGATTCATGAACACGGTGCCGTTCGCGTTCCGGTCCTACGACCATTACACGATCACGGCGAGTGCGGTGGCGAACGACCGCTCCGGCCGCGAGCGTGCGCGTCGCGTCGTCACCGAGCAGGTGCGCGTCGCGTCGCCCGGACGTCGCAGCACCTTCTTCGATACGCAGTGGGATTTCGAAGAACCGATCCTCGCGGCCCGTACGGCTCGTTGGTTCTCGACGTGGCCGAAGCCGCTCGAGAGGTTCGAATCTCAAAACCAGATTCCTCCGAGTCGCGTGCCGCGTTTGCTGCTCTATTCGGGCAACGCGGAGAAGCGCAGCGTTTTCCCTGATCGGGAACAGGGCGACGTCCGGCTTTCGCCCGCGCGGCTCGAACCCCTCGGCGGATTCATCGAACATTTCGACGGCCAGGCGTTCCAAGTTCCCGACAACATCGATGTCGAGAAGATCGATCCCGACGGGTGGATGCTCGAAAAGGGCGCCTATCAACTTCCGAAATCGAATCCCGGTGCGCGCGGCGGCGGCGGGCGTGGGGGCGCGGCGGCCGGAGCGACCCGACTCCCGGGCACGGTCGGCGGTGTCACCGCCAACGGCGGTGGCAATCGCCGTCCGCAGGTCGGCACCTTGCTCGACCGCACCGGTCCGAATCCCGTCAAACTCGACGGGTGGTTCCGCTTCGACGGCGCGCCGTCGCAGGCGACGTTCTTCCACCTGCAGGCGTCGGACGATCCGAATCAGTTCATCACCTTGTCGCGCGACGCGGACGGTCGCGTGAAGGCGCGCGTGGCGGATCGCACGCTGCCGAATCCCGCTGCGACGATCGAAGAGGTCGCCGAAACCACATGGACCCCCGAAGGTGGCGTGTGGAAGTCGGACACGTGGTACCACGCGGGCCTTTCCTACAAGGGCTCGAAACCCTCCGATGTGGCGATTTGGTGGGACGGCATGAAGCGCGGGAAGGCGAAGTACTCGACGCGTCTCGCCGGTTCGATGGCGCGCGCGGATACGACGTTCACGACGGAGGACGCCGATGGATGGCCTGATCGCGGTGCCGCTTGGGTCGGTCGCGAGATCGTCGAATTCGAGCGCACGGGAACGTCGTTCTCGGTGATCACCTACCCGAACGGAGGCGGCAACGGCCGCGGGCGTCGCGGGACGAGCCCGATCGACCACGCCGCGGGTGAGCGCGTCGAACTGTTCGGTTATTCGCTGCCGCTCCTCCCGCAGCAGGATCGCGGCGGCGTCGCGATCGCGAAGGGCGGCGGGAAACTCGCTTCCGATTTGGGCCCCTTCAATCTCGCGTCGTTCGCGTCGAACGCGGTCGAAACGTTGACCGTCGGCGGCGGCCCCGGGGCTCCGGCGGGCGGACCTCCTCCGATCACGATGGAGATCCTCGACCCCGCGAAGCCGAACGGCGATCGGCTGGATCTCGTGCTCGCGACGGGATCCGTACCGGATTTCTCGTGTTTCCAGCCGACCGGCGGCTACGTCCTCATCGTCTCGAGCATCACCGGTCAGACGCTGCCCGGCGGCGTGAATCTCGGCGGCCTTGCCCCGACCGTCATCGAACTCGCGACCTACCAGTCGCGTGCGGGGACGACCCTTCTCGGACTTTCCTCGCCGACCGACAACCCCATCACGGGGCAGGTCGGCGGCAACTTGGTCATTTCCCAAACGCGTCAAAAGCACTGGGTGAAGCGTGCCGGTCAAGGCTCGGCGGCGAACGTTCCGACCCTGTGCCGGGTCATTCCGCTTTCGATCGGAGTCACGAACGTCTCGAGCTACTTCGAGCCGCGCCAAGGACAAAACGGGATCAACCCCGAGTTCGTTTCCGTCGGGGTCCCGAACTTCTCCGACATTCAGCAGCACAAGGTCGAGTGGATCCGGTACACCTACCGCGACACGGGGCGCAACCTTCTCGTGAACGCCGACGGCCCGCGCCTCGACAACGCCGTGCAGCGGCTTCTCGAGTCGATCACGAATCCGACGCCCGCGGCCCCGTTGCTCGTGAATCAAGCGTTGCGGTCCCGCTCGCAGGGTGGAACCACGATCTTCGGCTACGACAACCTGCTTGCGGCAGGTGCCGCGATCCACGGATCCAACGAGGAAGTCGCCCCGGTGTTCCGCGTCCCGATGTTCCCCGGTATCGGGACGATTCCCGTCACGAATCCGCAGCCGGGGCAGCCGACTTCGGTTCCGGTGCCGTCGATGCCCGGACCCGGTTGGGGGGACTCCGTCACCGTCGAATCATCGGGGGGCGGCATTCGTCGTCGTTTCGACGTCGCGTGGTCGGCGAATATCCCCGAAGCGGTCAACGGTAATCCCTCGATCGGGCTCGCGGCTTTCGCGACCGGCGGTCAGGAATTCACCGTGCGACAAGTTCCCGTCGAGGACCCGTCGCGCGAGACCTACACGCGTCTCCTCAAGTTCCCCTCCGGCGAACTTCCGCGTATCCGCGGAAACGGTGCGTTGGCGGCGGCGGGGGGACAGGGCACGTCGGGGGCGTTGTCGCCGCTGTCGGGGCGCCTCGACGAAGTCCGTATCGCTCCGACCACCGACGAGCGTTTCATCGTTTGGGATCACGCGACGATGGGACTCAACGCGTCGTCGACGAGCAACACGTCGGGAGGCGCGTCCGTCACGCAAGTTCAGGGAATCGACGAGTCGACCGACGAGATTCCCTTGTGTCGCACGGTGTGGGTCCTGCGCGAAGGCTTCGCGCAACAGCCGCCACTTTATGCGACGCTCCCGGACGGCACCAAGGTTCTCGCCGACGAACCCCTGCAGTCGGTTCTCCCCGAAAACGACGCGGGTCTCGTCCAGGTCGGCGACGAGATCATCGCGTATCGCCAGATCGGGACGGGGAAGGGCGGCGGACCGGCGCTCCTGCGCTGCATCCGCGGCTTCATGAATACGACTCCGCAGAAGCACGGTTGGGGAACCTCCGCGGTCTTCCTCGACTTCGTCCCCGTCTCGATGCTTCAGGGGCCGCTCGCGGCGGACGCCACGGACCTGAATCTCGCCTCCACCGGCGATTTCGTCGCGAACGGCGGGCTCGTTCTCGTGGACGAAGAACTCATCCACTATTCGGCCGCTCGCAACCAAAACACGCTGACGATGCCGCCGCGCCTCGACGAAAAGGGCGAGCGTGCGGGCGGACTCTTCCGCGGTCGATTCGGCACCGTCACCCGTGCCCACGACGCGGAAGCCATCGTCCTCGAAATGCCGTTCCGCCATTGGGATCGCGGTTCGCGGGACAACGATAGTCCGGAACTCGCGTGGTACGGATTCTCGTTGCCGCTCGACGGCGCATGGTTCGACGGATTCCGCTGGGAGGAACAAAGCCCCTCGCGCAGCGTGCGTCTCACGGCGACGGTGCGTCTCCGCCGTGATGCGCCGTGGGCGGGTCCGGGAGCGGTCGCTCCGTACGTGATGCGGTTCGACGATCCCGCGGCCGACGGGAAACAGCCGCACGCCATCCGAGCCCACGGCGACGGTTTCGACGTGCGCTTCGGAGTCTCGTTCGAATCCGGGTGTTTCGATCCGGTCAATCTGGCGCGTCACGAATGGAAGATGTCGCCGATCCTGGAAAAAGTCGAAGTCCTCTGGATGGACGAAACGCGCACGTTGACCCGGGAGGAACGTCGATGAGTCGCCGCACCTCGGGGCTTTCTCTCGTCGAATTGCTGGCCGCGATGGCGCTGCTCGGGACGCTCGGGACGCTCCTCGTCCAGTTGATGAGGAACTCGTTCGACCTCTATCACGCGGGTGAACGCAGCGGGCAGCATCTCGCGTCCGCATCGACCGTGCTCGGTCTTCTCGAAGACGATCTCGCGAATATCCACACGGGGGCCGGCGGGCGTTTCGTCGTCTCGGCGACGCGCGTCGGCGGCGGACCGCAATCGATGATCCGCTTGGTGCGGGCTCTTCCGCAGGGCGAGTCGGAGCATCCCGTGCTGCGCTCGGCCGGCGCGCGCCCGGCACCCGTCCCGACTCCGGAGTCCCAGCCGACCGACGGTTCCGCCCGAGGGCTTCCTGAAATCGGAAAACCCGAGGCGGCGTGGACCGGCGGAGATCCGGGGACCGGCGCGCGCGAGCAACTCGCGCCCCCGGCGGGCCTCATGGAAGTCTGCTGGGCGTTGACGCAGGAGGACGTCGATCCTCCGGGCGTGTTGACCTTGTGGCGCGGCGTGCGGACGCCCGCGCTCGCGCAGGGCGGTTTCTTCGGAGACGACGCCCCGGCGGGCGCCGACGCCGCTTGGGTCCGCCGCAATCTCTCGCCCGTCGTCACCGGCGTGCTGCTCCTCCGGGTCTATGCGGGCGACTCGGTTCCGTCGATCGAAGACGAAGCCGCCTTGCTCGACGCTCCGCCGAACGCCTCGGGTCGCGAGACGTGGGATTCCACGCGCGCCCTCTTGCCGCCCGAGCAGTTCGCGCTCGCGCGCGGGCCCGCGTCGCTCGCGGACGAGCGGGACGACGTCTTCCCTCGACGTCTCGGCATCACGTTGACCATCGGGACCCCGGGACGCCCCGAGGCCCGCCTCGTGCGTCCGTTGCGCCCCGGCGAACGTGAACTCGTCGTCGATGAACCGGGACGTCTCCCGCGTCTCGGCGACCGCGATCGCTTGGTGTCCGTCGGCGGAGAATGGTGCGAGGTCGACGACGTGGTGGCGGGCGGTGCGCGCGTCGCCCGCGGTCGCCGGCGTTCGGAGGTCGGGGAGCACGCGCCCGGCACGGCCGTCAATGTCGGAAAGACCTACCGTCTGACCGTGCGCCCGCCGACCGGACGCGCCGACTACACGGAGACCACCCGATGACCCGTCGCGGCGAAAAAGGATTCACGCTCGTCGAAATCCTCGTGGCCATGGGACTTTTGGTCATCGGGATGTCGGGAGTCATCGCCCTGTTTTCCGGAGCCCTCGATCTCGAAGCGGAGGCGGCGGAACGCATGGATGCCGCGTTGCTCTTGCCCGAGGCCGTGGAGCGTATTTCGAACGAGGCCGCCGCGCGGGTCGCGAGCGGCTCGAAGGGCGGCAAGAGCCGGGGGGACGGGGAGTTCGGTCTCGGCGGGTCGAACCGCTGGAAGTGCCGTTACCTCTTCGAGTCGGTTCCCGGCGACGATGCCGGTCGGGAAGTGTTGGCCCGCGTCACCCTCGTCGTTCCCGCTCCGGGCGGCGAACGCACCTACGAATTCGGTTACCTTCCGATCGCGCTGCCGTCGGATAATCAGGCCATCCTCCGGGGTCGCACCGGAAGGCCGCAATAATGGAGACAGCCATGCGCCGTCTACTCGCCCTTCTCGTCCTCGTCCTCTGCCCGGCGTGGCTCCACGCCGAGGATCTCGTGCTCGTCGACGGACGCTACCTGCACGTCAGCATTCTCGAGGCGAACGATCGCGGCCTTCGCGTCAAGCTCCTCGACGGCGGCGGCACGGTGTTCGTTCCGTGGTCGTTGATTCGGGAGGCGGATCGCAACCGGATCATGATCGCGCGCGGATTGAAGGAGGATGAATCGAGTCGGATTCCCTCCGAGCCGGGCGTTCGGATCACGCTCAAGACCGGCGACGAGGTCGTCGGTCGCATCGACGCGCAGAACGACAAGGAATTGTCGGTCATGGTCGCGGGCACGAAGCAGGTGATCCCGCGAGCCAACATCGTGAAGGACGGGATCGAACAGACGCAGGTGCCCGTGACGGCGATTTGGAAGTCGGCCGACTACTTCGCGAAGCGCGAAGCCGAAGCCGCAGCGACCGACGACGACGTCGCCGCCCACATGGATCTCGCCCGCCTCGCCGACGCCCTGGGGCTTTACGAGCAGGCGGTCGGTCATCTGCTCAAGGTTCGGGCCGCCGACGCCGAGTTTCAAAAGGATTGGATCGCCAACACGCTCGAACGGCTCGAGGCGTTGGCGAAGAACAAGGTGCTCCGCGACGAACTCGACCGCGCCCGCCAACAGGCGATGTTGAATCAATTCGACAAGGCGGTCGCCGCCCTCGACGAGATCGAAAAGCTGCCCGACGTTCCCGCCGGTATTCGCGCCGAGATCACGACCTATCGAGAGTCCTTCGCCAAGAAGCGCTACGAGTACTTCCGTCGCATCGTCGCGAACGAATACGACCTCGTCCTGAAGAACAAGATCCGCGCGCTCTCCCGCGACGAGAAACTGACGCTCGACGAAGCACGCCGGAAGCTCCGCTCCGAAATCCACAAGGAAGTCGTGGCCGACCTCGCCGCGCGCCACAAACTCGACCCGAAGAACGAGGTCGAGAAGATGTGGGAGGATCGCCGGTGGCATGCCACCCGATTCGCGATGTACGGATCCGGGTCGTTCGTCATCCTCGGCGTCGCGAAGCAGGCGCAGCAACTCCAAGCGGAGATGCAGCGCGCGATGGCGCAGGCCTACGCGCAACAAGCGCGTCAGCAGGGTCGCAACGGCCAGCAAGCCGCCCCGCCTCAGGATCGTCTGCCGAAGCCTCCGACCAAGGAGGAATGGTGGACCCGTTCCCAGTCGTCCGAGCGCGAGCAGTGGATGATGGCGTTCTGGGCGGAAAACGCGAAGAAGGTCGAAGTCACGGGCGAGAAGTGGGAAGACTGCGAACGCTGCGGCGCGAAGGGCTACATCCAGTTCTCCGGCTCGCAGGGCGACGTCCTTCGCGCGGTGTGCCCGCGTTGCCAAGGTCACATGCGCGATCGCGGCGTCTCGTACAAGTGAGGGGATTCCGCCCCTCGGGGCTTCTACTCGCGTGCATGCTTGCGGCATGCACGCCGCAGCGCCCGTTGCCGCCGCCGACGCCCGTCGTCGCGGGGGCTTCGTCCGTCGAAGTTCTCCCGGCGCCTCCGGCACCCGCGTCGGCGACTCCGGTCGCGACGGCCGGCGGTCGACCCGTGGCGCGCGTGGGAGATCGGGTCTTCACCGGCGACGACGTCGTCCGACATCTCTTCAGAACCCAGTCCGCCGGGGCCCCGGGCGCGACGCTTCGCCAACAAGCGTTCGCCGCGCTGAATCAACTCGTCGTTCGGGAAGTGGTGGAGCAGGAAGTCCGCAAGCACGGCTTGAAGGTCCCCGAAGACGTGGTCGACGCGCAACTCGCGAAGGCGGTCGAGGATCTCGCGCTGCGGGCCCTCAAGGCCTACGGAAAAGGGGCGACGCCGGAATCCTTCGTGCGCCTCGAATATCGGCAGTCGCTCGACGACTGGAAGGCCGCGCGCCGCGACGATCTCGTGGAGCGATGGAAACTCTCCCGCGTCGTCCGCTATGACGGGTTGCGCGCGGATCGCGTCGAATTGCAGATCATCCTCGTCGACGACGAAGCGACGGCGAAGGAAGTCGCCGCGAAACTTGACGCGGGCGCCGACATGGCCGCGTTGGCGATGAAGTATTCGACCCACGAAACCGCTCGGGCGGGGGGGCGGATGCCCCCGGTCGCCCGTGAAAGCCTGGCACCGGCGGTCGCCGATCGGGCGTTCGCCCTCGCTCCCGGCGAGCGCACGGGAATCCTCTCGGTCGACGACGGCTCCGGGCGTCGTCGATTCGAGATCGTGCGTCTTTTGCGCCGGATTCCGCCCCGAACGGCCTCTTGGGTCGAGGTTTCGGGGGAAATCGAAGCCGGCCTCGTCACGGAACCGGTCGGCACGCTCGAATTCCTCGCGTGGAACCTCCGGATCGAACGCCTTTACAACCTTTGGATCGACGGTACGCTCTGAGGCGTTTCCGGCAGACGATTTCCATGACCGACACCAACAGCCCCGCGGGCCCTATGGGCTCCGATGCGAACGACCTCGTCCCGATCGTGGAGGGCATCCTCTTCGCGTCGCCGGAACCGGTCAGTCTCGCCCAGTTGCACCGCATCCTCGGTGAAGATACGAGCGTGACCGACCTCCTCGACGCGCTGAATAGGCTTGCGGAAGCCACGAACGGCGCGCCCCGCGGGGTGGTGCTCGCTCAGGTGGCGGGCGGGTGGCAATTCCTCACGCGGGAGAACCTTTTCCCGTGGGTGTCGCGCGTCGCAAAGGTGCGGATCGAGGAACGTTTGACTCCCGCGGCCATCGAAACCCTCGCCGTCGTGGCCTACAAGCAGCCGATTACCCGCGCGGAACTCGATGCTTTGCGCGGCGCCCAGTCCGGGCAACACGTCCGCACCCTCATGGATCGAGGCCTCGTCCGGACCGTCGGGAGGGCCGATATCCCCGGCGCCCCGTTCCAATACGGAACCACCCGCCAGTTTTTGCGTCAGTTCGGCCTGAAATCTGTCGAAGATCTACCGGGAGTCGAGGATCTCAAGCGCCTCGCAAGAGGTGAACCGTCGTAACGTGCGGCGGTTTGAACCCCGACGTCCCATCTCCTAACATTCCCCTCCCCGCGTGGACCGAGGATGGTGTGCCATCTTCCTGCGCGACAGGGGTTTGCTTCCGCACCGCGGAGACATTTTGATGTTCGACTTCATGAAGCGCTACCAGGCGCCGATTCTCTGGTTCTGCGTCATTTCCTTGGGTGGCCTCGGTGCATGGGCCACGCTGAGCGACAGCATGCGCGGTTCAAGCGGACCGACCGGCGACATGGGCACGTTCAAGCTCCCGAACGGCGAACCGGTCACGGTGTCGGTCGAGAACTACTACATGACGGCGCAGGAACTCGACCGCAACCTCCGCTCGAAGCAGCAGGTCGCGAACCAGATTCAGGTGCAGTACGAAGACGACCCGCAGGTCGTCTGGTCGTACCTCGTCCTCAAGGCGCTCGCGAAGGAAGCGGGCGTGATCGCGACCGACGGCGCGATCGTGGCTTCGATCAACGAAGCGCGCGCCGCGCAACCGGGTGCCGATCAGGTCGACGTCAATCTCTATAAGCGCAGCCCCGAGACGGTCCGCGAGCTCTACCGCGACCTCACCGCGATCCGCACGTTCCGTACGCTCTCCGATCGCGCGCGTCCCTCGGCCACCTACGAGCAGGTGTTCGAACGCTTCAAGCAGGACTACGAAAGCCTGCGCGCGAAGTTCGCGTGGTTCAGCATTTCGAAGGACGACGTCAAGGTCGATCCGGCGAACGCGGAAGATCGAGCGACGCTCGCGAAGTACCTCGCCGACGACGCGACGCTGAAAGCCGCGAATCGCGTTCCGGATCGAATCGACGGTCAGGTGATGTACGTCCGCACCGCGGATATGGACGACGCCGCGCTCGAGAAGGCGTGGAAGGACACGTGGGCGGCGATGGTCGCGGCGGCCGGTCTCTCGGTCACCGACGAGCAGGCGAAGATCCGCTACAACGCGTTCCCCGAGTCCTACGCGAAGTTCGCCGAAGCGGCCGCCAAGGCGCGTCAGACCACGACGGATTCGAAGCCCGCGGACAACCCGACGGAATTCGACCTCGTCAAGGAACGCGTGAAGAAGGAATACCTCCTCGCGAAGCTCGCCGAAAAGGCGTTCGCGGAGTGGAAGGGCGGCGGCGACGGCAAGGCGATCGCCGACAAGTACGGCTTCCGCCTCGCCGACGTCAAGAATCTCGACTCGATCAAGATTCAACAGCACCCGGACTTCCCCTCGTCCAACGCGGCACTGCAGGTGTTCCAGCAGATCCGTGAAGGCAAGTTGACCCCGCCCGCCGTTCTCGACGCCGTCTTCTCGGACGCCTACGCCTGCAAGGGCGCGGTCGAAGAGCCGGGTTCGAACGTCGCGGTGTGGAAGGTCACGGCCTTCAACGCCGAACGCGAGCCGACCCTCGACGACGAAGGTGTTCTGACGAAGGTCGTTGACGCCTGGAAGGCCAAGAAGGCCGGCGAAATGGCGCAGACCAAGGCCGAAGCCTTCCGTAAGGCCGTCGACGATCGCGTCGCCGAAAAGCTGAAGTCGAAGCTCGAGGATCTCGAGAAGGGCCGCGTCGCCGCGATCGAGAACCGCATCAAGGAAAAGAACCTGTCCCGCGACAAGGCGTCGGACGGCGTCGCCATTCTCGAAATCGAAAACGAAGAGAAGAAGAAGCAGGAAGAAGCGTCGGAAGCCGCGAAGGCGTCCGTCGAGGCCGAAGCTTTCGCTTCGGTCGCGAAGGAACAGAACGTCGACGTCCGCGATACGGGTTGGCTCCGCCGCTCGAACGGCGGCCGCGACGCCCGCTTCACCGCCGACGACAAACTCGACGGCGACGAGCGCGCCGCCCGCTTCTGGCGCAAGACGTCGCGTCTGAACGCGTTGGCCGAACTCAAGGAAGGCCGCATCGGCATGCTGCAACTCGAAACGGCGTGGGGCGCTTCGGCGGTCCCGCTGCTCGAGGCGCGCCGCGCCGCGACGGTCGACGAGATGTGGGCCGCGTCGAAGACCAACATCGATCAGATCAAACAGCGCGTCGCTCCGACGACGCCCGGCTCCGCCGTGTTCACGTGGGAAAACCTCAAGAACAAGGCGTGGGTGGATCTCAACGCTCCCGACTCCGACAAGGACATCGAGGCGCGCAAGGAAACCGCCCGCAAGGAAGCCGAACGCAAGGCGGATCGCGAGAAGAAGCAGAAGGCCGCGGACGAAGCGCGCGCCACGAAGCTCGTCCGCGACGCCATGAACGATCGCCCCGTCGGCCCCGGCGAGGGTTGGTGATCTAACGCGGTTCCGCCGGATCCTTCGGCGGAACGAGATCGAAGCCGCTGCCGCCCCCCGGGCGACAGCGGCCGATTCTTTTTAGGCCGAGCCAAGTGCCCGCGACGGGGCCGTGGGTGCGGATCGCCTCCACCATGTAGGCCGAGCAGGACGGGTGGAAGCGGCACCACGCGGGAAGGAGAGGGGAGAGCGTCCATTGATAGAGACGCACGCACCCGATCAGGATCTTCCCGATCATCGCGCCGCCACCTCCGCGATGCGTCGGACGAGGGCGTCGAAGGACTTCGCGGCGACCGCGAAATCACCGGCCGCCGCCGGATCGCGGGCGACGACGACGAGATCGAGCCCCATCGGAAGGTCGGGCCGACGCAGCCGGAAGATCTCTCGGAGCACGCGCTTCACCCGGTTTCTGTGGACGGCACCGATGCCCCGGATCGTGATCGCGAGCCCGAGACGCGTCAGCGGAAGTCCGTTGCGGCGGAACGCGATGTCGAGCACGTGGTCGCGAACGCCCCTCCGCGCCGCGCGAACCGCCCGAAATTCCTCGGGGGTACGCAGTCGGGCCGCTTTCGGGAATCGGAGGCGACGGGGGGCTTCCATCTCGGGGCGACGTTATCAGAAAACGCGACCGCTTTGCTAACGTCTCCCGCCATGACCGTTCACGTTCAAAATCTCATCAACGGGACTTGGTGCGCGAGCCGCACCGGTCGAACCCTCGCCCGCGAAAACCCCGCCGCCGCCCGGGAGACCGTGTCCTCCGCGCCGCTCTCCGACGCCGCGGACGTCGACGCCGCGGTGAAGGCCGCGGTCGCCGCGTATCCGTCGTGGAAGTTGGTCCCCGCTCCGAAGCGCGGTCTCATGATCGCCGAGGCGGGGCGCATCCTCGCGGAACGCAAGGAAGCGTTGGCGACGCTGATGACGCGCGAGATGGGCAAGCCCATCACGGAAACGCGCGGCGACGTTCAGGAGGCCATCGACACGGCGCTTCTGGTCGCGGCTCAGGGCCGCTTCCTCGCCGGCGAAACCGTTCCGTGCGAACTGCCGAACAAGTTCGGCATGTCGATCCGTCAGCCGGTCGGACCGTGCGCGATGGTGACGCCGTGGAACTTCCCGGTCGCGATCCCGTCGTGGAAGATCTTCCCCGCGCTCGTGTGCGGCAACACCGTGGTGCTCAAGCCGTCGGAACTCACTCCGGCGTGCGCCGCGGAATTCGTGAAGGCGCTCATGGACGCGGGCGTGCCCGCGGGCGTCGTGAACATGGTGTGCGGTTCCGGCGAAGAAGCGGGGGCGGCGCTCGTAGCGCACCCCGGAATCCGCGCGGTTTCCTTCACCGGATCCACGCAGACCGGATCGCTCATCGGCGAGACGTGCGGCCGTTTGAACCGCAAGGTTTCGCTCGAAATGGGCGGGAAGAACGCCCAAATCGTGATGGAGGACGGCGATCTCGACCTCGCCGTGGACGGTGCCCTTTGGGGCGCTTTCGGCACCACGGGTCAGCGTTGCACGGCCACCTCGCGTCTCATCCTTCATCGATCCATCGCCGAGGCGTTCACCGCGAAGTTCCTCGCGCGCGTCCGGACGCTCAAGATCGGCAACGGCCTCCACGACGGCGTCAACGTCGCGCCGCTCGTGTCGAGCGAGCAGCGTGATCGGGTCGCCGATTACGTCCGCATCGCCAAGGAAGAGGGTGCGAAACTCCTCTGCGGCGGCGGTGTGCCGACGGATCCCGCATGTGCGGACGGGTGGTGGTTCGAACCGACGGTCTTCGGCGGTGTGACGCGCGGCATGCGCATCGCCCGCGAAGAAGTCTTCGGACCCGTGGTCGCGATCCTCGTCGTCGACTCGTTCGAAGAGGCGGTGTCGATCCACAACGAAGTCGACTACGGTCTTTCTTCGTCCATCTACACGCGCGACGTCAATCGCGCGTTCACGGCGATCCGCGATCTCGAAGCGGGCATCACCTACGTGAACGGCCCCACGATCGGCGCCGAAGTGCAACTTCCTTTCGGCGGCGTGAAGGGCACCGGAAACGGTCACCGCGAGGCGGGGCTTCAGGTGTACGAGTTCTATTCCGAGTGGAAGTCGGTGTACGTCGACCACTCCGGACGTCTGCAGCGCGCGCAGATCGACACCTGATCGTCGGACCGCCGAGAAGAAAGGGCGTGTTTCCCGCCGGGAGACACGCCCTTTTTCACGACCCGTCGCTCGAGCGCGTTCAGCCGCCGCGCGGCTTCGGACGGCGATCGATCTCCGCCTGCATCCGCTTGCGGAGTCGAAGCGCTTCGGCGGCCGCGTCGTCGAATTCGAGATTGCGCGCGGTACGGTCCTTCAGATACGCGTCGATGTGCGTGATCCCGGTTTCGTACATCATCAACTTGTCTTCGAACTGCGCCAGTTTGAGCAGGAACTCGGTGCGACGCGGGGCCGTCTCGACGGCTTGTTCGATCCATGCCCGGCCGCGTTGCCATTCGCCGCGCGCCCACGCGAGACCCGCGAGGTCGGAGAGAACGTCGGCTTGCTTTTCGGCGTTGCTTTCGAGTTTTTCGTCGAGGAACTTCATCGAAAGCGTCTTCGCTTCGCGATCGGAAATCGACGCGGCTTCGGTCTTGCGGCTCGTCAGCCCTTCGCGCGTGCGCTTCGCCGCGTCGAGCCAGCGGAGGTAGAGCGCCTCCGCTTTCGCATCCTGCTTGAGCACGACGTGGAGTTCGGCGAGATCCGAAATGGACTGAGCCGATGCGGCTTCCTGCGCGACGAGTTTTTCGTAGATGGCCACCGCTTCGCGGTAGCGCTTGTCGCGGCGGGCTTCGGCGTCGACGCCGCGCTTCAAGGCTTCTTCGGCGCTCTTGCCGCCCTTCCGGGCTTCGGCTTCCCATCGATCCGCTTCGAGCCCATCGAGCACGCCGAGTTGTCGGACCGACATCGCGACGCCGAGGGCCGCCTTCCACTGGGGGCGCCGCGGGTCGGCCGTTTCCGTCGAGCCTTCGATCGTGCCGTCCCAAAGTTCGCGGAACGATTTTTCGGCGAGTTCGGTGCGCTCGCGCGCCGCGGCGAGATCGCCTCGGCTGACGACGAAGTCGCGCGCGATGTAGTAGTCCGTGAAGGCGAGGCCGAGGCGTCCCGTCCACGAATCGGGTTCGAGTTCGAGGTACTTCACGAATTGTTCGCGGGCACGCGGGTACTGGCGGCCTTGGAAGTACTCGGCGGCGTTCTGCTTGTAGTACGCCGCATCGAACATGCGGGTGTCCTTGTCGGCGCGCGGGTCGTCTTCCGGAAGAAGGGCGCAGCCGATCGTGAGCAGGAGGCCGAGGGCCGAGAGGGCGTTGCGGGCGTTCATGGGGGGATCCGTCGCCGGAGGAGGGGCCCGGCGCCGCGCGATCTTACCGCTTCGGGATGTCGTGGTTGAGGAGTCGGGCGAGGCGTTCCGGTTCGGGGCGCAGTCGCAGCGTCTTGTGGGTGGAGAGGAGCACCTGCCCGGCGGGTGCGCCCTTCGACTTCGACACGAATTTGCGCCGGGTCCACGACACGTCGTGCTTCGATGCGGCGTCGGCCTTCGAGAAGTGGACCGCGAGGGCGGCGGCGTCGAGCAGGGTTTGTTCGGGGATATCGGCCCCGGTGTCGCGGATCACCACGTGCGACCCCGGGTAGTCGCGCACGTGGAGCCACCAATCGTTGCCCGCGGCGACCTTGAACGTGAGGACGTCGTTGTCGGAGGCCGTCCGCCCGACGAGGATTTCCAGCCCGTCCTTCGATAGGAACACGTGGTGCGGCTTTCTCGGTTCGGGCGTTTCCTTGCGTTTCGACGATTCGGGCGGAGGCGGCGCGGGCTTCTTCCGCAGAATGCCGCGTTCTTCGGCGACGCGTCGCCATTCGGCGATCGCGTCGGCGTCGACGGCCGCCTCCAAAGTCCGGGCCGCCGCGTCGATCGCCGCGATCCGCTCTTCGACGATTCCGCGTCGTGCGGCCACCGCCTCGCCGCTTCTTTCGAGTCGGTGCATCTCGTCGAATCGGGCCGACACCTCTTCACGCGGGGTCTTGGAGGGGTCGAGGGCGATCTCCACCGGCGCGCCGGTTTCCCAGTCCGTCACCTTGATGGACTTTTGTCCACGTTTGATCGAGTGAACCACCGACTTGAGCAGTTCGCCTTCGCGGCGCAGCGTCGGGATCGCGTCGAGGGCCGCGAGATCCTTCGCGAGCCCTTCGAGGATCTTCTCCTGCTTCTTGCGGGACTCCCGCAGGTCCTTGGCGCATTCGGAGCGGAGTTCGGCGGATTCGGCGTCCGATTCGCGCGGAGCGAACCACGCTTCGAGCGCGGCGGAAAGATCGCCGTTTTCGAACGAACGCGGCGAAAAATCTTCGCCGAAACCCGAAAACGGCACGTCCGATCCGGGGTCGCGCGCGGGCGGCGGCCCGGACGGGACTTTCGTTCCGCGGGAGAAGCGGCTCTCCGCTCCGAGAATCGACGCGATCACGGTGTGGTCGGCGTCGACGAGGAGGAGATCCGGCTTCGATCCGAAGAAGTGCCCGCGGAGGTGGAGGCGGCGCGGGGCGCCGGAGTCGTCGCGCGCGTCGAACGTCGCGACGAGGACGCGGTCCCTCGGGAGCGTTTCCACCGAAACCAGTCGCGAACCTTCGAGGCGCGCGCGGAGTTCGACGCAGAAGGGCGGCGGCGTCCGGGGATTCGGCGGGGGAGTCGCGACGAGATGGGCGCGCGGGAACCTTCTCGATGCGGACAAAAGAAGACCGCGATCGTCTCCCTCCCTCGAAAGGCGGAGGACGATCGCGGTGTCGGTCGGTTGCCCGACCTTGCGCACCTTCGCGCCCGCGCACGTTCCGTTCAACTCCGCGGCGACGAGGCAGAGTTCGGATGGAGTCAGCACGGGCGCGGGGCGTCGGTCAGAACTTCTCTTCGGCGGCGTCGTACGTCCAGCCGATCGAGCACCAGTCCCACGCGAGGACTTCGCCCGGCGCGAAGAACAGTTCGAGTTCGCGCTTCGCGGCCTCGGGGGAATCCGAGCCGTGGATCAGGTTGAACGAGTTCGACACGCCGAAATCGCCGCGGATCGTGCCCGGTTCGGCGTTCGAGCCGAACGTGGCGCCCATCATCTTGCGGCAGATGGCGATCGCGTTGATGCCGCGCACCGCCAACACGACGACGGGCGACGACGTCATGAAGCGCACGAGGCCGGGGTAGAACTTCTTGGCCTTGTGGGCCTCGTAGTGGGTTTCCGCGAGGGACATCGGGATCTTCGTGAGCTTCATGCCCGTGATCTGAAGGCCCTTGTCCTCGAAGCGGGAGACGATGCGACCGATGAGCCCGCGTTGCACGCCGTCGGGCTTGACGATGATGAGAGTGGTTTCCATGGTTCTCGAACCCGTTTCCGGGGCGGCCTGCGTTTGCGTTGCGCGGGACGGCCGCGATTCCGGCGCGTCTCCATCTAGCGCGGGGCGGGTGCGGAGGCAACCCGCGAATCGGGCGCGAGGGCGACGGTTTTTCCGGGGTTTCGCGGAGTGCTCCGATTTCTTCGGCGGAGGGTTGTACGCCGCCGTGAGCGTGGATAACGTGCCGAGCCTTTCGGGTGGAATGCTCGGGGAATGTCTTGTCAAGGGCATTTTTCGACGGATTCCTCCGGGCAAGCAGGTATGGGAGACGGATCGCGCTCCTCGGGCTCCTTCAAGGGGCTGCGCTACCTCGGATGCGGCTTGACCTTCGCGGTCTTGGTCGCCGCGGGGTGGTGGCTCGGTGACCTCCTCGACGCGCGTCGCGGATGGGAGCCGTGGGGGAAGCTCGTGGGGTCTCTTCTCGGAATAGCGATCGGGACGTGGGATCTGCTCCGGACGTCGGCCGCCATCGAGCGGTCGGACGGAGAACCGCGGTGACCTCCTCCCGTGTCGTCTATGCCGTCGCCTGGGTCGCCGCGACTCTCGTAGCCTACGGAGTGGCGGTGCTTTGGGTGCCGGGTGCCGACGTCGTCGGCGGCGGGGTGGCCTTGCTTGCGGGTTCGGTCGTCGCGGGGGTTGCGGGTGCCGCTTCCCACGCGGTCCTCTTCGGAGGGCTTTCGCGCGATCCCGAGAATTTCCTCCGTGTGTGGGGAGTCTCGATCGCGGTGAAATCGATGATCCTCCTCACGGCGTGGGGGGCGGTCGCCGTGACCCGGGTGGTGCCGTCGGAACCGTTCGTCTGGGCCTTGGCGCTCGGCGTGGTGGGACAGGCGCACTTGTGCGTGGCATGCCTTCTGGCGGTCCCGGCGCGTGCCGGTGACGCGGGCCCGAAGGCGGGTGGTGGTTGAGCGAGAGACAGTCTCAGCGATGGTCCAACCGTTCCTGCTCTCCGGCGACATCTCCGATCCCTTGGAGTGGATTCGCCACCACTGCCTCGACAACATCCACACTCCGTGGGCGAAGATCACGATCCCGGGGCTCTCTTGGGCGATCCCGGTCACGAACTTCTCCATCATGGCGGTCTTGTCGGGGCTGGTCGTTTTCGCCCTCGCCTACGTGGCCGGGCGTCGTCCCGCCGGGTCGATGATCCCGCGCGGCGTCCTGCAAAACGCCGGTGAATCGCTCGTCGTCTTCATCCGCGACGAATTCGTGCGCCCGGGCATGGGCCACCACGGCGACAAGTACCTCCCGTTCTTCTGCACGCTGTTCTCCTTCATCTTCGTCACCAACCTTCTCGGGATGGTTCCGATTCCGATGATCGGCGGGACCGCCACGTCCAATCTCGGCATGACCGGGATGCTCGCGGTGTCGGTGCTCCTCGTGTCGATCTTCGGCGGCATTCGGGAAAACGGGATCGGAGGCTTCATCCACGCCTTCATCCCGCCGGGGCTCCCGGGTTGGCTCGTCCCGCTCCTCTTCGTCCTCGAAGTGGTCGGGTTCTTCATCAAGCACGGCGTGTTGGCCATCCGTTTGTTCGCCAACATGATCGCGGGCCACCTCGTCGTGGGCGCATTCCTCGGTCTCATCTTCGTGGCGAAGGCCTACTGGGTCGCGGCGCCGTCGGTGCTGCTCGCCCTCTTCGTCAACGTCCTCGAACTTCTGGTCTGCTTCCTGCAGGCCTACGTCTTCACCCTACTCGCGTCGCTCTTCGTGAGCGGCACGGTTCATCCGGAACACTGATAACCCGGGGTTTTTCCCCTCCTTTGGAGCTACCATGATGACTCTTATCCCTCTCGCAGCCCTCGGTGCCGGCCTCGTGACTCTCGGTGCGGCGTTCGCCATCGGCCGTCTCGCGCAGGCGTCGGTCGAATCCATCGCGCGTCAGCCCGAGAAGGCCGGCGACATCCGCACGACGATGATCATCGCGGCGGCGCTCATCGAAGGTTTCACCTTCTTCGCGCTCGTCGTCTGCCAGGGCGCGGCCAAGAACTGACCCTACCGGCGTCTCCCGACGGAGACGCCGCAACGGAGACGGGCACATGACGTTCACCATGCTCGGCGCTTCCTTCGCGGGCGCCTTGATCGATGCGGGTTCCGCGGCTTCGGCCGTCGGCGGCCCGGAAGGCGGTCAGGGCTTCAATCCGCTCGAAGTCAGCCCCGGACTCGCCGTTTGGAGCGGCGTGACGTTCCTGATCCTGCTCTTCCTCCTCACGAAGTTCGCCTGGAAGCCGATCGTCGCCGCCGTCGAGGCGCGCGAACACAAGCTCGAAGGTGATCTTGCGAGTGCCGAGAAGGCCCGCGCCGATGCCGAAGCCGCCGCGAGGAAACTCGCCGCGGAGTTGGACGCCGCCGCCCTCAAGGCACGTGAGACGGTCGAACAGGCCCGAGCTTCGGCCGAACGCGTCGCGGCGGAAATCGCCGCACGTGCGAAGGCCGATGCCGAAGCCGCACGCGCTCGCGCGGAAGCCGACATCGAAGCGGCCCGCGAGAAGGCGTTGGCGGACATCAAGGAAGTCGCCGTCGATCTCGCGATCGCGATCACCCGCGAAGTCGTGAAGAAGTCGGCGTCCGACGACGATCACCGCAAGGCGGCCGAAGAGGTCGTCAAAGCGATGACTGCGAAAACCAAGAAGGGTGCTGCCTGAAGGGGCGCGCAATGGCGAAAGACTGGATGCCGGTTGCGCGCCGCTACGCGGAAGCCCTCTTCACCCTCGCTCGCGAGGAAGGAAGGGTCGACGCCGTCGCGGCGGAGTTGGCTTCCGTGAAGGAAGCGCTCGCCGCGGATACGGCGCTCTGCACCCTTCTGTCGGACGTCCGGACGCGTCCGGCGTCGAAGGTGGCGGAACTCGGGAAGAAGTTCCCCGCGGCGTCCCCGGTGGTCAACACGCTTCGCCTCATGGCGATGCGCGGCCGCTGCGGCGCGTATGCGGACCTCTTCACGGCGTTCGCCGAAGCGCTCGATCGCCACTACGGCATCGTGCGTATCGGCGTCGAATCCGCAGCGGAATTGCCGCCCGCGGAACTCGCCGCCCTCCGCGACGGACTCAAAGCGTCGCTCGGAGGCGAAGTCGTGCTCGAGACGTCGGTCAATCCGGCGATCCTCGGCGGGCTCCGTCTCAAGTTCGGTTCGACGTTCGTGGACGGAAGCACGGCTTCCCGCCTCGAGCGTCTCAAGTCCTCCATCCTCGCGCGTTCCTGACGCGCGCGGCCGTTACGAAAGATCTCCACCATGGGTATGACCCCTTCGGAAATCACCTCCATCCTCAAGCAGCAGATCAAGGCCTTCGATGGAAGCGTGGCCGTCAGCAACTTCGGCACCGTCCTCTCGGTCGGTGACGGCGTCGCTCGCGTCCATGGACTGAAGGACTGCAAGGTTTCGGAACTCCTCGAGTTCCCGAACGGCGTCAAGGGGATCGCGCTCAACCTCGAAGAAGAGGACGTCGGCGTCATTCTTCTCGGCGACGACACGAAGGTGAAGGAAGGCGATCGCGTGACCGGCACGGGCGAGATCATCTCGGTGCCCGTCGGCCCCGGCCTCCTCGGTCGCGTCGTGAACGCGCTCGGCGAACCGATCGACGGCAAGGGCGTGATCAAGTCGGAACTCAAGATGCCGATCGAGCGCAACGCGCCGTCGGTCGTCGAACGCAAGGGCGTGCACGAGCCGCTCCAGACGGGCATCAAGGCCATCGACGGCATGATCCCGGTCGGTCGCGGTCAGCGCGAATTGATCATCGGCGACCGTCAGACCGGCAAGACCGCCGTCTGCGTCGACACGATCATCAATCAAAAGGGCAAGGGCGTGAAGTGCGTGTACGTCGCGGTCGGACAGAAGATGTCGACCATCAAGGGCGTGCAGGCCGTGCTCGAACGCGCCGGGGCGATGGAGTACACGATCATCGTGAACGCCTCCGCGTCGGATCAGGCTTCGATGCAGTACATGGCGCCGTTCTCCGGAACGACCATGGGCGAGTACTTCCGCGACCGCGGCGAGCACTGCCTCGTGATCTACGACGACTTGTACAAGCACGCGACCGCGTGGCGTCAGGTGTCGTTGCTCCTGCGCCGTCCGCCGGGTCGTGAAGCGTTCCCGGGCGACGTCTTCAATCTCCACAGCCGTCTCCTCGAGCGCTCGGCGAAGTTGGCCGACGACGCCCACACGATCAACCCCGCCGAATACAAGGCGGGCTCGGGGTCGCTCACGTCGTTGCCCGTCGTCGAAATTCAGCAGGGCGACGTGACGGCGTACATCCCGACGAACGTCATCTCGATCACCGACGGCCAGATCTACCTCGAAACCGACTTGTTCAACTCGGGCATCCGCCCGGCCGTGAACGTCGGTCTCTCGGTGTCCCGCGTCGGTGGCGCGGCGCAGACGAAGGCCATGAAGAAGGTCGCCGGCAAGCTCCGCCTCGAAATGGCGCAGTTCCGCGAACTCGCGGCCTTCGCCCAGTTCGGCTCGGACCTCGACAAGGCGACCCTCGCGACGCTCCGTCGCGGCGAACGTCTCGTCGAACTCCTCAAGCAGCCGCAGTACAAGCCGATGGGCTTCGAGGAACAGGTCATGGTGATCTACGCGGGAACCAACCGGTTCCTCGACGAAATCGCCAAGGACAAGGTCTCCGTGTGGCAGGAGCAGTTCCTCTCCTACATGCGCGACGCGCGTCCGGAAGTGGGCGACGAGATCCGGAAGACCGGCAAGCTCGAAGCCGACTGCGAAGCGAAGTTGAAGGACGCGATCGCGTCGTTCAACAAGACGTTCAACGCGGCGGCCGGCGCCAAAGGCTGATCGGAGGCCGACGTGAAGGGTGTGCGCGAACTCAAGCGGCGTCTCAAGGGCGTCCAAAACATCCGCAAGATCACGAAGGCGATCGAACTCGTGGCTTCCACGAAGCTTCGTCGCCTTCAGGATCGCGCGGCCGCGACGCGTCCGTTCGCCAACCAACTCGCCGCCATCATGAAGCGCGTGGCGGGCGGTGCCGATCCGTCGGCGTCGCCGCTGCTTCGTGTCCACGACGAAGTGAAGGACGTCGCCGTCCTCGTCATCGCGGGCGACAAGGGCCTCTGCGGTTCCTACAACTCGAACGTCTTCCGCGCCGCGGTGCCGGTGATCCGGCAACTGGTGGCGGAAGGGAAGAAGCCCCACCTTTGGATCATGGGGCGCCGTGCGGGCGCGTACTTCGCCAAGGTGAAGGACGTGGACGTCGCATGGGTGTACCCCGATCCGGTCGAGAAGATCGAATTCGCCGCCGTGAAGCGCCTCGCGAAGGACTTCATGGAAGGTTTCGTCGAAGGGCGATTCCAAGAGGTGCGCGTGGTCTACACCGCTCTCCGTACGGCGACCTCGTTCCGCCCGACCGTGCAGGGTGTTCTGCCCGTCCCGAAGCCCGAAGTCACCGACGACGCGGCTTCCGACTACATCCTCGAACCGGAAGCGCAGACGATTCTCGATCGCCTGCTTCCGCGCTTCGTCGAAATGCAATTGTTCGCGGCGATTTTGGAATCGCTGGCGGCGGAGTTCGGATCGCGTCGCATCGCGATGAAGAACGCCACCGACAATGCGGGCGACATGATCAGCTCGCTGTCCAAGGAATACAACAAGGCGCGCCAGTCGGGCATCACGGCCGAGCTCCTCGAGATCTCGGGCGGTGCCGAGGCGCTCCGTGAAGTCTGATACGCAAGGAGTCACGAACGTGAACGTCGGCAAACTCATCAAGGTGGTCGGACCCGTCGTCGACGTCCGGTTTGAACCGGGCAAGCTCCCTCCCATCTACAACGCGTTGAACGTGAAGGTCGACGCGAAGTCGAGCATCGTGGTCGAAGTCGCGCAGCATCTCGGGGACGACACCGTCCGCGGTATCGCGATGAAGTCGACCGACGGTCTCGTCCGCGGCATGGCCGTCGAAGACACCGGCGCGCCGATCTCGGTGCCGGTGGGTGAAGGCTGCCTCGGCCGCATCTTCAACGTGCTCGGTCACGCGATCGACACGACCGACCCGGTCAAGAACGACGGCCTCCGCGCGATCCACCAGACCGCGCCGGCCTACGAATTCCAAAAGCCCGCGACGGAAATCTTCGTCACGGGCATCAAGGTCATCGACCTCCTCGTTCCGTTTACGAAGGGCGGCAAGATCGGCCTCTTCGGCGGCGCGGGCGTCGGCAAGACCGTTCTGATTCAAGAACTCATCCGCGCCGTCGCGGCCGAGCACGGCGGCAAGTCGGCGTTCGCGGGCGTCGGTGAACGTACCCGCGAAGGCACCGACCTCTACGTCGAAATGAAGGAGTCGGGCGTCATCAAGAACACGATGCTCGTGTTCGGCCAGATGAACGAGCCGCCGGGTGCGCGTCTCCGCGTCGCGTTGACCGCGCTCACGATGTGCGAGTACTGGCGCGACAAGGGCCAGGACGTGCTCCTGTTCGTCGACAACATCTTCCGCTTCGTTCAGGCGGGATCGGAAGTGTCGGCGCTCCTCGGACGTATGCCTTCGGCCGTCGGTTACCAGCCCACCATGGCGTCGGAAATGGGCGCGTTGCAGGAACGCATCACGTCGACGACCAAGGGGTCCATCACGTCGATGCAGGCCATCTACGTGCCCGCCGACGACTACACCGACCCGGCGCCGGTCGCGACCTTCGCGCACTTGGACGCGACGATCGCCCTCGAGCGTTCGCTCGCCGAACTCGGCATCTTCCCGGCCGTCGACCCGTTGCGTTCGACGTCGCGCGCCCTCGATCCGCAGGTCGTCGGTGACGAGCACTACCGCGTCGCCCGCGAAGTCCAGCGCATTCTCCAGCGCTACAAGGAACTCCAGGACATCATCGCGATTCTCGGTCTCGAAGAACTCTCCGACGACGACAAGCGCATCGTGGCGCGTGCCCGCCGTCTGCAGAAGTTCCTCGCGCAGCCGTTCTTCGTCGCCGAACAGTTCACCGGTACGCCGGGCAAGTTCGTCAAGGTGGAAGACACCGTGCGCTCGTTCGCCGAAATCGTCGACGGCAAGCACGATGACCTCCCCGAAGACGCCTTCTACATGCTCGGTTCGATCGAAGAAGTGATCGCGAAGGCGGAGAAGATCCGCGCGTCGAACTGAGGTCGCCATGCCGCTCACCCTCAAGGTCCTCACCCCGGAAAAGACCCTCTTCGAGGCGTCGGTGTCCACCGTCGTGGCGCCCGCCACGAAGGGGCTCATGGGGATCCTGGTCGGCCACGCGCCGCTCGTCACGACGCTCGATACCGGCGAACTGTCGGCGAAGCTCGTCGACGGCGCGGACGTCGCCTTCATGGTGAGCGGCGGCTTCCTCGAAGTCGCGGGTGACGTGGTCACCGTGCTCGCCGATACGGGTGAAGCCGCGGACGCGATCGACGAGAAGCGCGCGCGTGAATCCGAGAAGCGCGCCCGCGAACGTTTGTATTCGATGCGTCGCGACGCGCAGGTGGATCTCGCCCGCGCCGAGGCCGCGTTGGCCCGCGCCGCGGCCCGACTGCGGATCGCAGGTCGCTACAAGATGCGCTCAACGCGCTCCTGAACATCACCATGAAGAAGCGGACCCATACGTGCGGCGGGCTCCGTGGGGGAGACGCCGGTTCGGTGGTCGTCCTCAACGGTTGGGTCGCGTCCACGCGCGACCACGGCGGCGTTTCGTTCATCGATCTTCGCGACCGCCACGGCATCACGCAGGTGGTCGTGGATTCCGCGGCCGTTCCGGGGGCCGTCGGTCTGCGGTCGGAAGACGTCGTGTGCGTCGAAGGTGAGGTGCGTCTGCGCCCCGCCGAATCCCGCAACCCGAATCGCCCGACCGGCGACGTCGAAGTCGTCGCGCGCGGCGTGACCGTGCTCAATCGTTCGAAGACGCCGCCCTTCGAGATCACCGACAAGACGACGGTGCGCGAAGATCTTCGACTCGAGTACCGCTACCTCGATCTCCGTCGGAAAGCGCTTTCCGACAACATCGAATTCCGGCACCGCATGTGCCACTCGATCAGAAACTCCCTTTCGGGGCACGGTTTCCTCGAGATCGAAACGCCGCTTCTGATCAAGACGACGCCCGAAGGCGCCCGCGACTTCATCGTTCCGTCGCGCCTGCATCCCGGCGAGGTCTACGCCCTTCCGCAGTCGCCGCAGCTCTTCAAACAGGTGCTGATGGTGAGCGGTATGGACCGCTACTTCCAAATCTGCAAGTGTCTCCGCGACGAGGATCTCCGCGCCGATCGGCAGCCGGAGTTCACGCAGATCGATCTCGAGATGTCGTTCGTCGATCAGGAAGACGTGTTCTTCGTGGTCGAAGACATGCTGAAGACGCTTTGGAAAGACCTGACCGGCGCGGCCCTCTCCGCGCCGTTCCCGCGACTTTCCTACGACGAATGCATGCGCCGCTTCGGCAACGACAAGCCGGACGTGCGGTTCGGCCTCGAACTGTTTGATATCGGCGACATCGCGGCGGGATGCGGCTTCAAGGTGTTCTCCGACGTCGCCGCGTCGAAGGGTGGATCGGTCAAAGGCATTTGCCTTCCGGACGGCGCCGCGCTGTCCCGCAAGGAAATCGACGAGACGGAAGCCGTCGCGAAGACGCACGGCGCCAAGGGACTCGCGTGGATCAAGCTCACGCCCGACGGTCCTCAGGGGCCCGTCGCGAAGTTCCTTTCGCCGAACGACGTCGCGCGCATCGCGGAACGCGCGGGCGCGAAGACCGGCGACCTCCTCGTCTTCGTCGCGGCTCCGTTCGAAACGACGTGCGCCGCGTTGGCTCAGGTGCGCCTCCACTTCGGTCGGACGCGCAAACTGATCGACACGTCGCGCAACGCGTTCCTGTGGGTCGTCGACTTCCCGATGTTCGGTTGGAACGAAGACGACAAGCGTTGGGAAGCGAAGCACCACATGTTCACGTCCACGAAGGGGGCGATGCCGAACCTCGGCGACGACCTCTCCGACGTGAAGGCGAATCTCTACGACCTCGTGCTGAACGGCAACGAGATCGCCTCCGGTTCGATCCGCATCCACCGACCGGAAGACCAGCAGAAGGTCTTCGACCTCGTCGGCTTTTCGCGGGCCGAGGCCGAGACCAAGTTCGGGTGGTTCCTCCGGGCGCTCGACTACGGAGCGCCGCCGCACGGTGGGATCGCCCTCGGTCTCGACCGCCTGGTGATGCTCATGCGCGGGGCGGAGTCGCTTCGGGACGTCATCGCCTTCCCGAAAACGGCCTCGGGGACGTGTTTGCTCACCACGAGCCCGTCGCCCGCCGACGACCGCCAATGGGCGGATCTCGGCCTCCAGCTTCGCCCCAAGCCCGCTCCCTGACGGGGGTAAGGCCCCGATCGGGGCCGGGGCGGTTGAAAGGGGAGGGGGAATCGCGTATCTCTCCCTTCCCAACGGTTGGTTCCGGGGTGCGCTCTGCCCCTGCGCCGCCGCAGGTCGCCGTCACGGCTTCCTTTTCGTCCCCCTCGGGGGATGACCCATCGGGGCTTCGGCCCCTCAGCGAGGAACAAGAGCGATGTCGGAAACCGCGTCGAACGACCCGGTCAAGGTGACCCTTCCGGATGGCCGCGTGTTGGAGATGCCGAAAGGCTGCTCCATCCGCGATGTGGCGTTCCGTATCGGCAGCGGCCTCGGCAAGGCCTGCGTCGGCGGCAAGATCGACGGCGGCGCCGAAATCCTCGATCTCCGCTACGCCCTCGTCCGCGACTGCTCGCTGTCCATCGTGACGGCGGATTCGAAGGACGGACTCGAAGTCGTCCGCCACTCGGCCTCGCACATCATGGCGGACGCGATCTGCCGCCTTTGGCCGCAAGCCAAACTCTCGATCGGTCCTTCAACCGACGACGGCTTCTACTACGACATCGATCTCGACGCGAAGGTCCTGCCCGAAGACCTCGAACGCATCGAAAAGGAAATGTCGAAGATCGTCGAAGCGGACACCGCGTTCGAGCGGTGCGAGACGGGACGCGACGCCGCACTCGCGCGCTATCGCTCCGAAGGAGAGATCTACAAAGTCGAGATCATCGAAGGAATCTCCGCCGCGGAATCGATCACGACCTACCGTCACGGTTCGGGGGCCTTCGAAGACCTTTGCCGCGGGCCTCACGTTCCGTCGACCGGCTACGTGAAGGCGTTCAAACTTCTGACCGTCGCGGGTGCCTACTGGCGCGGCGACGAGAAGAACAAGATGCTCCAACGCATCTACGGCACCGCGTTCACGTCGAAGAAGGAACTCGACGCGTGGGTCACTCGCCAGGAAGAGGCGAAGGCCCGCGATCATCGCAAGATCGGCAAGGAACTCGGGTTGTTCATGATGCACCCGATCGCCCCGGCGAGCCCGTTCTTCCTGCCGCGCGGAACCATCATCTACAACCGCCTCGTGCAGCACATGCGCGAGCTCTATCGCACGTACGACTACAAGGAAGTCATCACGCCGCAGATCTTCGACACCGAGATGTTCAAGACCTCGGGTCACTGGGCGCACTACCTCGAAAACATGTACGTGACGGAGAAGGACGAGCGTCAGTTCGGGGTGAAGCCCATGAACTGCCCGTCGCACACCTACATCTTCGCGAACGAGAAGCGTTCGTACCGCGAACTGCCCCTGCGCATCGCGGACTTCGGTCGTCTCCACCGCTACGAGCGCTCCGGCGTGACGGGCGGACTCACGCGCGTGCGTACGTTCTGCCAGGACGACGCGCACCTGTTCGTCGCCCCCGATCAGATCAAGGACGAGATCGCCTCGCTCCTCAAGATGATCATGGGCGTCTACGACCTCTTCGGATTCACCCGCCCGAAGGTGTTCCTGTCGACCCGTCCCGCCGGTTCGCTCGGCACGGACGAGATTTGGAACAAGGCCGAATCGGCGCTCGCCGCGGCGCTCACCGAAAACGGCGTGGCCTACACGGTCAATCCGGGAGACGGCGCGTTCTACGGGCCGAAGATCGACTTCATCACCGAAGACGCGATCGGCCGTGAATGGCAGTTGTCGACGATTCAGCTCGACTTCAACCTGCCCGAACGCTTCGATCTCAAGTACACGACGCGCGACGGCGGCGAAGAGCGTCCGGTGATGATCCACCGCGCGATTCTCGGATCGCTCGAGCGTTTCGTCGGCGTGTTGATCGAACAGACGTCGGGCAACTTCCCGTTCTGGCTCGCGCCGGAACAGGCTCGCGTTCTTCCGATCGCGGAGGGCCACATGGCCTACGCGAAGGAATTCGTCGCCGCGCTCGAAGCCGCGGGACACCGCGTCGGACTCGACGTGTCGAATCAGAAGGTGGGCGCGAAAATCCGCGACGCCCGCCTCATGCGCATTCCCTACGTGCTCGTCGTCGGCGACCGTGAGGTCGCCGAAGGAACGGTCGCCGTGCGCGAGCGCCCCGACAAGGACCTGGGTCCGATGACCCGGGACGGCGTGCTCGCCCTGTTCGCGGATCTCGAGAGGACGAAGAAACGATGATGAACCTGCTCGTCGGGGGCTCCGCCCCGTGAGGCCTTTTGACCGCGGCCCCGCCGCGCCTCCCCGTCACCGCGTCAACCTGCAGATCCGGGTTCCCGAGGTTCGCGTCCTCGGCCCCGAGAGCGAGCAGTTGGGCGTCATGACTTCCGATGCGGCGCGCGCCTTGGCGCGCGAGAAGGGTTTGGACCTCGTGGAGATTTCTCCCACGGCGGTCCCGCCCGTCTGCCGCATCATGGACTTCGGGAAGTTCAAATACGAGCAGAAGAAGCGCGAAGGCGAATCGCGCAAGAAGCAACACGTCATCACGGTCAAGGAACTCCGCCTGCGTCCCCGCACGGACGTCCACGACCGCGAAGTCAAGATGAAGAAGGCCCGCGAGTTCCTGACGGAAGGCGACAAGGTCGCCGTCACCGTCATCTTCCGCGGCCGCGAAGTCGTTCACCCGGAACTCGGCGATCAACTCCTGAAGGAGTTCGCCGTCGAGCTTCAGGATGTCGGAAAAATCGAGCGCATGCCGAAATTGGACGGCAAGCGCATGACCATGGTGATCATGCCCACGAAGAAGTAGGGATCACCCCAACGGAGACAGCCATGCCCCGCAAGAAGCGAGCTCATTTCAAACTCAAGACCTCGAAGTCGGCCAAGAAGCGCTTCAAGGTCACGAAGAACGGCAAGATCCTCCGCACGATCGCCGGCAAGTCCCACCTCATGGTGGGTACCGCCGGAGGCGTCGTCCGGAAGCTCCGCGGCCGCGCCGTGATGCACAAGTCCAACGTGAAGGCCGCGATGAAGCTTTTGCGTCCGAGCCTCTGAGAAACAACCCGAACTGATGCCGCGCGCCCGACGCGCGGCGTGGAGAGATCACCATGCGTGCGACCAATTCGCCGGCGCGGAAGAAGCGCCACAACAAGGTCTTCAAGGCCGCCAAGGGCTACCGCGGGGGCCGCGGACGCCTGTACCGTACCGCCAAGGAAGCCGTCCGCCGTGCCGGCAAGTACGCCTTCCGCGATCGCCGCGCCAAGAAGCGCGAATACCGTTCGCTCTGGATCATCCGCCTCAACGCGGCGTGCCGCGCCGCGGGCATCGCGTACTCGCGGTTCATCAACGGTCTGAAGAAGGCCGAAGTGACCCTCGACCGCAAGCAACTCTCGGAACTCGCGATCCACGACCCGGCGGCGTTCGCGCGCCTCGTCGAGATGGCGAAGGCCAAGGTCGCGGTCGCCTGAGGCACCGGGGCGGGGGATGACGGGACACGACGCGTTCGAGCAGGTGCGCCTCGTCCTCGAAGAGGGCGAGCGCGCCGTCGCAAGCGCCGCGGATGCCGCGGCGCTCGCCGCCGTGAAGTCCGCGCTGCTCGGCAAGTCCGGCCGTATCCCCGCCTTGATGGAGCACCTCCGCGCGCTTCCGAAAGAGGAGAAACCTCGCTTCGGTGCGGAGGTGAACGTCGCGAAGAAGCGCATCGAGGACGCCGTCCTCGAGCGCGAAGCGGTCCTCGGTCGCGCGGCGACCGGAGGTCCGCGAGAAGATCTCACGTTGCCGGGCATCGCACCCGCGACGGGATCGTTGCACCCGATCACCCGGACCATCCGGGAAGTGGTGCGCGTGTTCGGCACCCTCGGCTTCGAGGAGACGGACGGCCCGGAGATCGAGGACGAGTTCCACAACTTCGTCGCTCTCAACATCCCCGAGCACCATCCCGCCCGTGACGAGGCCGACAACTTCTACGTGTCGAACCGTCGCCTCCTTCTGCGAAGCCAGACGTCGACCATCCAGGTGCGCACGATGGAGACGCGTCGTCCGCCGCTGCGCATCGTCGCCGCGGGACGCGTGTATCGACCGGACACGGTCGACGCCACGCACCACTACATGTTCCATCAGATCGAAGGTCTCGCGATCGACGAAGGTCTTTCGATGGCCGACCTGAAAACGACGCTCCTCGCGTTCGTCCGCACGCTCTACGGCGAAGACGTCAACGTGCGGTTGCGCCCGTCGTTCTTTCCGTTCACGGAACCTTCGGCGGAAATCGACGTCGAATTCCCCGGGCGCGGTTACGTCGAAATCGGCGGGTGCGGCATGGTCGACCCCGCCGTTCTCGAAGCCTGCGGCGTCGACGCGGCGCGCTGGAGCGGATTCGCGTTCGGACTCGGCATCGAACGCCTCGCGATGCGTCGTTTCGCCGTCCCGGACATCCGTCGTCTGACGGAGAACGACGTCCGATTCCTGAGGCAGGTGCACTGATTCATGAAGGCGCCCGTCGATTGGCTTCGTGAGTTGCTTCCCGACGTGAAGTCGTCGCCGAAGACGCTTTCCGACCTGCTGACGTTCTCCGGCACGGAAGTCGAGGCCATCGAGAAGTCGGAAGCGGGGCCGGTGCTCGTGTGCGCCGTCACGTCGAATCGCCCCGATTGCCTCGGCGTCATGGGGCTCGCACGCGACCTCGCGGCGGTCACGCGCAAGTCGCTCGTTCCGCCCTCCTGCGACGTCGCCATGGTCGCACCCGCGACCGCCGAGCGCGCCTCGGTGCGCGTCGACGACGCGGCTTTCTGCCCGCGTTACGTCGGCGTCGTCGTTGAAGGCATTCGCGTGGGCCCGTCTCCCGACCACGTCCGACGTCGCCTCGAGTCGATGGGCGCGCGTTCGGTGAACAACGTCGTCGACGCCACGAATCTCGTTCTCTTCGAGCGGTCGCAGCCGTTGCACGCCTTCGACCTCGACAAACTCGTGGGCGGCGGCGTCGTCGTCCGGCGCGCGAAGGACGGAGAAAAAATGGCCGCGCTCGACGGACGCGACTACGCGCTCACCGCGGCGATGGGCGTCATTGCCGACGCCGCCGGGCCCGTCGCGATCGCGGGTGTGATGGGAGGCGAGCGCACGGCCGTCGATGCGTCGACGACGCGCATCCTCCTCGAAAGCGCCTGTTTCGACCCACCCTCCGTGCGGCGCACGTCGCGCGCCTTGGCGCTCAAGTCGGATTCTTCGCACCGATTCGAGCGCGGCGTCGATCGTGAAGGAGCCCTCGACGGCGCATTGCGCGCCGCGCGCCTCATCGTCGAACTCGCGGGCGGCACCGTGCGCACCGCTCCGATCGACGTTCGGACCGCACCCGTCCCGACGCCCGCCATCCGTCTGTCGCGCCGCGTGGTGAAGTCGGTGACCGGCGCCTCCATCCCGGCCTCCCGCATCGAACGCCTTCTCACGGATCTCGGTTGCACGGTGGCGCGCGTCGACGACGATGCGTTCGACGTGACGCCTCCGTCGTGGCGTGCGGATCTCGTACGCGGGATCGACCTCGTCGAAGAGATCATCCGCGTGGTCGGCCTCGACAAGATTCCGGAAGGCGGCGGTTTGCGCGTCATACCGGTTCGTCTCCATCCCGAACGGACGTTGATCGACGCCGTGAAGTCGCGCCTCGCGTTGATCGGGCTCGACGAATGCGTCACCCCGACGTTCGTCCGTGAAGGCCGCGACGCGTCGCTCGCCTTCCTCGGCACCGGAGCGGGCCTCGTCGTTCGCAATCCCGTGCGTGCGGGAGAAGGCGCCGTGCGTCGAAGCCTTCTTCCGTCGCTGCTCGCCGTCTGCGGACTGAATCGTGATCAAGGCAACACCGGATTGCGCCTGTTCGAGTGCGGCAACCTCGCGTTCGACGGCGGCGACGCCGTGCCCGATCGCGTTCCCGCGGTCGCGGCGCTCCTCGAAACCGGATTCCGCGAAACGAAGGGCGTTCTCGAAGCGCTCGTCGCGGGACTCGGTACCGCGATCACGTTCGGCCCGTCCGGTCACGACGGGCTCGATCCGCTCGTGCGCCAGTCGGTGTCGCTCGACGGACGCGTCGTCGGCGTGATCGGTCGCGTGGCGAAGGATTTGGCCGACGAACGCCATCTCGATCCGACGCCGCACTTCTTCGAACTCGATCTGCGACCGTTCGTGACGGCGTGGCGACCGGTCAAGACGTTCGTCGGCTTGCCCAAGTTCCCGGCGACCGTTCGCGATCTCGCATTCGTGCTCGACGAGGGTGTTTCCTACGCGGCTCTCGTCGCGACCCTGCGCGCCGCCGCCGGACCCGACTTGGAAGACGTACGGTTCTTCGACGAATTCCGCGGACGGCAGGTCGGCGACGGCAAGAAGAGTTTGGCGGTTTCGGTCGTTTTCCGATCGGCGTCGGGCACGCTGTCGGGCGAGGACGTCGACGCGCGTTGTCGCGCCGTCGTCGACGCCGTGGCCGCGGCGCACGGCGGCCGTCTGCGCTGAAGCATCGTGTTCGCGCGGCGTCGCCTTGCCGCAGGCCCCCCGGCGTGGCAACGTGACTCGGACTTCTCCCGTGCCCGCCTTTGGTCAGCTGCGCTCGCCCCAATGAACGTTGTGCGGGGGGCGGACCCGTTCGACGACGTCACCGCATCCCTCGGGTTGCACGAGACGGAGCCGTGCGGGCGTCCCCACTTCCTTACGAGGGCCTGAGCGCCCTCCGCCAGACGGCACAATGGTGGAGGTCCGTGTCGGGCCATCGGTTCGCCGGTGGCCCGACGTCTTTTTTCGGGGACTCGGCGCGAAAACGAATGGTTCGGGCGGGTCGGGGAGGCGTTGCGGCGGAGGGACCGTCCTGACACGATGGGGGACCCTTCGGTTTCGGACTTCCATGACCCACCGCCACGTCGTTCCGTTCTTCGCCGTCGTCCTCCTCGTCGCGGCGGGCCTCGTCGCTCAGGAAACGCCGCCGCGCAACCCGAAGCCGAGGCCGCGTCCGGTGTTTTCACCCCCGGAGGAAACTCCGCCCCCGGCGGTGGCCCCGGCTCCGAAACGGGGCCCGGAGTCGGCCCCGGCCCCCGCCGACGCCACGACGCCGCAGGATCCGATCGACCCCGTCGACGCACTTTTCGCCCGGCTCGATCGCTTTCCGCAGAAGACGGGTCGCGACGCGGCGGACGCGTTGTCGGGGCTCGGCGACAAGGTCGCCGATCGTCTCGTCGAAGCCCTCGGATCGAACGACTGGCGCGTGCAGGCGGGGGCGGCCCACGCTCTCGCGGAAATGAAGTGGGCGAAGGCCGCGCCGGCCCTCGTGCGCGCCGTCCGCGAACCCACGAACCGTGCCGGGCTTCCGTGGCTCATGGAAGCGCTCGTTCGGATCGACCCTCTCATGGGACCCGCCGAGGTCTTGCCCTTCGTGACGTCGTCCGCGGGCGGCGTGCGCGAAGCGGCGATGAAGGCGATGCCCGAAACCCTCGACGCCCGCTACACGGCGGAAGTCCTGGCGATGTGCGCGTCCGTGAAGGCACCGATTCGCGTGACGGGTTTCACGTTGCTCGGGCGCATTCCCGGCGTCGAAGATCTCGACGCGTGGTTCGAAGCGTTCCTCGACCCGGAAGTCGGCGTTGCGGACGCCGCGTCGCGGCATCTCGCTCTCCACGCGTCTCCGAAGGGCACCGAACGCCTGCTCGGCTCCGCCCGCGAAGGCGTGATGCGTTCCGCGGCGTACGCGATGTTGACGCTCGCGGGCATCGAAGAGTCCGGTCGCGGATGGAAGATCCCCGAGGACGACGCCGCTCTGCGGGGACGCGCGATGAAGTTCCTTCAAGGCGACGACCCGTTCCATCGCGCATCCGCCGCGGTGCTTCTCGCGACGGTCGCCTACCGCGCGCGCGACGCCGCGTTGCGTGACATCGCCGACCGCTACCTCGTGCCGATTCTGCTCGACGCCGTGGCGGGCGGTGTCTTCTTCAACGACTACGTCGCGGTCGAAGGGCCGGTCTTCCGGCGCCTCGAACTTCTCACGGGCGAAGCGTTCGGTCCGAACGCTCCGAAGTGGAAGGCGTGGTGGCCGCGTGTGCGCGATACGTTCAAAGCGCGACGCCGCATCGTCGGATTGTCCGCCGAAGAGTTGGCGACGAGTTCGCTGATGGTGCGACTGAGCGACGATCTCGGTCGCACGCGCGCCGCGTTCCTGACCGGAGACCTCGCGGAAGCGGAACGTCCGCGCCCGGGTGCGCCGCTTTGGATCGGCATGGAAGCCTGCACCGATCTCGCGGCCGAAATCGCGGCGTCGGGATTGCTCGACGCGCCGCCCGCGCGGGGAGACGCGCCGCCCGGTGAGGGTTGGGAAGTGCTGATCCGTCGCGGCGGGGACACCGCTCTGCGTCGCGGCGTCGGACCGCCGCAGGGACGCGTGAAGGATCTCGTCGAACGCGTGCTGCGGCTTCAGCGCGATCTCTCGTGGCAGCGTTTCGCGCCGACGGATCCGACGGCGCGTCGCGCGTGGCTCGACGCCGAAATGAAGGTTCGTGCGGGGCTCGACCCCGCAGCCCGCGAAGCCCGACTGCTCGACAGCGCCGTCGGCGGTTTCGCCGGATTCGCCAAGGAAGCGCGTACCGCCGCGGCGGAGGTGATGGCGTCGGCGCCCACCGAGTGGCGATTGGCGCAGGCCTCGCGACTCGCGGCGTTCCTCCGTGCGGAAGCGGGGATGACGGAAGAAGCCCGACTTTTGGTCGAAGCGCTCGCCGTCTCGAACGACGTGAAGGTTCGGGATGCGGTCTTCGACACGCTGACGAAATATCCCGGGTTCCGCGCGGAGGAGGCGTTGAAGCGCTACCTCGCACCGGCACCGACGACCGCCGCCGTCGCCGCGTTGCGGAGCGGTTCGGCGGGATTGCGATCCGTCGCCGCGGAAGAACTCGGGCGCCGCCGCGGAGATCCGGCGGCCGCCGACGCGTTGATCGACGGATTGCGCGACTACGAACCTCGTGTGCGCGAAACCTGCATCCGCGCGTTGGCGCAGCTGAACGATCCTCGTACGCCGGCGCTCCTCGAAACCGTGCTCGCCTCCGGCGACCGCGGCCTCCGTGCGCGTGCGATCGAAGCCCTCGGGGGCACCGGCGGCGACGCGTCCGTTCCGAAACTCGTCGAGATCTACCGCGAGGGATCGGTGCCCGATCGCTTCGCCGTGCTGAGAGGGCTGCAGGCCGCGCGCGGTCGGCGCGCGGCGATCGCGTTGGGAACTCTCGCACGCGAATCGACCGATGCCGCTTTGGCGGCGGAAGCCGTCGCGACGCTCGGGCGTATGCGGACGCGTGCGTCCGCCGACGAGACGGCGACTCTGTTCGCGAAGTCGAAGGACAAGAGCGTCAAGTTGCAGGCGGCGGTCGTGCTCGGCGACCTTCTCGGACCCGCCGCGGCCGGGGCGCTCGTTCCGGCCCTTTCGGGAGACGACAAGGAACTCGCGCGTGCCGTGGCGTTGACCCTCGGACGTGCGGGCGCGAAAGAAGCGCTCGCGCCGCTTCTCGAGTTCCTCCGCAACCCCGCCGGAGACCCCGCGGCGGAAACCGCATTCCGTCGACTCACCTACTTCGGGTCGGTCGCCAAGGCTCCGGCTTCGCGATTCGCCGAATATGAGCGTTGGGTGGCGGATCACGGCGACCGCGACCGCGCCGAGTGGTTGCGGATCGCGCTGCGCGCCGCGCAACTCGATACCGCGTCGTGCGAGACGTTCCTCGCGACGGGGCGCATCGACCGCAAGGGAGTGGCGACGCTCATCCGTGCGATCGGCGCGCCGAATCCCGGGCTGCGCGACGGTGCCGACGTTCTTCTGCGGCGGATCACCGGGCTCCCGCTCGACGCGTTCGCTCCCGAACCGTCGGCCGAAGACGTCGCCGCGCACCGCGATGCGTTCGAACGCTGGGCGAACGGTCGTGCGGACCTTTTGGGCGTCGGCGTCGTCGTGCCGAGCGACAACCTGCAGGACGAGCCGAAGGCTCCCGAGTCGCGTTAGGAAAAGTCGGCGAGGAGCTCGCGGCAGCGTGCAGCGAGCGCGGTCGGATCTTCGACGTTCGTGATCACGGCGTCGCAGCGGGCGCGCTTCGCGTCGAGCGGCATCTGGGCGGCTTCACGCGCACGGTGTTCGGCTTCGGTCCAACCGCGCGTCCGCGCGGTGCGACGGAACCGCTGCGGGTCGGGGACGTCGATGAACACGCGCCGTGTGCAGAGCGCATCGAGCGGACCTTCGAGCAACAGCGGGACGTCGAGGACGATCGCCGGAGGCGGGACCGCAGCCGCCAGCGCGTCGGCGACCGCGGCGACGATCCGATCGCGCACCTGCGGGTGCACCACCGACTCGAGGAAACGGCGGTCGGCCACCCGGTCCGGAGCGTCCCCGAAAACCCGGGTCTTGAGGACCGCCCGGTCGACTTTGCCGTCCGCGGTCAGAATTTCCGTCCCGAATTTCCGGGACAGGGTCTCCCGGGCCTCGGGGAGGTCGAGGACCTCGTGGGCGATCCGGTCGGCATCGAGCACCCGGGCGCCGAGGGCCTCAAAACCCCGAGCAACCGTCGATTTTCCGGCTCCGATGCCCCCGCAGAGGCCGATCACGGGAGGGGCTGACATGCCGAGAGGGTACCCCCCGAGGCCCCCGGAATCCACGAACCCTGCCCCTTGGCTTGACGGGACTTCGAACGTGTCCGTAGAATCCGCCCCGCTTCGCTCGGATCGCATCGTTGAATCCGGCCGCCAAGTTGCGAGCGACAACCTTGGCCGGTCAGTGTCAGGAACACGCCCTTCGGGGCGGAGGAATCGGATGTCTCATTCGGAACGCGGCGCCGTGCACATCGCATGGCTCATCGCCGTCCTTTTGGTCGCATTGGGTGTGACGGCCTTCGCTTGGAACGCCACCGCTCAGCGCGACAAGGCTCTCGCCGACGCCAAGAAGGCCTCGAGCGAGTTGAAGAAGTCGCGTCTCGAAGGCGAATGGAACGCCGCCTGCTTCGACCGCATCTCGAAGGTCGTCGGCGGAGGCGTGCCGGTCAGCCCGCCCGCTCTCGAAACCGTCGCCGATCCGCTCCCGGACGCCGGTGAAGACAAGTACATCGGCAAGTACACGACGCTCGCGAAGAACGCGCTGAAGGACGCCTACAAGGCGGTCGGCGACGAGTCGGCGAGCACCATGACTCTCGTCGAAGGTCTCCAAGTCCTCGTCAACCGCTACAAGACGGCGTCCGGCGAAGTCGCCGCCCTGCAGACGCAGGTCAAGACGCTCGAAGCGGAAGTGAAGGGCAAGTCGGATGCGCTCACGGAAGCCGACAAGCGCCGTGCCACCGACCTCGACCAACTCAAGCAGGAATCGGACAACGCGCAGGCGCGCCTTCAGGGCCAAATCGCGCAGCTCACGCAGGAGCGCGACGACGCCCAGTCCCAAAACCGCAAGTTGACGGACGAGGCCGCCAAGACGAAGGACGAATCCAACAAGGAAGTCGTCGCCGCCCGCAGCGCCATGAAGACCATGGATGCGCAGGTCGCCGCGATCAAGAACCAGGTCCAGGTCTCGAAGGAATCCGAGACGCCGGACGGCAAGGTTCTCGCGGTCAACCGCGCGATGAAGACCTGCTTCATCGACATCGGTTCGAAGGACAAGGTGTGGCGCGGTGCGGCCTTCCGCACCTACCAGATCCGCCGCGGCAACACGAAGGTCTTCACGGGCCGCGTGGTGGTCGTCTCCGTCGGTGCCGAGCGCGCCGAATGCGTCATCGAGTCCGAGGCTTCGGGCGAGATGGTGGGCGAGGGCGACATGATCCTTTCGCCGATCTTCGACAAGTCGAAGACCCTCCGGTTCGTCGTGCTCGGTGAACTCCCGGGCCGCTACAACCGCGAAATGGCGACCAAGATTTTGGAATCCCACGGCGTGAAGGTCGAATCCAAGGTCACGGTGGAAACCGACTTTGTGATCGTCGGCATCAAGGACGGCGAAGAGGCCGATCCGACCGAGTCCGAGGATTACAAGAAGGCGCAAGGCTGGTCCATCCCGGTCCTCCGCGCGCGCGACCTCGAGCCTTTCCTCCAGTTCTGAGATAGGCTTCTCGACGCAGGCCTCCGCTCCCGAAGGGTGCGGGGGCCTGCGTTGTTTTCACGGGGAGCGTCCTGCTAAAACCCCCGTTGATCCCCATGACCGAACCCGTCCAAGATCCCGTCGAGACCACGCGGATGAGTTTCTTCGATCATCTCGAAGAACTCCGTCGCCGCGTGTGGCGGTCGGCCATCGTCACGGGGGTCATGTTCGCGTTGGCGACCACGTACGCCGACGATTGCATGCGGATCGTCGTCGCCCCCTACCAGGACGCCATGCGCGACCTCGGTTTGGATCCGACGTTGAAGTACGCGTCGCCCACGCAGCCGTTCGTGACGTGGTTCAAGGTCAGCCTTTTCGTGAGTTTGATCTTCGCCGCGCCTTATTGGGTCGCGCAGATCTGGGGATTCATCTCCGCGGGTTTGTACGACCGTGAAAAGGGGTGGGTGCGGAAGATCGTCCCGTTCTCGGTCGCGCTTTTCGTCTCCGGAGTGGTCTTCGGCTACAAGCTGCTCCTGCCCATCGCGCTCCGCTACATGGTCGGGTTCGCCCCGGCCGACATCGCGCAAAGTTGGGTCAGTCTCGACGAGTATCTCAGCCTCTTCGCGACGCTGACGTTGTTGCTCGGCGTCACGTTCCTCTTGCCGTTGTTGATGATCGGCATCGCCAAAGTCGGGTTCGTGGACCCGGACGGGTACCGCTCCTACAGGCGCGTGACCATCCTCGTCATTTTCATCGTCGCGGGCATCCTCACCCCTCCCGATCCGATCACCCAGTCGCTCGTCGCGATTCCGCTCTGCTTCCTTTACGAAGTGGGGATCATCCTCTCCGCCATCGCGACGGGGAAAGGACTTCCGAGTTTCAAGCCCGCCGACGTCGCGCGCAATCTCAGGATTCCGGTGGCCATCGCGTTGCTGCTTTGGGTCATGCGCGAGCCGCTCATGAAATCGTGGCGCAAAGTGGACGCCGACGGCAAGGTGGAAACCGTCGCGAAGGCGGTGGTCCCTTGGCCCGAGGTCGGGGGAGATGTTCTCGGAGTCGTGCCGACCCACGCGTTCCGCTTGAGCGAGGGGACGGCGGGACGAGACTTCGTCGTCGTCGGGGGCGGACGCCTCGCGGTCGTTCGGTTCAAACTGACCGAAGATTCGCCCGTCGTAGTGAATCGTCGCGCCGACGGAACCACGTGGCGTGCCGTTCGCGTGCAGGCGGGAGCCGTGGTGTGGCGGGCCGAAGTGGTTGCCGACCTCACGTTGTCCGACGTCCTTCCGAAACTCCGCAACGCGCTCGAGGTCGGCGCACGCGAGTCCTTCGACACCGCGGTCGCGGTGCTCGATGCCGTCGATCCGTCGGGGGCGTCGGTTCCCGCCGCGGCCGACGCGGAACTCACCGACGCGATGCGCGCGGCCGCGGTCGCGAGACTCGACGGCATTCTCGCGTCGCGCGGCTCCGAGGTCGCGGGGAATCGGCTCCGGTGACCCCGGCCGCGGTCGTCGTTTCCGTCGGCGACGAACTCCTCGCGGGCCGCGTTCTCGACACCAACGCCCATTGGATCGCGTCCGTCCTGCGTGCGCGCGGCGTGCCGCTGGTTCGACGCGTCACCGTCCCCGACGAACGGGGAGCGATCGCCGAAGCCGTTCGCGACGCCTTGCGTCGCGCCCCGATCGTCGTCGTCGGAGGAGGCTTGGGGCCGACGCTCGACGATCTCACCCGCGACGGATTGGCGGACGCGTTCGGTGTGTCGATCCGCCGCGACGCGGTTCTCGCGGACGCATTGGCCGCACGAACGCGGGCCCGCGGACGGCCGGTGACCGAATCCACGTTGCGTCAGGCCGATCTTCCCGAGGGATGCGTGGCGCTCGAGAACCCGGTCGGCACCGCCCCCGCGATCCTGCGCGAACACGACGGAACTTTGGTGCTGGCCGTCGCGGGAGTGCCGATCGAGTTCCGAACGCTGATCGAACGTCATCTGCTTCCGCGGATCGACGCGTGGCCCGGGCGTGCGCGCGCGCCCCGAACGGATTCGGTGACGTTGTGCGGCATTCCGGAGGCCGAAATCGGCGAGGCGTTGGCCGACCTGATGGTGCGGGACCGCGATCCGTCGATCGGTTCGTATCCGAGGCTCGGAAACGTCACGCTCGTCGTGACGTCGACGGCGTCCGAGGACGACGAGGCCCGGCGACGCGTCGAGGGAGACGTCGCCGAGATTCGTCGGCGATTCTCCGCGTCCTCGCTCGCCCCCGGTCGGGCGTTGCCCGCCGAAGCCGTCGCCGCGGCGGCCGTGGCGGCCGGTGCGACGATCGCGGTCGCCGAGTCGTTGACCGCGGGGCTCGTCGCGTCGCTTCTCGTCGACGTGCCGGGAGCCTCGGCGTACTTCCGAGGTGGCGTCGTCGCGTACGCGGACGCGGTCAAGGAGCGCGAGCTCGACGTTCCGGCGTCGGTGCTCGCGGCGCACGGGGCGGTCAGCGAAGCCGTGGTGCGGGCGATGGCCGAAGGCGTCCGTCGTCGATTCGGTACGACGCACGGATTGGCGACGACCGGCGTCGCGGGCCCCGGGGCCGATCGCGGTGTGCCGGAAGGAACGGTGTGGATCGCGGTGGCCGACGCCTCCGCGACGGTCGCCGTGACGTTCCGCTTCGGCGGCGGTCGCGAGCAGATTCGCGGATTGGCCGCCGGGCGCGCCGTCGACCTTCTGCGTCGTCAGTTGGCCGGATTACCGCCGACCGCACCCTGACGGGGCGGCCACAGGGCGGTGAAGCCCGCGAGCAGCACCGCGGGCGCGAGTTGGCACGCGATGCGATCCGCCGACGTCCAGACGTGCCACCGCAGCGGATCGGGCGTGACGCACCACACGGCGAACGCGGCGAGGCCGAGGATCGCGGGCGTACGAAGTTTGAAGGGACCGCCGCACACGAGCGCCGCACCCGAGGCCACGACGACGGCGGTGAATACGACGATGGATCCCGCGGCGACGCCCGGGAACTCGGGATAGGTCGTCCCGTCGCCGAATCCCATCTGCAGAAGTTCCTTCGCCGTTTCCGCGATACGACGGAAAAACCATCCGGCGTTTTCGGGAAGCCACGGAACGAGCAGCGTCGTGCGCGAGCCGACCGGTGCGCGAAGGACGAGCCACGGAACGAGCAGCGCCCACGCGATCGCGGACGCGACCAACGGACGCGTCGATCGCGTTCGGACGGCGCGAAGGGAATCGGCGACGCCGACGGCGACGAGCAGCACCCATCCTTCGTCCTTCAGGCAGGCGGCTCCGAAGGCGGCCGCGACGGCGAGGAGCGGGGCGCCGTCGTCTTCACGCGGAGTCGCCATGACGACCAAAAGCAACGCCGCCGAGAGCGGAAGATCGGCGAGTCCCGAGCACGCGAGCGCCGACCATTCGGGATTCAGTCCGAGGACCGCCGCCGCCGCGAGTCCGGCCCACGGTCGTCCGCGCGAGGCCGCCGCATCGACGATCGAAAGAAGCACGAGCACCATGAACAGGACGCCGACGACGTTCGGCGCTTCGTCGGGCACGGGTTGATCGAAAGCACCCGCCGCCGCGACGAGCGCGGGCCACCCCCGTGGGTATTCGGCGTGCGCGTGTTCCGGCGCCGACCAAGGAATCGGCGGGATTTCGTCGAAAAGACGCTCGGCTTTCGGCAGCCAGATGAATTCGGCGTCGTTGCGCCGGGGGGCGCGATTCAAACCTTCGACGAGCGGCGCCGACGCCGTCACGACGATCACGAGAGCGACGAGCGGGCCGAACATGCGTGGAAGGGGCGACGACCCACGAGCCGCGGGAGTCGGACCGATCACCGCGGCGCCGACGCCGACGGCGCCGACGAAGCCGAACGCGCCCTTCAGCGGGACGCCGATGCAAACGAGCACGTGGACGAGTCCCGCATGGACGATCAAGCCCGCGAGGATTTCCGTGGCGATGCGGCATGCGGGCGATGCGGCCGGCGGGAGTGCCGCGGCGAGGCGTCGACCGAGAGGCCATGCGGACACGGCGAGCAGGAGGACCGCGACGACGGCGCTCATCGCGGAAGGACCTCCACGGCGAAGACGCCCGGCGCCGAGGCGAGGAGTACGGTTCCCGCGGGCATCGGATCCGGCGTCGGACCGAAGGCCAGCGTCCAGCCGGGCGTCGCGAGCACGTCGATGGGACCGTCGGGGTCGATCCATACGACGCGCCTCGGGCGCAGAAGCCGCGCGGCGCGCGCCGCCATTTCGCGGGCTTCGCCTTTCGTCGACATGGGCGCGATGCGGACGACGCCGTCCGGGGGAACGCGGGCGAGGAGCGCGTCGACGGGAGTCGACAACGCCGCGGCCGCGGGCCGCGATGCGGGGATGTGCGGAACGACCGGCACGACGTCGCCGCGGCGGCCCGAAGATTCACCGGGATCGGCCGAGATTCGCGGGATGGCCGCGACGAGAACACCGAACGCCGACACGACGGCCGCGATCGCGACGCCCGGTTTTCGTCGCGAGCATCGCAGCCTTCGTAGGAAGACCAATGTCGCCGCCGCCGCGATCAGACCCGCCGCGGCGGTGAGAAGTCCGTCCCGGTCGCCGTAGGGGGTCGGATACTCCGCGATTCCGGTGCGGTAGGCGGGGGAGACGACGAGCCCGGGAAACTCCGGCCCGGGACCCGCGAAAACGACGCCCTGAACGAGGCGATCGACGTAACCCGGAGGCGTCGGAAACGGCAGTTCGAGCCTCCCGGAAGCCGGAATCGACCCCCGTGCGATGACCCGGGTGCCGTTCGGCGCCTCGGAGGGGGGCCAATCCACGGAAAGGAACGGCCGACCGGCCGTGTTGGGGTAGCCCGGGCCGCCTTCCCGCCCCTCTAGGATCCAAACGGCGGCGTTCGGGGGGCCTTCGACGTGGGCGATCCACCCGTTTTCGCCGTTTTCGAGATGAAATTCGGAGCCGCAGCCCGCGAGAACGGCGGAAATCAGCGCACCGAGAAGCCTAAACGGGAACCTGATGGGAACCCCTTTTCATCCGGGCGAGGGGCGTGCTACAAACTGCCCCGGTTCGTGCCCTGTGGTGTAATCGGTAACACATCAGGTTTTGGTCCTGAGATTCTAGGTTCGAGTCCTGGCGGGGCAATGCGTTCGGGAGGGGTTGAAGGCCGCGAGGGGCACCGCTAACTTGGACGCCCATTTTGGGGCGCTCCGGTGCCTCGAAATTCCCACCACTGCCCTGTGGTGTAATCGGTAACACGGCAGGTTCTGGCCCTGCAATTCTAGGTTCGAGTCCTAGCGGGGCAATTATCGGAAGTCCGGTCCACATCGGGCCGGGGTTCCCGTGCCAAGAAGAGACGTTTCATGGAACTCGCGACCCTCAAGACCGAGCCCCGTACGCTGCTCGGCAGCGCCGAATCCCGCCGTATCCGCCGCGCGGGCCGGATCCCGACCGTCGTCTACGGTCTCGACCAAGCCCCCCACTCGTGCACCGTCGACGCCAAGGCGTTCGACACCGAGTTCCACAAGGGCAACCGCACCTTCAAGCTCGCGATCGCGGGCAAGGAAGAAGCGGCTCTCCTGAAGGACGTCCAGTTCGACACCTACGGCAAGGACGTCCTGCACATCGACTTCCATCGCGTCGACCTCACCGTGAAGGTGCGCGTCGCGGTTCCTCTCGCTTTCGTCGGGAATCCGGAACCGAATGCGGCGGCGATCGTCGACCACGTGTCCGAAGACATCCACGTCGAGTGCCTGCCGACCGACATCCCGGCGTCGCTTGAAGTCAAACTCGACGGCATGCAGGTCGGACAGCGCATCGAAGCCAAGGACGTCAAGTTGCCCTCGGGCGTGACGTTGTCGGACGACGCGCACAAGGTTCTCGTGACGTATCACTGGCGTCACGCCGAACCGGCCGCCGCCGAAGCCGCTCCCGCGGCCGACGCCGCCGCGAAGCCCGAGGCTGCGGCGAAGCCCGAAGCGAAGAAGTGAGCATGACGCCCTCGGGGCGACCCCCGGCGCGATTGGCGTTGGGGATCGGAAACCCGGGGGCGCGGTACGAAGGGACGCGGCACAACGCCGGATTCGACGTGTTGGATCTGGTCGCGCGGCGTCTCGGTGCGACGTGGACGTCGACTCCGGACGGAGATGCGGCGGCGGAAGGCGAAATCGCCGGATGCCGATTCATCCTCCTCAAACCGGGCACCTACGTGAACCTGAGCGGGACGGCGCTGCGGCGACGTCTCGCGGATGTCGGGGGCGACCCCGGCCGGGTGTTGGTGGTGTGCGACGACATGGCGCTCGAACCCGGACTGCTGAGGCTTCGAGCCTCGGGGTCTCCGGGAGGACACAACGGGCTCCGCTCGGTCATCGCCGAGTTGGGCACGGAGGCGATTCCCCGCCTGAGGGTGGGGATCGGATCGGCTCCCGTCGGTGAGTGGACGAGCCACGTGCTCGGTCGCTTCGCCGACGACGAGATCGAGATCGTCACCCGGGCTTTCGCCCGGGCCGCGGACGGCGTGTCGGAGTTCCTTTCGGGGAACGATGTCCACGCGATCGCCGCGACGATGAATCGTTCCCTTCCCCGGGGGCCGGCCCCGGGGACGGAAGCTTCCGAGGTTCGCGGCACGCGCCGCACGGAACTTCCGCCCGAGGGGAGCGAGGAGACACCGACTCCACCGGAGGTAATACGGTGAACAAGTACGAAGGCATGTTCCTGCTGGACAACAGCAAGGTGAAGCCCGACGCGGCCGAATGTGTGGCCGCGGTTTCGGAGGCGATCACGAAGCACGGTGGCACCATCGTGCGCGCGGAACGTTGGGACGAGCGCAAACTCGCCTACGAAATCCGTAAGCAAAAGCGCGGCACCTACGTGCTCGCCCATTTCGAAGCGGACCCGACGAAGGTCGCGGCCATCCGCAACGACGTGAACCTGAACGAGAACTTCCTCCGCTCGATGGTCATCCGCTGCGGCGAGAATTTCCCCACGTTCC
>JAFMJN010000166.1 GCA_017853435.1 Planctomycetota bacterium | reverse complement strand
AATCTGTCCGACCATGATGCCCGCCGCGATCCAGCCGATCGTCCCCCACAGACGCACCGGTCCGAAATCGCGATCACGATCCGGAAGGTGGGCGAACGCCAACGAATTGGTCAACGCAAGCGTCGGGGCGTACACCAACCCGTAGATCGCGCTCAGCGTCAACACGCCGGTGAAATCCGTCGTGGAGCCGAGTTTCCATACGAGAATCGCGCCGACGAAGTGGCTGAAGGCGAGCAGTTTTTCCGTCGCGATGCTGCGATCCGCCAACTGCCCCGCCAGCACGGGTCCGAAGATCGCGCCGACGGCGCCCGCAGCGAGGCACCACCCCGTTTGATCGAGGGAAAAGCCGCGATGGCCGAGAAGGAACGGATAGAGGATCGGCAGCCAGGATCCCCAAATCGCGTACTGAAGGAACATCATCAGAGAGAGCCGCGGCTTGATGGAAGCGGCGCTCACCGGGTTCGCATCGGTCATGGTCGGCCTTTCAGCGCTTACCTTCGGCGAACGCGGCGTCGAACGCGCGCCCCGAAGTCGGGAAATCGAGCCGTCGCACGAAGGCGCACGCCTCCGCCGCACCGGCTTCGCGGTCCATCATCGGATCCTCCCACTCGACGCTGAGAGGTCCTTGGTATTTCGCATGATTCAAGGCGCGCAGGATCGCTTCGAAGTCGAGGCGGCCGCGCCCCGGCGAACGGAAATCCCACTGACGGCCGCGCGCTCCGAATTCGGTGTGACCGCCGAAGACCCCCGCTTCGGTCGGAACGTCGGACCACCACGAATCCTTCACGTGGACGTGACGGATCCGATCGCCGAACTCGCGGATGATGCCGAGGTAGTCGACGCCCTGGTAACCGAAGTGCGACGGGTCGAAGTTGAACCCGAAGCGCGGATGATGACCGACGGCCTCGAGCGTGCGACGCGTCGATGCGATGTCGAACGCGATTTCCGTCGGATGGATTTCGAGCGCCCATTCGATGTTCTCGCGGTCGAACACCGTGAGGATGTCCTTCCACGTTTCACCGACCGCGCGGAAACCCGCGTCGATCTGCCCCGGCACGCAGGGCGGGAACGCATAGAGCAGATGCCAAATCGGGCTGCCCGTGAATCCGTTCACGGCGACGTAGCCCATTTTCGCATGCCGCTCCTTCACTTCGGGCGGCGCGGCGTCGAAGAACTTGCGCGCCGCGCGCGCGGTGTCCTTCATCTCTTCGATCGCACGACGCCGCACTCCGGCGGGGTCGCCGTCTCCCCACACGTGGGCGGGCAAGATCGACTTGTGTCGCACATCGATCACGTCGCAGGTCGCCTGCCCCGTGAGGTGGTTCGAAATCGCCCAGCAGAAAAGACCGTGCTTGCGAAGCAACGCCCAGTGCCGCTTCGCCCAACCGTCGTCGGCGAGGCACGCGCGCACGTCGAAATGATCGCCCCAACAGGCGAGTTCCACGCCGTCGTAACCGAAGGCCTTCACCTTCGCGAGGAGCGTATCGAGAGGGAGATCGGCCCATTGGCCGGTGAACATCGTGACGGGGCGCATAGTGGACTCCGGTCGAACCGTGATCAGGGAACGTCGTTCATCGCGACGGCGCAGCGATGCTTCGCCGACAAAAGTGCAGCCTCGAGAACGCGACAGGTTTCGTAGGCATCCGCGAAATCGGGAAGCGGAAGTTCGGGCTTCTTCCCTCCGAGAACGCGGAGGATGTCGGCCGCCATGTTGGTGAATCCGTGCTCGTAGCCGATGATGTGGCCGTCCGGCCACCACGCGGCCGCATACGGATGATTTCCCGCGGAAGTCGCGAGGATTTTCGTCCATCCGCGGAGACGCGGGGGCGCTTCGGCGTCGCACCATTCGAGGACGTTCATGTCTTCGAGCGACCACCGCAACGAACCGCGCTCACCGTTGATTTCAACGGTGTTGTCGTTGAGATGCCCCTCGGCCAACCGCGTGGCTTCGAAGGACGCCACGGCGCCGCCTTCGAACGTGGCCAAGAACAGCGCGGCGTCGTCGACGTCGCAGCGTTCACGGCGCTTCGTTCCGGGCACGGCGCGCGAGGTGACGAACGTCGGCGCGACCGCTCCGTGAATATCGACGATGGCTTCACCCATCAAGAAACGCGTCAGATCGACGAGATGGGCATTCAAATCTCCGTGGGCTCCGGAGCCCGCGGTCGCCGCCGAATAGCGCCACGACATGGGCGTCGACTTCGAACCCCACGACTGCAGATAGCGCGCGCGCACGTGGAAGATCTTTCCGAGACGTCCTTCGCGCATCAGGTTCCATGCGAGGCCGATCGCCGGGGCGCGGCGATAGTTGTGCCACACGAAGGTCTTGACCTTGCGTCCCGCGGCCGCCGCGGCGTCGCGCAAGACGCGGGCTTCGGCCAACGTGCGGGCGAGCGGCTTTTCGCAGGCGACGTGCTTCCCGGCCTCCAACATGCGGAGCGCCTGTTCCGCGTGCAGATGATTCGGAGTGCCGATGTCGACGAGATCCACGTCGGGATCGTCGGCGAGGGATTCCCACTTCGGCGTGGACTTCGCCCAACCGAACCGTTGGGCGAACGCCCCGAGTTCCTTCCGGTCGCGGGCGCTGACCACCGCGAGTCGCGCGCCGACCGGGAGATCGAAGAATTTCGCGGCCTGAGACCACGCGTTCGAATGCGCGCGGCCCATGAACTTCTGCCCGATGAGGCCGATCCCGATCGACTTGGATGCCATGATGGGCGCGGATTCTACAGGCGAACGACGCTTCCGGTGCGGAGACTTTCACGTTCGGCGTCGAGGAGGCGAGCGGTCCGAAGGGCGTCGGCCATATCGGGCCCGACGTTGAACGCCCCTCGCGAGATCGCGGAGATCGCGTGCCGAATCTCGCCGTCGTAGCCTTTTTCGGGAGGAATCGGGACGGCTTCGGCTTTTCCGTCGCGGCACAGAAGCAACTCCGGGCTCCGCCCGAACTCGAAATCGGCGGTCGCTCCCTCCATCACCACGACGAACCGCATCCGGAACGCGAATCCGGGTGTGTGATTCCAGCCGCCCTCGGCCACGACATGAGACGGTCCGGAGGCGCCGAAGCGGTACAGGGTCGTGACGTGGTCCACGTCGCCCGTGGATACGACCGATTCGGGCTCGCCGAGCAACGCCCGGACGAAATCCGCGTCGTGGATGTGGAGGTCGATCAACGCGCCGCCCGAGCGACTCGGATCGGCGTAGAAATCGCGCGACCACGCCGGCGGGGACGCCAGTCGCGAAAACACCGCGCTCTTCACGCGGCCATAGGTTCCATGGGCAACCACTTGGAGGAGCCACGACCACGCGGGCCAAAAGCGCATGCACATCGCGGGCATGCAGAGGCGTCCGGAGGCCGACGCCGCGGCGACCAACGGTGCGATCGCATCGGCCGAGAGTGCGACCGGTTTCTCGAGAAGAACGTGCTTTCCCTTGCGCAACGCGGCCAGCGCGAGATCGACGTGGGTGTCGGTCCGTGTGCAGATGCTGACGAGATCGACGTCGTCGCGCGCGAACAGAGCTTCGGGATCGGTCGTGCCGAATACCGTCGACGGGTCGAACAGGCGGTCGGCACCGCCGACGTCGATGTTGCCGACGGCGCCGGTCTTTCCCGCAAGACGTTCCGGGTTGCGATCGCAGACGGCGGTCAATCGGCAGGGGTATCCCGCACCCGCCGCACCCGCATACGCAAGGACGTGCGTCCGCCCCATCGCTCCGAGGCCGACGACACCGACACGAACGGTCATACGATTCCCCTTCGCAAGCTTGCCACCTTCGCACGCGCCGTCACGACGTCGGCCACTCGCGACGTTCCCGCCTCGCGTTCGATGACGCAGTCGACCGGATGATCGTCGAGCAGCGCGAAGAACGCATTCCAGTCGACCACGCCCTCCCCGACCGGAACCTCGACACCCCACGTGCCTTCGACCTCGGTCGGCACGGCGTCCTTGACGTGCACCTGAAGAACGTGCGGCTTGAGGAGGCGCAACGCCGGAATCGGATTCCCCATTCCGTACAGGACGAGATTCGCAGGGTCGAAGTTGACCCCGATCCCCGTCCCGTCGAGGCGCGCGAGCAGGGCCGCGAGGTCGTGCGCGTGCTCCTGTCCCGTCTCGAGAGCGAGGCGCACCCCCGATGCGGCGAATATCCCCGCGAGTTCCCGCAAGCGGCCGGGCACCGGCGAGGCGTCGAGCGCGGAGTCCCCTTCGGGAATGAAGCCCGCGTGGAACGTCACGAGTCGCAAGCCGAGCGCGGCGGCGATCGTCGCCGCATCCGCCGCGGCACGGCGATTCGCCTCCCACGTCGCATCCGGCACGATGCCGCCGGTCTCACGGATGCTGGCCAAGGTCGAATAGTCCTCGCCCTCCGGCGCCCACATTCCCGACACCACGGTGGCGCCGACGCCCTCGAGAGCGCGGACGGTCGATCCCATTCCCCACGCGCCGGTGCGAATCGGATCGAGAGCGAGTTGGACGTGCTTCACGCCGCATGCGTCGACGCGCTCCGCCAACGTCTCGGGGTTCTCCGCCTGCAGCGACCACGAGCACACGCCGAGTCTCGACATCACAGCGTCCTCACGAAGATGTTGCGGAAGCGCAGCGTCTCCGACCGACCCGCATGGCCGGGAGAATGCCGCTGCAAGCCGATGAAGCCGCGTCGCGCGCGTTCGGCGAACGGCTTCGATCCGGAGCTTTCGACGGGCACGGCGTGCGTGTCGACGGCGTCGTGGATCTTGACGCCGTTCAACTCGACGTCGAGTCGATGTCCTTTGTAGACGACACGGTAGGTGTTCCACATGCCGACGGGGGCGACCGCGCGACGATCCGACGGAGGCAGCGAGCCGTAGAGGCTTCCCGTGAACTGCCACGGCTTGAGCGTCGAACCGGTCTCTTTTTCCCAGTTGAAGTCGTCGAGAATCTGGAGTTCGCAACCGGAGAAAGCGGGGTTGCCCCCTTTCGGATCGGCGCGCAGAAAAAGACCGCTGTTCGCCATCCGACCGATACGGAAGTCGACGACGCATTCGAAGTCGCCGAATTCTTCGACCGTGCGAAGTTCTCCGTCGCCGTGGCCTTCCACGACGATCGCACCGTCCTTCACGACCACGGCGTCGCCGCCGCCTCCGGTCACCGTCCAACCTTCGAGCGAACGCCCGTCGAACAACGGTCGCCATCCGCGCGCGCGTCCGTCGGCAGTCGGAACGAGGAGCCCGCCGTCGTCCATCGTGAAGTCTTTCGTGTCGAAGACGGGAAGTTCGAGCAGGCGAAGATTCCGGAACCGGGCCCGCTTGCCGGGCGGGTCGTTGCGATTGCCGTGGACTTGGATGCCGATCAACCCGGTCGGCGCGAAACCGACGGCGTCGGCGGGCATCGTCCACGTGGACAACGGCGCACCGTTCAACCACGACTCGAGACGCATCGGCCACCCGGCACAGCGCACCTCGACGCGATTCCAATCCCCGACTTTCCAACCCGCCTTGCCGTCGGGATGGTGCTTCAGCCATCCGTCGGAGTAGATCCCGCCGATCTCACCGCCGTCGACGGCGTCGAGCGTGACTTGGGCTCCCTTCGCCTTCGGTGTCATATGGACGAAGACTCCCGAATCGAACGGATCATCGAGGGCGACGTCGAGGGACAGGACGAAACTCGCGTGGGACGTCGTCGTGTACAGAAGCCCCCCCGCATGGTTCGGGCCTTCACGGCCGACGATGACGCCGTCCTCGACCGTCCACACGGCACCACCGTCGTAACGACCGCCCTTCGTGGTCCACCCGTCGAGCGACGTGCCGTCGAACAACGGGCGCCATGTCGATGCATCGAAGCGGGACGCGGGACGCGTGGTTTGCGCGTGCAGCGACAGAGCGAGACACAGGACGATCCACACGGGGGCCATCGGCAAACTCCTCGAGGCGGGGATTCTATCCATCCGGACGCCCCACGGACCTAAGATGCGGGAGGAGCTCCGCATGCTGCGCCCTCTCGTCGTTCCGCTTCTCCTTTGCCTCGCCGCGGTCGCCCAAGAGCGCCCGAAGGTTCTGTTCCTTTCCCACAGCGCCGGGTTCGTCCACCCGGTCGTCAAGCGCCCGACGTCGGACACGCTCGCCCTCGCGGAGGAACGACTCCGCGATCTCGGCAAGGGCAAGTACGCCGTCACGCCGTCGCAGGACGCCGCGTCGTTGACGCCGGAAATGCTCGCCGACTACGGGGCCGTCGTCTTCATGACCACGGGCGAGATCCCTTTGCCGCAAGCCACGCGCGATGCCCTTTTTCGACGGCTCCGGGCCGGAGGTGGGCTCGTCGGCATCCACTGCGCAACGGACACCTACTACAAGGTTTCGACCTGGGCCGACATGAT
>JAFMJN010000165.1 GCA_017853435.1 Planctomycetota bacterium | reverse complement strand
CCGAAGCGTGGATGTTCACGGGCGGCGCGGCCGTCCAAGGCCAACCGATCGTCGTCGCCGCGGCGCGACGCCCCGGCGACACCGCGCTGCTCGCGTTCGGCACGCAAACGTTGGCCGCGCCGACGGCGACACCGTTCGGCGATCTTTTCATCGACCCCGCGACCCTCGCGCTCACTCTGGAACTTCCCGTCGGCCCCGCCTCGTGGGCAGCCCTCAACGCCACGGTACCCGTCGTCGCGGGTCTCTCCGGAGTCTCGTTCCCCTGCCAGGCGCTCGTCGGCTCCGGCACCTCGTTCGATCTCTCCGACCTCTTCACCATCACCGTCCAGTAGTCGCCGCACCGAAATCGTTCAATGCGGAAAGCGGAACCGTCGGCACGAGCCGCGCCCGCGGGGAGATACGATTCACGGATGCCGTCGATGTCGGAACCTCCGTGGATGCAACCGTGGCGCGATGCCGTCGCGCGCGGCGCGGAGCGCTACATGGATCCCGCCACGGGATACATGGTGTTCACGGAAGCGGTGCATCGACGTCGCGGAACGTGTTGCGGCGGTGCCTGTCGGCACTGCCCCTTCGGTCATGAAGCGGTACGCGCGGCGGCACGACCGCTTCGCACCCATGCACCGACGCTCTTGATGCGCGGGCCGTCCACCGGAACCCACACCGACGTGGTGTTCTGGAGCGGCGGCAAAGACGCATGGCTCGCCTACAAAGCGGTGACGGCCGAAGGCCGCAAAACGGTTTGGCTGACCACGTTCGACCCCGAAACGCGCCGCCTGCCGCTCCAAGAAATTCCGGTGGACACGATCGCCGAGCAAGCCGAGCGCGCGGGAACGTCGTTGATCCTCGTGCCCGTCGGACCGGGGCTTCCCTACGTCGAATCCGTGATGACGGCGCTCGACGTGGTGCATCGACGGTGGCCGGTCGACCGGCTCGTCTTCGGCGACCTATGGCTCGAAGACGTCCGCGCCGCCCGCGAAGCGTCGCTCGGCGCTTGGTGCCGCGCGCGCGGAGCGACGCTGCACTTCCCCCTGTGGGGAACGTCGCCCGACGAACTCGTCGGCCGCGTCGAAGAAGCCGGCGCCGTCGTGACGATCACCGCGTCGACGCATCCGTCCGTCGCGGTCGGGGCGGCATGGTCGCGCGGTTGGTTGGCGGGACTTCCGTCGGACGTCGATCCCTTCGGCGAACGCGGCGAGTTCCACACGCTCATCACTTGGTGACGAACGTCAACCTTCCGACGGCAACCCGAGCGTCGTGATGTAGACGACGATCTTGTCGAGCGGGAGCCCGAGAAGCGCGTTCACTTCGTCGTCGAAGAACCCGCCGATCCCGGACGCGCCCGCACCGAGCGCGGTCGCCGCGACGTTCATGCGCTGACCGAGATGCCCCGCATCGAGATGCAGGTAGCGATAAGCCCGCTCGCCGTACTTTTCGATGGCGCGCGGCAAATCGGACGCGTGAATCACCACCGCGCTCGCGGTGGAACCGAGTTCTTGGCCGAGGCAGAAGTGCTGCGCACGACCACGGAAGTCCCCCGCACGGATGAGGCGAAGCGTGCCCGTGCGCGGAACGTAGGCGTACGCCCCCGACATCACGTCTTCGACACCGTGAACGATGACGTACGTCTCGATGAGACACGGGTCGAAGACGCGCGGCAGTCCGGCATCCTCCAAACCTTCGGGAGGCACGGCGACTTCATAGCCGTAGGCCAAGATCCCCGCCAAGGTCTTGCGATCCATCGTGCCGCCGGAATACGCGCGGGTAGAGCGACGGCTCAAGATCGCCTTCGGTACGTGGAAGGTCGGAACATCCGTGCCGAGCACCGTTTCAGCCGCGCCTTCGCAAAGAAGCGAAAGCGGCGTGTCGTCGGGCAGTCGCCCCTCCGAAAACGCGTCGCCGGGTGGAATCGCGGATGCGTCATGCAAGCGCTGAATAAGACGATGCTCGTCGACGTCGGCGAGCGAAACCCGCGTCATCGGGCTCGGGCACACGCTCGAACGGCGCACGCTCGTGCCCGCGAGGTCGGAAGGTCGCGCGACGGCGCACACCATCAGCATGCCCTCTTCCTCCTGATCGAGGAAAAGAAGTCCATTCAACGCGGCGTCACAGAACCCGCTGATGGGATAGACCAAGAGGTCGTCTTCCGGTGCGAACGCCATCAGATTGCCGAGGGCGTGTCCCGTATCCAGCAACACGCGGCGATAGGCGCGCTCGTGGTAGCGCCACGCGGAGCGCTCGAAGACTCCCGAAAAGAGAATCAACACGCGACTCGCGTCGATCGCCTCGTGGCCGTACGCATCGCGCCTGAAGTCCTGCCAGAAGTCGCCCTCCCACATCGTCACGAGGGAGTGATCCTTCACCTGATAGTCGTGGACCCCGTCGACGAGACCGGGAACGCCGCGCGTCGCGACGTAGATCTCGGTCGGATAGAGCGCACCCGCCGACGGCGCGGCGCGCAACAGGTGCACCTCGTTCGGATAGCGCACCGCCGCCGTCATGCCGTAGGTGAAGAACAGAAGGCGCGAGATCTCGGGAAGTCCGACGCCGCCGTCGTCCGCCAACGGAATCGTTTCGAGAGGCCGACCGGTGAAGGGGTCCTTCGGAAACGGCAACCACGGGACGAGCGACACGCGGGCGTCCTCGGGAGGAAACGTCTTCCACACGGAAGGCTTCCGGGCGAAGTCGAGGCTGCGCTGATTGCGGAGAAGTTCCTGTTCGGAGTACTTCGTCAGTTCGTGATACGCGACGGCCGTGGGCACGCGGGACGACGTCATTTGGAGAGGTCCTTCTTCAGGGCGCGCGCGCGTTCGACGGCGGCACGGTGCCAAGCGGGAGCGTCGGAGGGTGGATCTTCGGGAACGGCGGCATTCGGTTCGCACAGAAGCCGCGCGACCGTCAGTTCGCGATCGACGGAACGCGCGCTGACCGGATCGAGCGTCAGCCCACGCGCCTCGAACACGCTTTCGAGTTGACGCCGCGCATCTTCCGCGAGTCGCACCTTCGTGTAGGCGTCGTCGCCCCCGCGCGTGGCGACCGCGAGCAACGCTTCCATGTGGGCGCGGTTGTAGTCGCCGATGGGGTCGCCGATGGGCCACGCCGCCGCGAGATCCGCGAGCCGACCGCGCGCGGCGTCGAAGCGCCCGGCTTTGAGATCGAGATCGACCAGTCCGACGATGGCCGCGACGCCGAGCCTCACCGCTTCGTCATGATGCTTCGCATCGCCCAGCAAGGCGCGGGCGCGCTCGGCTCCGGTTGCGAGGCGGACTTCGTCGTCGGTGCGCTCGCCGAGTCTCACCGCGACGCGCAGCGGCCCGACGACCAACGTGTCTTCGAGATGTCGTGCGCCGCCGAGCAGCGCAAGAACGATCCCGGCGAGGACGAGCATCCTCCATCGACGCGCGGGCGCGGTGGCGGTGCGAAACACCGCGGGGTTTTCGTCGAAGGCGCCGAGCAGTTTGACGCGCGACAAGATGCTCGGGTGGCGAAAGTGGGCGCGGTCGATCGGGCCGCCGAACTCCCGATGCAGCGCCAGTAGCGACTTCGCGAGGTGTTCCCCGGAACCCAAGGCGCGGGCCGCTTCGAGATCGGCTTCCGTCTCGAACGCCCGCGACATCTTCCCGAACCACCAAACCCCAAGCATGAACCACGACGCGCCCGCGAACGCCAACACGAGCCCGGCCATCGCGGGGGCGAGCTCGCGATTGCCGAGCGCCAACACCGTTCCGATTCCTTCGCCGAGGCGAATGAGATCGTCCGTGAACGCCGCGGCGATGCCTATCATCGCCAGTATGAACCCGACGATGAACGGGATATGCCGCTTCTTGCCGTGCGCGGTTTCATGCGCGACGACGCCCCGCAACTCTTCGGGGCCGAGGAGTTCGAGAAGGAGATCCGTGACGACGATGCGTCGCGACCATCCTCCGATGCCGAGATAGGCCGCATTCGGGATGGCGTTCCCGGTCTTCACTTCGCCGATCGGACAGGCGCCGAGTCCTTGCTTCGCGAGATCCGACTGGAGAGCACCGCGCAGCGCGTCGCTTCCGATCGGACGCACGTCGAGAAGCCAACCCACGAGGAACGGACTCAAGCCGACCAACACGAGCATGTTGACCGCGGAGACCATCACTTGACCGCCCATGCCGAGTCCGAACAGAACAGCTTCGGCGGTGGGAACCGCCTGCAACGCCGCTTCGAGCCCCGCCGAAAGAAGCATCGGCAGAGCGAACAACGCACGGATGCGCGCCCCGAGGCCGAGGGCGGAACGGCGCTCGGAAACGCCGAACGGACGACCGTAGAACTCGGCCTTCACGCGACGTTCGGCGTCGGCTCGCAGGAGACCCGCGAAGGCCCAAGGCAGCCACGCGATCAGCATCGCGGGCACGAGGTGCTCGCCGGACAACACCCAAGCGGCTTGCGCCCAGTGACCGCCCCACAGCACCCACACGTGGAGAGCGACGTCGATCCACGGTCCGACACGGGACGTACGCGGAGGGCGAGGCGAACCGTCGTCGCGCACGCCGGCGTCCATGCCGATACGGGCCGTCGCTCGGGAAACGATGAGCGAGAGGACGACCATCGCCAACGACCGCACGACGCGCGCGGGCATCCCGCCCGGGAGCGCGTCGAGACGCGCCGCGTCCACCGCGGCCGACGTCGCGGCAGCGGCGATCATCGCTGCGATGAAGAACATCCCCATGAATCCGGTCTCGGCGCCGCTCTAAGGTATCAGAGTTCGATGACGTCGTTCGGTTCGGGGGCGACGGGACTGCGGAAACCCGCCTCCCGCAATCCCGCGACGAGCGCGTCGGCCTGATCGGGTTCGCCGTGGACGACGCACACGTGTTCCGCCACGCCTTTGAGCGGGTCGAGGGCTTCGAGGAGTTCCCGCCGATCGGCGTGCGCGGAAAATCCGTTCATCTTCACCACCCGAGCGCGCACGTCGATGCTGGTCCCGAGAAGTCGCACGGGGGTCACGCCTTCCAAGATGCGCCGACCGAGCGTATGCACGCCCTGATAGCCGACGAAGGCCACGACCGCCCGCGGGTCGTGAAGGTGGTGCTTCAAGTGGTGGACGACGCGCCCGAACTCGCACATCCCCGACGGCGCGATGATGATCGCCGTTCCGGGCATATCGTTGATGCGCTTCGACTGCTCGACGGATTCGACGAGATGCACGCGATCGTTCAACAACGGGTCGGCGGCGCGCGCGAGCTTCGCGTGGGTTTCGGCGTCGAGTATGTCCGCGTGCCGTCGCATGATGACGGTCGCTTCGGTGGACAGCGGCGAATCGACGAAGACATGGAGGCGCGGAATGCGCCCTTCGTCGGCGAGTTCGTTGAGGAAGTAGAGCAGCGTCTGCGTTCTTCCGACGCTGAATGCCGGAATGATCAACTTCCCGCCGGACTGCTCGGCGCTTCGAACCGCTTCCGCGAGTGCGGTCTTCATCGCCCCGCAGGGGTCGACGCCGTCGTCGTGACAGCGCCCGCCGTAGGTACTTTCCGTCAAGACGATTTCCGCGGGAGGCAGCGGCGCGGGATCGCGCAGGAGCGGAAGGCCGCGACGACCGAAGTCGCCGGTGAACGTCAAGCGCTTACGCTCGCGACCAGGCTCGTCGATCTCCATGTGGACCGACGCCGAGCCGATGATGTGACCCGCATCTTCGAACCGAGCCCGGACGTGCGGCGCCGGTTCGAACCACGTTCCGTAGGGAACGACCTTCATCGCGGCGAGGATGCGTTCGACGTCCGACTCGGTGAAGAGCGGTTCGACCGCCCGACGTTCGCGTTTTTTGAGATAGGCGACGTCGCGCGCCGCGATCGACGCCGAGTCGAGAAGGAGAACACGCGCGAGATCCCGCGTGGCCGGTGTGCACCACACCGTTCCCCGAAATCCGGAGTCGACGAGTTGGGGGAGATTGCCCGAATGATCGATGTGGGCGTGCGACAGGAGAATCGCGTGGATATTCTTGCCGCGCAGCGCGAACGCGCGGTTCTTCTCGCGGGCTTCGTCGCGCGCCCCTTGCCACATGCCGCAATCGAGCAGCAGTCGACGGCCCTCCACGGTGACTTCGTGGCAAGAACCGGTGACTTCCCGCGCCGCACCGAGAAACCTCACCTGCATGACGGCATCCTATACGAAGCGCCCGCGTGCAACCCCCGATCGTCGTCGCGGAGTCCTTCGCGCGCGTCGTCACAGCCGTCGCGGTCGCGGTGGCCGGATCGCGTCAGGCTTCGCCGAGAATCTTCTCGGTCGTCCGGAAATGCATCTTCGCGACCGACGGCAACACGGACGGACCCTTCGCCCGCACCAAGGCGCGCGCGGCCTTTTCCGTCGGACCACCCGCACCCGGCGGA
>JAFMJN010000015.1 GCA_017853435.1 Planctomycetota bacterium | reverse complement strand
AATGCGACGCCCCGCGCGCACGGCTTCACCGAGGACCGCCGCGTAGAGATCCTGATCGACTTCCTTCCCCGCCGTGCACGATCCGGCGTAGGCGATGTCGATGCGGACGTCGCCGATCTCCGACACGTTCGCGCCGTTGGTCGGATCCGACGGAATCCCGCGGTCGGGATCGCCGGGCGTCGCCACCATCGGTTCGAGCGACCCGAGGTCGATCGTGTGGATGCCCCCGCCGTAGACGGCCCCCGGATCGGGATGGACCAAGCGGCGACGGATCTCGTCCGGCGCGAGGTCCGGACGCCGCGCCGCGATCCAGGCGACCGTCGCCTCGTCTCCTTCGCAGATACCGGACTTCGCCACGCATTCGGTCGCCATGTTGGCGAGCGTCGCGCGTTCGTCCATCGACATCGCGGTGAGTCCGGGGCCCCCGAACTCCATGTAGCGGTCGAGCGTGTGCTGCGGCTTCGCGTGGTGCAGAAGGATGTGGAGCATCACGTCCTTCGCGGTCACTCCCGGTCGCAGCGTGCCGACGAGTTCGAATCGGATCGACTCCGCGCACGTCGCGAGCGTCAGTCCGGACTTCACCAACGCGGCGTATTCGGTGGCACCGACGCCGTACGCGAGCGCGTTCGAGCCGCCACCCATGCACGTATGGCTGTCGGTCGCCTGCACGAGCTGTCCGGGCAGCAGGAATTCTTCACGGGCGACCTGATGGCAGATGCCGGGGCTGACCCCGTCCTTCGCCGAGTAGTCGCGCACGCCCGTGTGCTTCTGGAACTCGCGTTGCATTTCGCGAAGTTTCTCGATCTTGTCCGCGAAGGGCGCCATTGCAGGCACGCCCGTCGCATAGATCAAGTGGTCTTCGAAGACCGCGAAGTTCGTCGGATCGGCGAGACGATAGTCGACGCCGTACTCCTCGGCGAGGAACGCGTGCACCTGTGCGGTCGTGTACTCGTGCGAGTACCCCGCGTCGACGCGCACCATGACCGCGTCGCCGGGCGCCACCCATTCGGAACCCGAACCGGGCAACAGATGACCGGCGAGAATCTTCTCCCCCATCGTCATCGGACGCGCCGGGGTCGAACGACGCGGCGGCTTGACGTCACCGCGCGCGAGGGCGGCGGAGAACGAGAACAGACCTCCGGCGCGGATGATCTCCTGCGTCACGGGGTCGTGACCTTCGAGGAACGCGTCGAGCGGGATCGATGCACCCGACTGCAGGCGCTCGACCATCGCGTAGGTCCCCATCAGCGTGCCGAGGTTCAAGTTGTTGCGCGCGTGGATCGGCGCGAACGACTCGGCGACGGCGAGCTTGATCCCGGACCACTTCTCGCACTGCGCCGCGGTTTCGCGCGACGAGCCGGTGCCCTTGCGGCGCCCGGACACGATCACTTCGAAGTTTCCGTCCATCAGCGCGCGTTCACGGAACAGACGCTCGCCGTTGACGACGAGTCCCGCGTAGGCGTTCTTCGCGATTTCCGACGGCTTCCAGTCGAAGCACACCCAGTTCGGCGTCATCGCGTCGGTGTTGACGTCGTCGAGGAGGTCGTCGACCGTCAGATCCGCCATGCGCAGATCGAGTTTCCCCTGAAGTTGGAGTCGGATTTTCTCCGGGTCCTTCGTCAGAAAGAGGACGCGCTTGCCGGGCGTCAGTTTGAATTCCTTGGGGGCCGCCACGACTCAGCGCTCCACCATCATCGCGATGCCCTGTCCGCCGCCGATGCACGCCGTGGCGATGCCGCGCTTGAGACCGCGGAGTTCCAGTTCGTGGACGAGGGTCAGCAACAACCGCGTGCCCGACGCCCCGAGCGGGTGTCCGAGCGCCACGGCGCCGCCGTTGACGTTCAAGCGGTCCATGTCGATCCCGAGCGCCTTCGCGCACGCGACCGCCTGAGGAGCGAACGCTTCGTTGATTTCGAAGAGGTCGACGTCCTTGACCGAAAGCCCCGTCTTCGCGAGGAGCCCTTCGGTCGCAGGGATCGGACCGAGCGCCATGATGCTCGGGTCGAGTCCCGCGACGTGCCAACCCGTGATGCGCGCGCGAACCCGGAGGCCCGCCGCGTCGGCTTCGCCGCGCGTCGTGACGACGAGAGCCGCGGCCCCGTCGACGATGCCCGACGCGTTGCCCGCGGTGACGAGTCCGTTCTCACCGAACGCGGGACGCAACTTGGCCAACCCTTCGAGGGTCGTCTCGGGCTTGATGTGATCGTCCTTCGTCACGGCGATTTCCGTGCGGCCTTGCTTGACCTTGACCGGGACGATTTCCCGTTCGAAGCGTCCGGCGGCGACCGCTTTCGCTCCGAGCTGATGACTGCGATGCGCGTAGGCGTCCGCGTCGGCGCGGGTGACGCCGTGCTGCGCGGCCCCCTTCTCCGCGGTCTGCGCCATGAAGGAATTGCAGTAGGTGTCGTGCAGTCCTTGGAAGAGGTAGTCGGTCATCTTCGGCTGAACGCCGAAGCGGATTCCGACGCGCATCTCGTTCCCGTAGATGCAGAACGGCGCTTGGGACATGTTTTCCATGCCGCCCGCGACGGTCATGCGCGCATCGCCCACGATCAGCATGTGGGCCGCGTTGATGACGCTTTGGATGCCCGATCCGCAGATGCGATTCACGGTCAACGCGGGCGTCGCCATCGGGATGCCCGCCTTGAGCGCCGCGTGACGTCCGCCGTAGTGCGCGTCGACGGACGTCTGCATGGCGTTGCCCATGACGACGTGATCCACGGCGTCGGCCTTCACTCCCGCGTCTTCGAGAGCGGCACGGATCGCGTGGCCTCCGAGATCGGTGGCCGAAAGGTCCTTGAAGAGGCCGAAGCCGGGGGTGCCGCAGTATTCGGCCATGGCGGTTCGCTTGCCGCCGACGATCACGATTTCAGGACGGGACATGACGGATCCTTGGAGAAGGCCCCGCGCGGGGGCGGTGAAAGTTGAGGTTCAGCGACCCTGCCAAACGGCGGTGGTGCGATCGAGGAACGCGCCGAGCCCGGCACGAACGTCCTCGGTCGATCCGACGAGACCGAACAGGTCGGCTTCGACTCTTTGCGCGTCGGCGAAGGGCATCGACGCGCCGCGGACGACGCAATCGAGGATGTAACGTCGTGCGACCGGTGCTTTGGCGGCGAACTTCGCCGCGAGTTCCATCGCCTTCGGGAGCAGTTCCGCGGCGGGGAGCACGGTGCTCACGAGGCCGATGCGAAGAGCTTCGTCGGCCTTGATCGGATCGCCGCCGAGCAACATTTCGAGCGCCTTCGAACGACCGACGATGCGCGGAAGGCGTTGGCTTCCCGCGAACCCGGGGATGATTCCGAGATTGATTTCCGGCTGTCCGAACAGCGCGTGTTCCGAAGCGAGGCGGATGTGGCAGGCCATCGAAAGTTCGCAACCGCCGCCGAGCGCGAAGCCGTTCACGGCGGCGATGACGGGAAACGGCGCCTGTTCGACGAGATCGAACGTCGACTGACCGAGCGCCGCGAACTCGCGGAGTTCGACGGCGGACATCGCCTTCATCGCGGCGATGTCGGCACCGGCGACGAACGACGGCTTCTTGCCCGTCTCGGCACCCGTCACGACCATCGCGCCGATCGACGCATCCGCCACCGCCGCGGTCATCGCCGCACGGATTTCGAGCAACGTCGCCCGATCCAACGCGTTGAGTTTGGCCGGACGGTTGACGACGAGCGTGCGGACGGCTCCCGAGCCGTCGACGAGGATGTTCTGATAGGTCACTTGCCGTTCTCCTTCGAAGGCTTCACGTCGGACGGACGCGAGGCCGGATCACCGACGCGACGCACCGCGGGCCGGGTCCATCCCGGAGGCGGCGACACCGCCACCCGCTTGATCCGCGCGTCGACCGCGGGCTCTTCCGACCCCGACTTCTGCGGAAGTTGCGAAATCCTGTCGGCCAACTCCTGTCCTTCGAGGACGCGGGCGAAAGCCGTGTACTGATTGTCGAGCCCGCGCGCATCGGCGACGCAGATGAACCACTGCGAGCCGGCGGAGTCGTTCTCCTCCGCGCGGGCCATGCCGACCACGCCCTTCGAGAACGGCGTGTCGTTGAATTCGGCGGGGATCTTGTAGCCCGCGTCGCCCGTGCCGTCGCCCTTCGGGCATCCCGACTGCACGACGAACCCCGGCACGATGCGGTGCCACTTGAGGCCGTTGTAGAACCCCTTCTCGGCGAGTTCCATGAAGTTCGCCACGTGATTCGGCGCCTTCTCGGGAAGGAGTTCGAGCACGATCACACCCTCGTTCGTTTCCACGGTGGCGAGAGGGTTGGTCGCCTTGCGCATGTTGACCGGGACTTCGTTCGAACGCACTCCGGCGAGCGGGCCCGCGCCGACCCACTGCAACATGACGTACGACCCTTCGGGCGTAACGCCGCCCGGCACCTTCGTCTCGAGGATCATGGTGAACGACTCGCCCACGTTGAGGACGATGTCGTTGTCCGCGTCCGGCTTCTTCGTCTCCGACCACTTGCCTTTGCGGTCGGGGCCCGCCGCCACGATGCACTTTTCACGCTGCAGATCGCTGCGGCGGAATGTGGCCGACGGAGAGGCCGCGTCGTTCGTGACGATGAGCTTCAGTCGAATCGGCTCGAAGTCCGCGACGGAACTGCGCGCCGCGGCGAGCACCACCGAAACGCCCTTGCGGGCTCCGGAATCCTGAGCCGGCGCGACGCCGGCGGCGAGAACGACGAGGATCGGAATCAGTCGGAGGAATGGGGTCATCGCGCGCATACCTTCGGAAGACGCCTACTAGGAACGGACGAAGGACACGGCGATGCCTTGCCCTCCGGAAATGCACAACGTCGCGAGACCGAGTTTGCCCCCGCGACGGCGGAGTTCGTGGAGCAGCGTCGCCACGATGCGCGCGCCGCTGCAGCCGATCGGGTGTCCCATCGCGATCGATCCGCCGTTGACGTTCAAACGGTCCGGGTCGATACGGAGGTCGCGGTCGCACGCGAGGACTTGCGCGGCGAACGCCTCGTTCAGTTCGACCACGTCGTAGGCGGCGAGTTCACGACCGACGCGCTTCAAGAGCGCACGGGTCGACGGAACGGGACCGAGCCCCATGACCTTCGGGTCCACGCCCGAAATCGCATGCCCTTCGACGACGGCGAGCGGTTCGAGGCCGCGGGCCGACGCCGCTTCTTCCGACATCACCAGCACCGCGGCGGCTCCGTCGGCGATGCCCGACGCGTTGCCCGCCGTCACGAATCCCGCCTTCGGGTCGAAATGCGGCGGAAGTTTGGCGAAATCGGCGATCGACGCCCCCGCACGCGGATGTTCGTCGGCGGTCACGGAAACGGGCCCGGCCTTCGACTTCACGGTGAGCGGCAGCACCTCGTCGGCGAACGCGCCGCGCGTCAGCGCGGCTTCGTAACGGTTGTGCGAACGACAGGCGTAGGCGTCCTGCTCCTCGCGCGAGAGCGTGTACTGACGGGCCAAGGTGTCGGCGGTCGCCCCCATCGGCTGGTCCGCCAACGGGCAGTTGAACCCGTCCTGATACATGGCGTCGACGACGGGCGCGTGGCCCATGCGATAGCCCTTCCGCAGTTGCGGAAGCAGGAACGGGACACGGGTCATGTTTTCCATCCCGCCCGCGAGCACGACGTCGGCGTCGCCGAGAGCGATGGACTGCGCCGCCTGCACGATGGCCCACAGGCCCGACCCACAGGCGAGGTTGATCGTCCATGCGGGGCTCGTTTCGGGGATCCCCGACCGAATCGCCACCTGCCGCGCCGGGTTCGGACCGAGGCCGGCCTGCCGCGCGCATCCGAAGATCGTGAGACCGACGTCGGCGGCGGGCACACCCGCCTTCGCGAGGAGCCCCGACGCGATCGACGTGCCGAGTTCCACCGCCGAAAGATCCGACCACTGTCCGAGGAACTTGCCGATCGGGGTGCGGAAGGCGTGGGTGATGACGGCGCGACGCATGCGGGTCTCCGGGAGGCCGGTCGGCGACCACCGCCCGGGGTCGAGAAACTAGCAGCGGGGACCGTCGCCCTAAACCTCGGGACCGACCGAGGAAGACGTCGGAAAAGCGGCGGGAATCTGCCGAAAACGCTACGCTCCGTCCATGGTCGCCCTCCTTCGTCGTCCGTCCCCGCAACGCCTGGTCTCGAGGTTCGTGAACGGCGCGCTCCTCGTCCTTTCGGCTGCGGTCTTGGCCCTTCCCGCCGCCGCCCAGGCGGTGAAAACCACCCTCACGTCCTCGGACGGCCAATCCGTCGTCGGCGGATGGACGAAGTCCGGTTTGGACACGACCAAGGGCGCGGTCATCCTCGTCCCGAACGTCGGCGGTTCGCGCTGGGCGTTCGAACTCGCCGTGCCGAAGTTGTCGAAGGCCGGATTCGGCGTTTTCGCCCTCGATCCGCGCGGCCACGGCGATTCGGCGAAAGACAAGGACGGGAAACCGATCGCGACCGAAGGCGCCGCGGCGTTTTCGGCGGGGGCCTTGGACGTCGAGGCGGCTTGCCGCCACCTCGAAGGACTCGGCATCGCCCGCACCCGAATCGCGGTACTCGGAGCGGGGACCGGCTGCCTCACGACGTTGGTCCACGCGGCCGCGCACGCGGACCATCCGAAGGCTCTCCTCTTTCTGTCACCGCCGCTCGACGACCGCGGCATCGGTGCCGCCGCCGTCGCGAAGACGGTCCGCAAGCGCGCCGTGCTCGTCACGGGTTCGATCGACGAAGCGGCGCGCGGCGTCGCCGCGTGGAAGGACGCGTTCGGACACGACCTCGTCCACGTCCTCCCGACGACGTCCGCGTCGGGCGGCGCCGCGCTCTTCGGCAAGTCGGGCACGTTCGACACGTCGCTCGTCGAATGGCTCGACGCGTCGCTCTCGGTGCCCGACCCCGTGACGATCCCGGGCTGTCGCACCGTCCTCCTCGACGGCGACGTGCGTGCCGCCGAAGTCGGCGAAGGCCTCTTCGTCGACATCCCCGGAAGCGCGGGAACGACGAAGGTCCGCGTCACCCATGCGGACGGACGACTCGACATCGGCTTCGACGTCCCCGAGCGCTACGTCCGGCAGAACGAGGTCATGGTTTTCCTCGACGCCCACGCGGAGCCGCCGCGACTCGCGGGACCGAAGTCGTTCATGGTGAGTTTCAGTCCGAAGAACTCCGCGAGAAAGCCGCTCATCGTCTCGAACGGGTCTCCGAAGGGTTGGGAAGAGTCGAACGTCATCGGCGTCATGGCGTACGCGGTGACCGACGATCCGAAGCGTTGGACCGCGGAACTCTCGATCGACCTCAAACGCTTTTTCCCCGACGGCCTCGACAAGGGCGCCCGCATCGCGTTCGGCGTCGGCGGACAAAAATCGGGCGACCGCCGGTGGTGGCCCGCGTCCCCCGCCGTTCCGGACGTCCCGAAGACGTGGGCTCCGTTCTCGCTCAAGTGACCGCCGCCGTCCGTCTGACGCCTCCGACGATCCGCCTCGCCGAACGTCGGCTCGCCACGGCGTGCCCGATCATGGCGAGATTGATCGACACCCACGGACCATGTCGACTAAAAATCAACCCTCGGCCCGACGTCTTCCGATCTCTCGCGGCCGCCGTTCTCGCGCAACAGATTTCGACCGCGGCCGCCGAAACCATTCGTCGCCGCGTCGCGCGCGCGGCGGGAGGCGGACGTTTTCCGAATCCGCGGCGCTTCTTGAACACGCCTCCGGACGCGATCTCGTCCTGCGGAGTCTCGGCCGCGAAGCTCGCGTCGCTGCGCGATCTCGCGTCACGCATCGACCGCGGCGACATTCCGCGCGCCTCGGCTCTTCTCGCACGTCCCGACGCCGAAATCGTCGCACTCCTCACCGCGACGCGCGGCATCGGACTTTGGACCGCGGAGATGTTCCTGTTGTTCGGCCTCGGTCGCCCCGACGTGTGCGCTCTCGGCGACTTCGGTTTGAGAAAGGGTTTCATGCGCGCGTTCGGCATGAAGAAGCTCCCCGCGACGTCCACGTTCGAACGCGGTGCGAAACGGTGGTCGCCGTGGCGAAGCGTCGCGTCGTGGTACCTCTGGCGCGCGGCGGAAAGTCCCTGATCGCGCCGTGGAACATGCCTCGGCCCCACGTACAATTCTTCGGGGCAATCATCGCGATTCGTCCCGGAGTTCTCATCCATGACACTCGCCAACTCGGCCGTCGACGTCGTCACGTTCGCCCATGACGAAGGCTGCCGCGCGTACCTCGTCGTCGCGCCGGGAACGAAGCAGGCGCTCGTGATCGACCCGCGTCTCGATCAGGTGGACGCGGTCATGAAAGCCGCATCCGAGCGCGGCGCTCGCATCGGTTGGGTCGTCGACACGCACACGCATGCGGATCACCTGACCGGCGCGCATCTGCTCGCCGAAAAGACGGGAGCGACGTATCTCGCCCACCCGAAGACGAAGACGACCCGCAAGGTCACCCGTATCGACGTCGCTCGCCCGATCCCGTTCGGCGACGACGCGATCCGTTTCATCGAATCGCAAGGCCACACGCCCGACTCGGTGTCGATCGTCGTCGGAGGCCACGTATTCACCGGCGACGCCTTGTTCGTCGGCGGAGCGGGACGCGTCGATTTTCCGGGCGGCAGCGCCTCGGAACTCTTCGACACCTTCCGACGCCTCGAAACCCTCCCCGCCGACACGACGGTCATGCCGGGACACGTCTACGGCACCGCACCGACGTCGACACTCGCGGCGGAAAAATCGGCGAACCCCCTCTTCGCGGAGAACGACCGCTCGGCGCTGACGCGTCGGTTGTCCGGAACCGCCGAACCGCCCGCGAACATGATGGCGATCCTCCGCTACAACATGGGCCAAGTCTCGGAACCGACGCCGATCGCGGTCGGCGACGTGACACGCCGCAAATCCGAGAACCGCGCCGTCGTTCTCCTCGATGTGCGCACCCCGATCGAATTCGCCGGCGACCGCGTGGCGGATTCCATCAACATCCCCCTCGACGTTCTCAAAGATCGGGCCAAGGAAATCCCCGCGGGCGCGGAAGTGGTCGTCATCTGCCAGTCGGGCAGCCGCGCGACGATGGCGGCTCCGATTCTCGCCGCCGCGGGCCATGAAGTCCGCGTGATGGACGGCGGCATGCGCGCGTGGACGACGGCATCCCTCCCGGTGCTCAAGGGGCGCAAGATCGTGTCTCTCGACCGCCAAGTGCAGATCACGGTCGGGATTCTCGCTCTCGGCGGATCGCTGCTCACCGCGTTCGTGAATCCGGCCTTCGTCGCCGTTCCGATGTTCCTCGGTGCCGGGCTTCTCTTCGCGGGCCTTTCGGGCTTCTGCGGCATGGCGCTCGTCCTCGGCAAGATGCCGTGGAATCAGGTGGCCGCGGAAACCACGGGGGGGGCCTGCGCCACGAAGGGATCGGCATCCGCATGCGCGGCGCCGACGACGCCGTCGGCGTGTGCCGCCCCGACGACCTCGGCCTGCGCCGCCCCTACGCGAAAGCCCGACTGACGGATGAACCTCGATCTCGTCGCCGGCGGCCTCCTCGGAGGCATCGTCGGACTCGCGCTCGGACTTCTCGGCGGCGGAGGCTCGGTGTTGGCCGTGCCGTTGCTCGCACTCGGCGTCGGTCTCGACGACAAATCGGCACTTACGGGGTCTCTCCTCGTCGTCGCGGCGTCGGCGTTCGCGGGCGGTATCCCCCGCATCGCCGAAGGTGACGTCGACTACCGCGCCGCGGCGATCTTCGGCGGAGCCGGAGCCCTGTCGAGTTATCTGTTCAGCCTGGCGTCACGACCGCTCCCGGCTGACGTCCAAATCGCGTTGCTCGCGGCGACGATGCTCGTTTCCGGGACGCTGATGCTTCAAAAAGCCCGCCGCACCGCGGGTCCCTCCATGACGCGCGTCGGCACTCCATCACCGTCGGCGGCGGGCGTCGGCCCCATGACGCGACTCGGCATGAAGGCTCCCGGCGAACCCGAAGGCGTCGGGGCGTCGACGCGACTCGGCATGAAGATCATCGATCTCGACGAACCGCCGCCGTCGCTCGCGCGCACGATCCTCGCCGCGATCGGTGCGGGTGCATTGACGGGAGTCACCAGCATCGGCGGGGGATTCATCATCGTTCCCGCGATGATCGTCGGGGCCCGCATCCACGTCGACAAGGCGGTCGGTGCCTCGCTTCTCGTGATCACCGTCAACGCGACGGCGAGTTGGCTCGGAAAAGCCGACAAGTCGATCACGTTCGACCCGCGCGTCGTCGCGTTCGGGATCGGAGCGGTGGTCGTTTCCCTCGGTGCCGCCCGACTCGCCTCCCGCATCGGTTCCGCGACGAAGGGCAGCATCATGGGCGGTATCCTCACGATCGTCGGTACGGGGATGCTCGCCCGTGCCGTGTGGCAGTCGTTCCGCTGACGATCAGGCGCCGACGACCACGCGACCCGCAACGCCTTCGACGACCTCACCCACCGCGTGAACCGGAACGCCGCGCGCCGACAAAGCCCGTTCGAGAGCGTCGGCGCGATCGGGCGCGATCGCGATGAGAAGCCCCCCCGACGTCTGCGCGTCGGCGACCGCCAAGGGCGCCCATGACGGGACACCGTCGAACACGGCATGGCATCCGAAGTGGTCGAGATTGCGTTTCGTGCCGCCCGGGACGGTCCCCGCTTCGTAGAGCGGCACGGCGCCTTCGATGAACGGCAGCGCCGAGAATCGGAGACGCGCCTCGGTGCCGCCCGCGGCCATCATCTTCTGAAGGTGTCCGAGAAGCCCGAAGCCCGTGATGTCCGTCGCCGCGCGCGCACCCGCTTCGTTCATGGCTTCGGCGCCGCGACGGTTCAGCGTCGCCATCGTTTCGGTGACGCGACGGATCGTGTCCGCGTCGATCAACCCGCGCTTCAATGCACCGGTGAGCGCGCCGGACCCCAAAGGCTTCGTCAGATAGAGGCGATCGCCGGGGCGTGCGCCCTTGTTCGCCGCGAGGTGCTGCGGAAGGACGATGCCCACCGCCACGAGGCCGAACTTGGGCACCGTGTCGTCGATGGAATGACCACCGAGAATCGGGATCCCCGCTTCCTGAGCGATGGCGGACGCGCCGTCCATGATGCGACCGAGCATGTCGAGTCCCTGCTTGACCGGGTACGCGACCACCGAAAGCGCGAAGAGCGGCCGACCGCCCATCGCGTAGACGTCGGAGAGCGAATTCGCGGCGGCGACCCGTCCGAAGTCGTAGGGGTCGTCCACCACGGGCGTGAAGAAGTCCAGCGTCGCGACGATCAGGTCGCCCGACGGCGTGCGGTAGACCGCGGCGTCGTCGCCGGTTTCAACGCCGACGAGGACGGAGGGGTCCGTCACCAGAGGAAGGCGGCGCAGAACCTGCGCCAGATCGGCCGGGCCGATCTTCGAGGCTCAACCCCCGCCCGGCGACAGACTTGTGAGACGCGTGGACTCGGTCATGCCGGAACTCTAGCAACTGCGTCCGTCCGGTCGGAAACCGTCGCGGTCGTGGCAAGGGACGCGCGACGGCGTATCATCACGGCCCTCCGGAACCCCATGGAAGTCGTCATCCTAGGCACCTCGAGCGCCGCACCCACCATGCGCCGCTGGCTCTCCGGCACGGCCATCCTGCGTGAAGGCGAAGTCCTTCTGTTCGATTGCGGCGAAGGCACCCAGTTCCGCTTCATGAAGGCCGAACTCCCCCGTCGCAAGTTCGGAAAGATCTTCATCACGCATCTGCACGGCGACCACATCTTCGGATTGCCGGGCTTCATCTCGACGATGAATCTCGGTCAGCGGGACACGCCGCTCACGATCTACGGTCCGAAGGGCATTCGTCGCTACATCGATTTCATCCTGAACTTCCCGAGGACCACCCGCCTCGGATTCGAACTGCGGATCGAGGAATTCCCTCCGAACCACGAAGGCGTCATCTGCGAAGAAGACGACTACGTCGTGACGTCCGCCCCGCTCGACCACACGATTCCGTCGCTCGGCTATCGGTTTCAGGAAAAAGACCTACCGGGCAAATTCGACGGTGCGAAGGCCGACGCCCTCGGTGTTCCGTTCGGACCCGAACGAGGACTCCTCCAACGCGGCGAAGCCATCACGCTCCGCGACGGTCGTGTCGTGCACCCCGACGAACTCGTCGGGCCGCCCCGCAAGGGCAAGTCGGTCGCCTACATCACCGACACGGGATTCTGCATCGCGGCCCGTCGACTCGCCGCGGACGTCGATCTGATCATTCACGAAGCGACGTACGGGGACGACCAACTCGACATGGCGCTCGACCGCAAGCATTCCACGATCCGCCATGCGGCGACGATCGCACGGGGTGCGGGCGCGAAAAAGTTCGTCGCGACTCACTTCTCCACCCGCTACGAGGGTGCGGCGCTCGCTCAACTCGAAACGGAAGGGCGCGAGGTCTTCCCCGACCTCATCATGGCCCACGATCTCCTGCGGATCGAAGTCTGAGCCGCGGCGCGCGTCGCGTCACGAACCCCAGCGACGGAAGAGGTCGTGGGGAATCTTGAGCGAGTCGAGGCACTTGCCGACGATGTGATCGACCGCGTCCTCGAGCGTCTTGGGGCGGTGATAGAACGCGATCGCCGGCGGCAACACGACGGCACCGATCTCCGCGAGCGACGAGAGAATCCGCAGATGCCCGAGATGCAGAGGCGCCTCGCGCGGCACCACGACGAGCGTCCGACGTTCCTTCAACGTGACGTCGGCGGCGCGAACGAGGAGATTCCCCGCGTTGCACGCGACGAGATTGCCGCAGGTCTTCATGCTCGCGGGCACGATGATCATCCCATCGTGCAGGAAAGACCCCGAGGCGATGGGGGCCGCCAAATCGCGGTCGTCGTGGACCACGTCCGCCAACGCGTGGATGGACGCGAGCGACCGCTCGGGCATCTCGTGGCGCATCGTGAGCGCGGCGCCCGGCGTCACGACGAGGTGGACTTCGTGGGTGCCGCGCGCCTTCATGACTTCGAGGAGACGCACGCCGAAGTGCGGCCCCGACGATCCGGAGATTCCGACGACCAGCCGGGGCCGAGTGCTCATGGTGCGATGCCCTTCGTGATGTTGAGGTAGAGCGCCGGAGGATGCGATTCGCCGAAACCGCCGAAGCGTGCGTCGCGGTAGAAGCGCTCGGCCGGATATTCCCGACTGAACCCGTAACCGCCGAAGACTTGGAGGGCGTCGTCCGCGGCGGACATGGCCGCTTCACCCGCGACGAGACGAGCGCGGGCCGCCGCGAGACCGCTCGGCTCTCCGCGATCGCGGAGACGCGCCGCTCCGTGCGCCAACGCGCGGGCCGCTTCGACGCGCGCGTCGCCGCGCGACATGCGTTCCTGCATCGCGACGAATTCATGGAGGAAGCGGTCGAACTGCTTGCGTTCGTGGGCGTACTTCATGGCCGCCGCGACGGCGCCGCGCCCGATCCCCGCGAGCAGGCACGAAACCGCGATGCGCGCCGAGGCGAGCACGCGGGAGACGAGGTCGGCTCCGCCGAGTCGGGTCGCCGGAGTCCGGTCGAGGACGAGCGTCCCGGTTTCGAGGCAGTTGAGCGACAGTCGTTCATCGGGTCCGTCGTGACGCAGTCCCGCGGCTCCCGCGAGGGCGAGGAAAAGGGCGTACGACTTGTCTTCGCGAGCGAGCACCACGAAGGCGGCGGCACGTCCGGGAAACGCGACTTGAACCTTGCGTCCCGTGAGCACCCACCCACCGTCGACGGACGCGGCTTCGGTCGTCACGAGCTGCGCGTCGTCTTCCTGCAACGCCGGCGCGAGGAGCGCCGCTCCCGATGCGGCGTCCGCGATCAACGGCGACGCGATCCCGGATCCGACGAGGGCGTCGGCGGCGAGACCGTGGGCCGCGAGAATCGCACCGAGTCCACCCGCGCCGCACGCGAGTTCTTCCACGGCGAGACCGTGGGCGAGGTGGCCCATGCCGACACCGCCCGCATCCGTCGGTACGAGAATGCCGAACAGGCCGAGTTCGGCCATTCCCGCGACGAGCGCATCCGGATGGACCGCGTCGTGGTCGAGCGCCTCGGCGGCGGGCGTCACGCGTTCCGCGACGAAATCGCGCAACGTCTTCTGAAGAATGGCCTGCTCTTCGGACAAGAGGAGGTCGGAATCGGAACGATCCATCAGCGGGTTCCCTTGTCGAGGTCGCGCAGCGCCCTGCGCAGAAGTTTTCCGGACGGTCCCTTCGGAATCTCGGCGATGAAGGCCACGGAACGCGGGCACTTGAAGTCGGCCAAGTTCGCGCGGCACCAGGCCATCACTTCGTGGGCGTCGAGGGTCTCGCCCTCCTTCACCACCACGTAGGACTTCGGCTCTTCGCCGTACATCGGATGCGGAACGCCGATCGTCGCGGCGTCACGGATCTTCGGATGGCGGTAGAGCGCTTCGTCGATCTCGCGCGGATAAATGTTCTCACCCCCGCGGATGATCATGTCCTTCTTGCGGTCGCGGATGAAGTAGAACCCGTCGGCGTCGCGGAATCCGATGTCGCCGGAGTGGAACCATCCGCCTTCGAACGCCGTGGCCGTGGCTTCGGGCATCTTGTAGTAGCCCGTCATCACGTTCTCGCCGCGGATGCAGATCTCGCCCAACTCGCCGTCGGGAACCGGATTGCAGTCGTCGTCGAGGATGCACATCTCGTTGCCGACCGCGACGCCCACCGACCCCACCTTGCGCTTCGCGAGATCGGGGGGATTGAACGACGAATAGCACGTCGTTTCCGACAACCCGTACCCTTCGAAGACGGGGATGCCGAAGTCGCGTTCGAACGACAGTTGAACTTCCTCGGGGAGCGGTGCCGCGCCGCAGATGAAGAAGCGGACCGACGAAAGATCGCCGGGGCCTTCCGAATGGCGGCGAGCCGCGAGGATCGAGAGGATCGTCGGGACCACGCTGACGACGTTGACGCGGTAGCGCTCGATCGTCTTCCAGAACGATCCCGGCGAAAAGCGCTGCGTCAGCACCACGCTTCCCCCGAACCACAGCGGCGTGATCGTCGTCACGACTTCCGCGTTCACGTGGAACAGCGGAAGGATGCAGTTCATACGGGTCTCGGGACCGAAACCGAACCAGTCGGTGATGATCCGCGCGTCGGCGAGCATGTTCCGGTGCGTCAGCATGACGCCCTTCGGATTTCCCGTCGTCCCCGACGTGTAGATGATTTCCGAGAGATCGTCCGGGCGGACGTCGACGGCGGGGCGCGTCGTCGGCTCCTTGTAGAGCTCCTTGTAGAAATCCAACGTGCCCTCCGGGCACGGCGTCCCGACCATCAGGATGTGCTTCAGGTGCTTCAGGTCGTCCTTCACGCGAAGCACTTCGTCCAAGTACTTCTGCTCCGTGACGAGCACCTTCGCTTCGGAATTGTTCAGGATGTAGGCGATCTCCGGTCCCTTGAGGGCCGTATTGATCGGCCCCGCCGCGACCCCGACGCGCATCGCGCCGAAGTACGCGTAGATGAACTCGGGGATGTTCGGCAGCATCAGGCTGATCACATCCCCCCGACCGACGCCGAGGCGATGCAGCAGATGACCGAACTGCGCCGTGAGTTCGTCCAAGTCCCGATAAGTCACCACCCGGCCGTCGTCCTCGAACACGAGGTAGGGGGCCTTGCCCCGGACGTCGGCCTGCCGCTCGATGAGTTCCCGAATCGTGGTCGGTTGCATGGAGGTCGCCGGACCCGAAGGCCCTTCGGTCAACTCTAACCTCCACCCGCCCCCGATCCACCGACCGCGAAGCCGCGGAACCCGCGCCGGAGTTGAAGGGTATGGCCGCCTCGGGCACGCGCAGCCCCCGGCGAAGACGCGCAATAAGGCCTAGTATGCGGTCATGAACGTTTCGCGGTTCCTTTCGGCGACGGTGGCGGCGGTGCTCATCACCATGACGGTCGCTGGACAGAACGTCGACTCCCGTCCGGGAGCGTCACGGGCGGATACCGCCCCGACCACGCGCCCGACGACGGACGGCGGCGTCGATCCCTCGTTCGTCCATGCGGATCTCGAAGCGGCGTTTCGACGCGAAGGGTGGGTCGGACTCGGTTGGGCGCTGCTCGCCCCGAACGGCACCACCTACGTGAACCACCTCGGATTCGAAGACCGCGAACGGGGCGTGAAGGCGGGTCCGACGACCCGCTGGCGGTGGGCGTCGATCTCGAAGCCCGTCACCGCGATCGCCGCGTTGCAACTCGTCGAGCAAGGAAAACTCGATCTCGACCGCGACGTGCGTGCTTGGGTGCCCGAGTTCCCCGAGAAGCCGTGGCCCGTGACCGCGCGTCAACTCGGCGGGCATCTCGGCGGCATCGTGCACTACACGAACGGCGAAGTGATCGCCCTGCCCCGCCCCGACGCGCCGCCCGATGCGTGGTCGGACGTCGTCCGCGCCCTCGACGCCTTCAAGATGTCGCCGCTCGTCGCGGAGCCGGGCACGCGCTACGCGTACACGACCCACGGCTACATGTTGCTCGGAGCGGTCGTGCAACGCGCGGGCGGCGCGCCCTACGTCGATCAAGTGCGCGACCGCATCGCACGCCCCCTCGGAATGACGTCCTTCGAACCCGACTACGGATGGAAGCGTCTTCCGAATCGTGCGAAGGGCTACAAGAAAAAAGGCGCCGTCTGGGTCGAAAGCGGCGACACGGACGTGAGTTGGAAGCTCCCCGGCGGCGGCTACCTGTCGAACGTCGCGGATCTCGCGCGTTTCGGACGCGGCGTCATGGATGGACGCCTGCTGTCCCCCGCTTCCCACGCGCTCATGGCGACGCGCGGCGCGACACGCGACGGAAAGGCAACCACCTACGGATTCGGGTGGGGTCTCTACACGATCGGAGGCCGCGCGGTGCTCGCGCACTCCGGATCGCAGGAGAAGACGTCCACCTATCTCGCCGTCGTTCCCGACGCGGGACTCGGACTGGCCGTCATGTGCAACTGCGAAGGCGCGAAGATCGAGCCGTTGGTGAAGGACTTTCTGGAAAAGGCGTTACCGCGGGGGCGCTGATGGGCGCGGCGGGCGCTCGTTGAAGACGACCGGCGTCGCCGATCCGCGATCGAGAACGACGACGAACCTCGAGAGGAACGACTGGCCGAGAAGTCCATCCACCCCCGCCTGATCGCTCGGAATGACGGACGCGGCGACGGCGGATTCCCGCCGACCGAGCACATCGAGACCGTCGAGCGTGACGGCATGCCCTTCGATACGGAGCCCCCCGACGAGCACATGGGTCGATGCATCGCCGATGCGGTCTTCGGCACCGATCGCTTCCACGATCTCGCGCGACAACGTCACCGTCGTCGCTCCGGAATCGACGATGAAGCATACGGGCTCGCCGTCGAGCGTCGCGCGCACGAGAATCAACCCGTTCGGGGACTCTCGCTGTTGGGCGATCGCCCGTTCGGCGAGTTCGCGACGCAGGGCACGGCACTTCTCGGCGGTCGCGAGTGCGTCGGCATGCTTGCGTTCGCGAAGCATGCGCTTGGATTCCGCAAGGATCCGGTTCAACTCGGTGAACATCGCCGCGGCTTCGCCGCCGTCGACGAACGCGCGATGCGCGGCGAGACGTGCTTCGTAGGCGGCGCGTAGGCCGTCGAGGACCTTTTCGTCCGCGACGATCGTCGCATCGAGCGCTTCGGCCACCGTATTGAAATCTTTGAGACGTCGGGTGACGTCGTCGTTCAACGTCTTGAGGGCGTCGACGCGGGCGTTGCGTTTGGAAACCCGCTCGTTGTAGGCTCGGATTTCGTCGTTCGTGCGTCGCGGCATCGCCGCCAGTTCGCGGTCGAGGGCGTCGACCTCCGCTTCGAGACGCCGACTCGTATCGAGGTACGGCTCGATCGAAGCCTTCCGCGTCTTCAGATCCGTGTTGCGCGCGTCGACCTTGTCGTTGAAGGCTCGCGTCAGTTCTTGGACGCGACGGGCTTCGGCGTCGAGGGTGTCGCCGCGGAAATGCTGCGCCACGAGGGCTTCGATGCGGCGGAGCCTCGGTGCCCACGTATCGGACTGCGCCGCGACGGTACCGACCATGACGCACGTTATCGCAACCATTCGGAAGAACGTCGATGTCGCCGCCGTCATGACCCGATACCCCCGTGTAAAAAAGAATCCGCGTGTGAAATTCGCATCTCCCGCGGCGCCCTTGCATCCCGTCGAGAATCGTAGACGATGCGGGGGACGCTACGAAAGTCCCACGTCATGCTCACCCACGCATCGTTCACCTCCTTGCGCCGCGCGGCCCTCTGCACGGCACTCTGCTCGGGAGTCGCGGCCGCCCAACTCGCGGCGCCTCCGATCGTCGTGGCGGTCGTCAGCGGATTCAACGCGGGGGCGAACAACGGAATGACGGCGCTCCGGGCGCGCTTGATTCTGGAATTCGCCAACGGCTCCCAAGGAGCGCCGGCGATCTACGTCGAGCACTTCACCTACCTGAACGTCGTCGGGGCCGCGAACTGGGTGGCGTCGTACGGGACTTTCGCCACGCGCGTCCTCGTCGGACACAGTTTCGGCGCCAACGCGACCCATGCCCTGCATCAGACCTACCTCGCTCCGCAGGGACTCGACGTCGCGCTGCAGGTCTCGATCGATCACGTCGTTCCGTCGAGCCCGTTCGGAGCGACCACGATCTCCCTCCCCGCGGGGCTCCCGAACGCCTATCACTACTTCCAGACGAGCACGTCGTTCCTCGAGCCCGTTCCGGTCCTCGACATCGTCGGCACGAAACGCAACGTGAACGCGGAGACTCTTTGCGGCGATGCGGGCGTCACCCACACGTCGATCGACGACGACGTCCGCATCCACAGCGCCGTCGTCGAACACGTACGCGATCTCTTCGCTCCGAACGTCTTTCCATCGACGGGCGAACGCCTCGACATGCTGACCCGCATCGATACGCTGAACACGCCCTGCGTGTCGACCTCGGGGATCGCCGCGGCCGGACATCTGCGCGGACTCGAATTGCAACCCGTCGCGGGAGGACGCTTGGTCACGTTGCGCACCGTGGCCCCCGAAGGCGATTTCGCGGGCGTTCCGTTCGGCATCATCGGCCAGTTCGTTCCGACTCCGTTGATGCCGCAACCCATCCTTCCCGGATTGGCGAGCGATCTGACGCAGGGGACTATCTTCCTCGTCACCACCACGGGGCTGCAATCGCCGCCCTCGATGTTCGCTCCGCTCCCCGCGCCGGGATTCAGCACGTCGTTCTGTTGGCCGACGGGGCTTTCGGGCTTCAGCCTTCTCGTACAGGGCGTCGCCGTGACGACCGCGGCCGCCAACGGGCTTTACGCCACGTCGGGTGCGATCGAACTCCGCGGCATCTGATTCAACGCGCGAGGACGAACGACATCCAGCCGATCGAATCGGCGAGCCCGTGTTCGAACAGAACGCCGACGTCCCCGTCGTCGAAGGCGACGAGCGAGGAATACGCGCATTTGCCGGAATCGACGATCCACGGCTGCGACCACGTCGATCCGTCGTCGGCGCTTTCCCGCAACGCGAGCCGCACGCGGCGCTTCGGGTCGGCCGCGTTCGCGTGCAAAAGGCGTCCGTTCGGAAGTCGGATCATCGACGCCATACAGGTGGGATCCTCGAACGGAGCCCACGTCGGTGACCACGAACCCTTCGCGATGTCGCCGTCGAATCGCCAACGAGCGAAGAGACGGCGTCCGGACCGCGTTTCGTCGCGCATCGAAAGGACGAGCGAGCCGTCGGACGCTTCGGCGATCGCGGATTCGCTCGTGGGGGCCTTACCGGGATGGGCGGGCGGCGACACCCGCCACGTCGCTCCGCGATCCGTGCTCCACATGAACGCGCTGTGAGCCACGCGATCGGCCCCGCGCCACTGCGCCGGAAAGACCAGCGTGCCGTCCCGCAACGTGATGCCGTTGCCCGGGCCTTGGAAGAACAGATGCCACGACGGGTCTTTCACCGACGGCGTGATCGACACGGGGGCCGACCACGATCGACCTCCGTCGGAGGAGCGGACGAGCACGCACTGACCGGTTTCCTCCTTCGAGAGCCCGGGCCTCGATCCGTTCCATCCACGATCGCCGAAGGACCACAAGGCGACCACGAGGATGTCGCCCGTCACGCGATCCACGAGAATCGCCGGATCGCCGACGCCGTTGCCCTTCGATTCCGGCTCCGAGGCGTCGAAATCGATGATGCGACGCATCGGCGACCACGTGAGGCCACGGTCGGTCGACGTCTGCAACACGACGTCGACGTCGGCGGGAAGATCCCCCGAATGCTTCCAACGCGCGTCGTAGACGGCGAGCAGCGTGCCGTCGTTCGTCACCGCGCACGCGGGGATGCGCGACGTGTGGACGCCGTCCTGCCCGGGGACTCGGACCTGCGTCCGGTGGACCATCCGGCGAACATCCGATGCGGACGACGCGCCGCCATCCGCGCCGGTGGATCGACAGGCGACCACCGATACCGCGAGCATCGCGACGACGAGGCGCGTCGCGCCGCGGACTCCGCCCACGGAGTTCATCGAGGGCGGCGGACCGCCGTTTCCGCGGCGATGTAGTCGGCGAGTTCCTTCAAAGGCGTGCCCGGACCGAAGAGTCGGCCCACGCCTTCGGCGGCGAGCGTCGCGCGATCCTTCTCCGGGATGATGCCGCCGCCGGTCAGGAGCACGTCGTCGAGCCCCTTTTCCTTCATGAGCGCGAGAACCTTGCGGAAGAGCGTGAGATGCGCCCCCGAATGCACCGAGAGTCCGATGGCGTCGACGTCTTCCTGAAGAGCCGCCGCGACCACCATCTCGGGCGTCTGATGCAACCCGGTGTAGACGACTTCCATGCCGGCGTCGCGAAGCGCGGCGGCGACGACTTTGGCGCCGCGGTCGTGCCCGTCGAGGCCGGGCTTCGCCACGAGGACTCGGATCTTGCGGGTCATGGAACGAATACTCCGATCATGGACGTCGGGCCTCGCGATCGGGGCCGACGGCGGCGGCCACGATGGTGCGAACGGCCTCTTCCAAGGATACGTCGCCGCGGCGCACCGCGGGAGTGAGCGTGGCGGCGAGCGACGCCGCCGCGGGCTTGAGCCTCAGGTCCGCGAGCGCACGCACGACGGCCGCGTCGACGCGGCGGGCATCGGCGGCGATACGGCGCTCGGCGACGACGACGTCCGGGATGGAACGAAGGCGTGCGAGGAGTTCCTTCACGCCGTCGCCCGTCGCGGCGGAAACGAGCAGCACGTCGTCCGCGCGGGCCGCTCCACCGGATTCGGCGGTCATGCCGAAGGCGGCCACGATTTCGTCGCGGCACGACGCCGCGCCGGGAAGATCGCCCTTGTTCACGACCACGACGTCGCCGGCTTCGACGAGTCCCGCCTTCATGGCTTGCACCATGTCCCCCATCGAAGGGGCGAGCACGATCGCGGTCACGTCGGCTTGGCGCACGATTTCGAGTTCGGACTGTCCGACGCCGACGGTTTCGACCACGACGAGGTCGAATCCCGCGGCGTCGAGAAGATCCGTCATGTCGTGCGACGTGGCGGCCAACCCGCCCATGGCGAGACGCGACGCCTGACTCCGAATGAAGACGCCGCGATCGAGCGCGTGCTCGGACATGCGAACGCGGTCGCCGAGAAGGGCTCCGCCGGAAAACGGACTCGACGGATCGACCGCGAGTACGGCGACCTCGACCCCCGCCGCGCGGGCTTCGCGCACCAGCGCGTTCACGAGAGAGGACTTGCCCGCTCCCGGCGGTCCCGTCACGCCGATGCGGCGCGCGCGTCCGAGACGCGAACGCACCGCATCGAGAAGGGCCGCACCGTCGGCGGCGCCCGCCTCGACGAGGGAAAGTCCGCGCGCGAGGGCTCTGCGGTCGCCCGCGACGATTCCCTTCGCGAGCGCATCGACGGTCACCGGAGGTACGTCCTCGCGATGACGAGTTTTTGAACTTCCGTCGTGCCCTCGTAGAGCTCCGTGATCCGCGCATCGCGGAACAGGCGTTCGACGACGTGGCCTCCGGAAATCGCCGCGGGTCCGACGAGTTCGACCGCGGCACGAGCGATTTCGTTGCACGACTGCGTGGCGAAGAGTTTCGCCATCGAGGCCTCGCGGACGTGGTCGCGCTTTTGATCGCGAAGTTCGGCCGCTCGCCAGCAGAGGAGCCGCGCGGCGTCGACCTTCGTCGCCATTTCGGCGAGACGGAAATCTTCGTCCTGCGTGGTCCGCCCCTTTTCGCCGTGACGCACCCGATCCCGAAGGAACGCGGCCGTCTCGTCGACGATGCGCTGTGCGATGCCGACGGCTTGGACGGCGATGCCCACACGCCCGCCGTTCAGCGTTTCCATCGCGTAGTTGAAGCCGCGGTTGACCTCGCCGATCAGCGAATCGGCGGGGATTCTCACGTTCTCCAAGAACAACTGAACGGTTTCCGACGCGCGGATCCCCAACTTGTTCTCGGGCTTGCCCGCGGTCAATCCGGGCAGGCGACGCGGCACGATGAACGCCGAGATGCCCTTGGCTTTCGGGGCCTCGCGGTCGGTGCGCGCGAACAGCAGCAACACGTCGCACTGCGTTCCCGTCGTGATCCACATCTTGGTGCCGTTGAGCACCCACGAATCGCCGTCGCGCACCGCGGTGCACGAAAGCGACGCCGCATCCGACCCCGCGTGGGGTTCGGTCAACGCGTAGCCGCCGAGCGCTTCGCCGGAAGCGAGTTTCGGGAGCCATGCGGCTTTCAGGGACTCGCTGCCGTAGGCCATGAGCGGCCCGCAGACCAGCGAGTTGTGGACCGAAAGCGTGACGTGGGTCGACGCGTCGGCGCGCGCGAACTCTTCGAGGATCACCGACTGGCCGAGATTCCCGGCCGCCATGCCGCCGTAATTCTCGGGGACGAGGATGCCCCAGTACCCCTTCGCGGCCGCCGCTTTGAGGACGGCCGTGGGGAATTCCTTGCGGCGATCCCGCTCGGCGGCACCGGGCGCGATCACCTCGTCGGCGAACGCACGGGCGTCGGCGCGAAGGCGCTCGAGATCGGGGCCGAGAGTCGGGACGCCCGTCGTCATGCGCCGGTCCCGTAGGTGTAGAAGCCGCGTCCCGTCTTGCGACCGAGGTGTCCGGCGTCGACCAACTTGCGGATGAGCGGGCACGGGCGGAATCGCGGATCGCCGAAGCCGTGCTGCAACACTTCCATGATGTTGAGACAGACGTCGAGGCCGATGAAGTCGGCGAGCGTGAGCGGTCCCATCGGATGCGCCATGCCGAGTTTCATGATCTCGTCGATGGCTTCCTTGGTCGCCACGCCTTCCATCAGCGCGAACGCCGCTTCGTTGATCAAAGGCATCAACACGCGGTTCGAGACGAAGCCCGGGAAGTCGTTGGCTTCGACGGGGATCTTTTGAAGATCCTTGACCACCGCGACGGTTTCCGCCACGGTCGCATCCGACGTGTCGTTGCCGCGGATGATTTCCACCAACTTCATGACCGGCACCGGGTTCATGAAGTGCATCCCGATCACCTGCCCCGGGCGTTTGGTCGACGCGGCGATCTTCGTGATCGAGATCGACGACGTATTCGAAGCCAAGATGGCGGACGGCGCGGTGACCGCGTCGAGGTTCTTGAAGAGGCTGCGCTTCGCGTCGAGGTTCTCGACGATCGCCTCGACGACGAGCGAGCAGTCGGCGAGGGCGGCGACGTCCGTGGTCCCCGTGATGCGTCCGAGGGTCGCCGCGGCGTCGGCCTCGGTGAGCGCCCCCTTCTTCACTTGGCGTGCGAGGTTGCCCTCGATCGTCTTCTTCGCCCGGTCGAGCAACTCGGGCTTCATCTCGAGGAGGGTGACCGAACGGCCGGACTGGGCCATGACGTGGGCGATGCCGTTGCCCATGGTTCCGCCGCCGACGATTCCGACTTTCGCGTGCTGCATGAGGGGAAACTCCACCCCGAAGTTACCCGTTCCGAGCGACCCTCAAAACATCGCGGGGGGCCCCTTCCGGAGCCCCCCGCGATTCGTTCAAATCCGCCGCCGAATCACTGAATCGTGATCGGGAGGAGACGGCCGAAACCGCCCATGTCGAACGGCGCACCGAAGTCCGCCACGACCAGTCCCGTGTAGAACGAGAATCCGGACATTCCGGGCACGAACGGGACGACGATGTACGCGTTGGCTTCGCCGTTCGCGTCGAGGACGCCGCGGAAGTTGCCGAAGTTCGGCACGCCGAGGATCGCCGACCAGATGAACATGTCGTCCACCGCGAGCGGGATGAAGTGGGGACCGGACTTGACGCCCGGGTTCCAGTTCAGCATGCAGGCCGCCTGATAGAACTTGCCGGCCTGTCCTTCCGCGCGGAGGCGGAGCGGCATCGTCGTGTTCATGATCGCCGGGGCCGCCGCGGCCAAACTGACGCGCGGGTCGTAGACGAAAACGTCTTCGACGAGGTTCGTGTCGTCCGGGATGATGTTCGACGCGGCGGTCGTCACGACGGTACATCCGTTATTCGCGATCGACGCGAGGGCTTCGACGGGGACGTCGATGTTGGCACCGGCGGGATTCTGATCGATCACACGCTCTTCGTTACGAAGGAGGTCCTTCAGGACTGTGAGGTGAACGTTGAGTGGGTTGCCACCGCGGCTGGCGATGAACGCGGGATCGCCCGACGTTACGGAAAGCCAACGAAGGTTCGGCGAAACGTTCGCACCGGCAATACCGGTCGGAATGAAACCACCGGCCGTGCCACCCTGCGCAGATCCGAGGGGTGCGAGGTTGGTGTACGACCAGTCGTTCATCACACCGTCGCCGTTGGCGTCGCGATCGAGCAAGTAGACGTCGGTCGTGAGCGGCGCATCGCCGGGAAGGATTGCACCCGGGTGCGTGAACACGATACGGCGGCCGTCGTCCGAAATGCCACGCGCCATCGCATAACCGACGTGATCGAGAATCGGATCGAAGTTGATCGGCGAGCCATTGACTTGGCCACCGTCCGCACGCTGGGACACGCGGATCGTCGCACGCTGACCGGGGCCGGTCT